>NZ_JAMSKS010000013.1:0-221784 GCF_024436645.1 Rhodococcus sp. T9N | reverse complement strand
CCGTTGCGGCTCGGAGGGGCTGACGCCCCCGTGGGGGGGTTTTGTTGGGGCCCAAACCCAAAAAACGCACCCGGCCCCGCGGGCCACCCAAAACCCGCGGCCCCCCCCCCGCGCGCCCCAACCCGCGGACGGTGAATCAGTTCTGACGCGCCTCATTTGCGGCATCCTGCTCGGTGGACGCGCCTTCGTGTACGAGGCTGCCACCCGAGTTCTCGAGGTGAGCACGAACGAACCACTGGAACTTTTCCAACTGCGCCGTCTGGCCGATCAACATGTCCTCGGTGATCGGATCGATCTTGCCGACACTGTCGATTGCGGTGCGACTGTCGGTGATGATCCCGGTGTAGACGAGGTCGAGCGCAGCGAGGTGCGCACGAGCGTCGTCGCGGCCGACGGAGTAGTCGTCCCACGTTCGATCGCGCTCGATTGCTCCCGCGGTGCCCTTGGGTGAGTTACCCAGTGCCGCGATACGTTCGGCCACATCGTCGGCGTAGCCGCGAACCAACTCCACCTGGGGGTCGATCATCTCGTGCACGCCGATGAAGTTGGGGCCCACGACGTTCCAGTGAACGTGCTTGAGCGTGAGGTGAAGATCGTTGTAGGCGCTGAGGCGTTCCTGCAGAATATCGGCGACGGACGAACCGTCTGCGCTGCTCAGTCCCGGTACGGTGAACTCGGACATATGTTTTCCTCTCGTCTTGATGGGGATCGCCCTCCAGTGGGGCGGTCTCGCGCCATCGTCAATCGGATCGCGTGTCGGTCAGGTTCAGTGCGCGAGTGCTACTGGCTCCTCTGTCACCGGGTCGCCGTACATCATCGCGATTCGGCGCTTGACCTCTTCGGTTGTCAAAGTCGCACTTGCGACAGTGATTCCGATGCCGGTGGTGCTCTCGCCCTGTGTGGGCGGGATGTCGATCGTCGTCATCTTGCTCCCGGTGAAGAGTGTGCCGTGAGGGAGTCGGCTGAACCACCGACTCCGACGTCTGGGTGTTCTGCGCCTTCGAGCTCCAGTTATGGCGCTTTCAGGTGCTACAAAATCTATATCAGCCGATGTAGATAATTGGCAAGGCTACTTCGATTCGCGGGCGAAGGAAAGCGCATTGTGCAATCTTGTCGAAATCGGCTTTGATCTGCCATTTCACGCCTTTTCTGCTCGATGATTCTTGTTGTCAGTGGTCCTGGACACGCTTGAATCTATGTCCTGGGCGTCAGATTCACTGCGTGATGGTGCTAAGGTCGGGTGACGCCGATTGAGACAGCCCACACCGAACTAGGAGGTTCCAGTGACGTCGGAATCCCAGACCCGGGCGCTGCGCGGCGTGTACGGGATCTCAGTGATGTCTGAACTGTCCGGGGTAGGACCTCAGACGCTGCGCCTTTACGAGCGAAGGGGCTTGCTCACACCAACCCGCACCGATGGCGGTACGCGCCGGTACAGCGAGGCCGACCTGGATACGCTCGGACGAATCACCGCGCTGATCGACGACGGAGTCAATCTCGTCGGTATTCGTCTGATTCTGTCCCTCGAGGCCGAGAATGCGGTCTTAGCGGCTCGAATCAGCCAGTTGACCGCCGAGGGGGACTAGTGGTGCTGCTCGAGACGATGCCGTTCAGGATGGAGTTTCGGTGCGGGTAGGGTCGCCGAAGTCCGCGTCGGCGGAGATTTTGTTCCCTGCCGCTGCGATCTGTTCGAGCGCGGCGTCCAAAGCATCGACCAACCATTGATGCGACGCCTCCGCGAGGAGGCGATCCGGAGTGTCGGTGTTCTCGGATTGGAAGAACCGCACCAGCCATGATTCTCCGTTGTCGGGTCGATCGGAGAGTCCAGCCGCGGTATTGGTCGCCAGAAGGAACCGGTTGTATTCGAGGTCAACACGAATGGCGTACTCGCCGAACAGGTTCACCACGTTGGCCGGCCGATGAGTAGCGGCAGCGAGCGCAATGAGAGCGTCGTTGTAGGTTTCGGAGTACTTCATCGTGAGGGGCATGGTCGGCCTGTCTTTCTGGGCCGATGCAGCATTGCACGGCTATGTCGAGGAGATCAGTTCGCAGCCGCTGCTTGACGATGAACTGAAACCAATCCTAGCTCGAGTCTCCGAGCGCACTGACGCAAGCCCGTGAGGGTCAGTTGTTGCGCGCAAAGTTCGACTCACGCTCCGTGAGGAACTGATCGTCCGGAAGCGGTCCAGCTGGGGCAAGCGCAGTCAGGAACGACTCGGCCCACTGATGCACATCGTGTGTCATGACCTGTCGATGCAGCGCAGCCATACGTCGACGGCCTTCCTTCGGATCCTGATGAACCGCGGTCAGGATCGTATTCTTCACGCCGTCCAAATCGTGCGGGTTGACCAGGTATGACTGTCGTAATTCCATTGCGGCACCGGTGAACTCGCTGAGAACGAGAGCACCTCCGAGGTCGCCACGACAGGCCACGTACTCCTTGGCCACCAGATTCATCCCGTCGCGCATCGGCGTCACGAGCATGACGTCGGCAGCGACGAACAGTGCGATCAGTTCTTCACGGTCGACCGGCTGATACAGGTAGTGAACGACGGGGCGGCCGATCTGACTGTGGTCACCGTTGATGCGGCCCACCTGCTCTTCGATGACGCTACGCAGGTCGATATAGTGCTGCACGCGTTCACGACTGGGCGTCGCGAGCTGCACCATCGTGTACTTCTCCGGATCCAGACGATCCTCGTCGAGGAGTTCCTTCAAGGCTTGAAGCCGCAGGTCGATACCCTTGGTGTAGTCCAGCCGGTCGACTCCCAGCAAGATTTTCTCGGGATTTCCCAGCTCTTCCTTCAATTCGCGCGCGCGACGCAGGACCGAATCGCTTTTCGACTGGCGCTCGAGTTCGGCAGAATCGACGGAGATGGGAAAGGCGCCCACCTTGACGACGCGAGAATCGAAATCCACATGCCCGAGCGCACTTCGAACACCGACGCCCGCGGTCGTCGTCTTGAGGCCGAGAAGTTTGCGGGCCAAGAACAGGAAATTGTTTGCGCCACCAGGTAAGTGGAAGCCGATCAGATCGGCGCCCAGCATTCCCCTGACGATTTCCTTGCGCCACGGAAGCTGCATGAAGAGCTCGACCGGAGGGAACGGGATGTGAAGAAAGAACCCGATCGTCAGATCTGGGCGCAGCTCGCGCAGCATCGCCGGCACAAGTTGCAACTGATAGTCCTGCACCCAGACAGTCGCTCCGTCCGCGGCGCAACGCGCGGTTTCCTCGGCGAACCGCTGGTTGACTGCGACGTAGGTGTGCCACCACGACCGCTCGAACGTCGGAGCCACCAGAACGTCGTGGTAGAGCGGCCACAACGTGTCGTTGGAGAACCCCTCGTAGTACTCGGCGAGGTCCTGAGAGGTCAGCTCGACGGGAAACAGACGAAGGCCGTCAACCACTATCGGATCGACCTTCTCGTCCGCGACCCCCGGCCAGCCGACCCAGGCGCCATCCCGCTGTCGGAGGATGGGTTCGAGCGCAGTGACGAGCCCACCCGGACTTCGCTTCCAGTTCTTGCTTCCGTCTTCGTCGGTTTCGAGATCGACCGGCAGTCGGTTTGCGACGACGACGAATTCGGAGAGCTTTTCGAGATCGGTACTCACGCCGACATCGGCTCCGCCAGGGTCTCGTCCAGGACGGAGGTCGAGGACAGGTACGCGACTGCATCGGCTGTCGAGTCGGTGTACACGATGTCGGTGTCCATCTTCAGAAGAGACAGCGGACGCCTGACAGGGTGCGCTGCGACGAGCGTCCACGGCACGCCGAGCCTCCGTGCCTTGGCCGACAGAGTCTCGATGATGGAAAGACCTCCGACGGAGATGAACTGGACGTCCGAGCAGTCGAGTACGAACGGGTGTCGCTCACCGATCAGGTCGTCGACGCAGGCAGCGAAATCAGCTCGGGACCGGACGTCGATCTCGCCGCTGACCACGAGCGACTGAATGTTTTCGGCACAGGTCGTCGTGAAGGTGGGGGGACTGTCCGTACGCTCATCTGTAGTTCTCGAAAACTCGTTCATCGAAACTCCTGACGGATTGCTCGAAACGGTTCGTTCGAACGGTCTGGTTCGAAACGGTTTCGTTCGAAACCGGGAAACGGCACGGGAAGCAACGCACGAACCGTGCTCGTCTTCAACGGCTGGGTACTCAACCGTGCTGAGTGCCTACCTTACCGCATCGCGAAAACCCAGGTGAAAAGCGTTAGATCCGTACGGATTTCAAGGTCCCGTGAGCGTCGGCCCACGGGACCTTGGTCCCGATGGTTCAGACCTTCCGGGATCAGTCGGTGTCAGTCGCCGGGCCGGTGCTCGAGGCTCCGCCCTCGTCGGCCCACGTACGTTCGCCCGACGGATCGGTCTGAACGTCCTTGGGTGCGGTGTCGGAGCCGGTTCCCGGACCGTGGTCGGTGCCGGTGGTCTGCGGCTCGTCCGTCTGATCCGTGCGGTCGGTGGAATTCTGTTCACTCATGGTGCGCGTTTCCTTCGGGAAGTCGTTGTTCATGTACTTGTCGTTTCCTGCTCACCCGCGAGGGGTACTCAGTAGGGGGTAGTGCGTCACGTCGAGCCAGTACGTCACGTCGAGTCCATACCGGCAAAGTCAGCTGTCACCGAAGCAGGAGATTTCACGTGAACCATATGACCGTGACGACCGAACACCTGCGTGCACTGCTGGGCAGTGGCCCCCATTCGGAACTGGTAGCGGTCGGGGGCGAGATCGAGATCTACGTCCCCGATGAAGAAGGGTTCGGTCTCGAGGGTATCTCGCTTGTCACTCGCGAGCAGTTGGCCGAACGTCTACCGTCCTCACCCGACAATCCCGACGAAGGTGAACTACGTATCGCCGCAGAATCGTTGAGCGAGATGATCGCCGAACTCGGCGGTTGAACTCCGAAGTTCGGGGCAGCCGACGTCAGATCTGCGGGATCGGATCCGGAGGGTACGGGTTCGGTGGCGTCGGAGTCGGTGGCACGGGCGGCGGATTCATCGGATCGGGTGGTGTCGGCGCCGGTGGTGTCGGCGGCCCCGGGTCGGGGGCGGGGCCCGGATCCGGTGGTGGGGGAGTGGTCATGAGTGCCGGGTTCCCAAACACTTGCCGAACAAACACCTAGTGTTCGGAGTGGCTTTTGGTGTTCCCTTCGGCAGGTAGATCATCGACGATGTCGACTACGGCGACGTGGATGCTCTCTGCAGAGACCGGTGGGTCCGTGTCGCCGAGGATCAGGTGAACGACGTCCACGACGGTGAACCGAACCCGGTCCGACAGTTCGGCCAGATCCACTCCGTATGGCGCTGCCAGTTCGATACGTAGTGAACGTATTTCGTGGCCGTCGACGAAGAACTCGATGCTGCTCGGCGAGCAGTGGTGCCGAGAACGTATCTCGGCGGCCAAGTGGGTGCGGAGTACGTGATCGCTCACCGACACAGTGCCTAGACGTGGACCTTCCGACGCGTGTGCGTCGAGCGGCCAACCGGACGCCGAGGTCGACCGTAGCGCCCGGATCACCTTGTCGCTGATTCGATCCCAGCCCGGCTCGGGAGCGTTCCGCAGGACGTCGGATGCGTGCGCCATCAATGCGTCGGTTCGTGATTCAGTCATCGCCACCTCGTCATTCGTTCACTCAGGTTAGCCCGTGCACGATGGTGATGCCCGCGCACCGCATCCGGGGTGAGTCTTAGAATCTTGCCGATTTGAACGAACGTGAGCATCTCCACCTCTCGCAGCGTCCATGCCGCACGCTGGCGATAAGGCAGTTCACCCAACGCTTCTTCCAGTGCCTCGAGGAACGCGGAGTTCGAGGTCGTGTCGAACGGGCCGGCCTCGGGAGACGGCACGAGAGGATCGAGCAATCTGTCGTCGATCGGTTGAGCTCTCTTGATTCGATAGCTGTCCACGATCTTTCGGGAACAGATCGCGAAAAGCCATGTTCGCATCGACGATTCGCCACGAAACGAATCGAGTCGACGCCAGGCGGCCACGAAGGTGTCCTGGACTACCTCGAGAATGTCACCTTCGTCTGCGAGCATGCGACGCGCATAGCGGTGAAGTGCAGGTCCGTAGTAGTGCACCAGTGACTCGAATGCTTCTCGGTCGCCGAGTATCGCAGCGTTCACTGTCGCGGTGTCCAAACCGTCAGGTGCTTCGGTGAGCCCCTGTGTATGCGGTAACGCCACAGTCGCTCCTCTCGCGGAAATGCGGAAAACTCGGCTGCGTTCGAAGATTGTTCGCCCGGCCGGGGCGTTGAATGTTACGGACAGTAACTAACAAGTGTCAGTGATGCACGTCACCTGACTGGGGCATTCGGTTTTGCCTTCGAGTGACGACTACACAGGTAGATCGATCAACAGGAGGAGATGACAATGGTCAGCACGCAGGTTGCGACAGCATCTACGAAGGATGTTGCATCATCGAACGACTCGGCTCTCGTGAGTTCGCAAGGAAAGACGTCGATCGCCGACACCGTTGTCTCGAAGATTGCCGGCATCGCCACGCGAGAGGTGAGCGGCGTGTACGACGTCGGCGGCGGAGCGTCGCGGGTTGTCGGGGCACTGCGCGAGCGGATCCCCGGCGCGAGTGTCAACCACTCCCAGGGAGTATCGGTCGAGGTCGGCGAAAAGCAGGCAGCGGTCGACATCGACATCGTGGCCGAGTACGGCGTATCGCTCGCCGATCTGGCCACCGGCATTCGCCGCAACGTCATTGCGGCGCTCGAACGGATGACGGGTCTCGAAGTGACCGAGGTGAACATCACGGTTCACGACGTTCACCTCGACGAGGGCAGTGACGACGAAACCGGCGAGCCCAAGACTGCACGGGTGCAGTGAGTTCCGAAATCGCCGACACCATCGCGGCGGCTGTGACGGGGATACCTGGGGTCGCCTCGCTTCATGCCGGAATGTTCGGCGAGGTTGGCACGTACCTCCCCGGCCGCCGCGTCGTCGGCGTGCGGGTGACGGAGTCGTCGACAGACATCCATGTGTGCATCTTCGCCGACGCCGCCGTTCGAGATACGGCTTTACGTATCCGCCAAGCGGTTTCAGGAATCGTTACAGGCCCCGTGAACGTGACAGTGGAAGACGTAGTCGGTCGTGCGCACGATGCCTGAGCACTCTCGTGGTCCAGTTCCTGATCGCCGATCCGCACGCCGAGAGGCGATCAGGAGCTACCACCCCGACGTGGGCGGATCTGCCGACGCGCTCAATCGAGCGCTCGAACGCGTCGACCGGGACTTCGCGTCCCCGATCGGTGTGGGTGTGCGCAGGACACTGCGCGGCACGATGCGGCAGATAGCGAAACCCGCTCGGACCCAGTACACGCGTTTGCGCGCTCGGTTTCCGGGTGCAAAGACCTACACCGAGATCTGACAGGCACCAACGAACATCATCCACAACGGAGGATTCACATGACCACCTCGACTGTCGGCCTACTGGCAGGACTACTTCTCGGAGTCGCAGCTGCTGCAGGCGGTTTCACCGGATTCCTCATCGCTCTGGTTCTCGGTGTGATCGGATACCTCGTCGGTGGTCAGCGTGACGGCGAGTTCGATCTCGGTGTGATGCTGAAGGGTCGCGGACGTGGCTGAGACAGCTCGACCGGAGTCGTCTGTGCTTGCCGAGCCGGGCGATCGCGGAACGCTGACGATTCGAGACAGAGTCGCGCAGAAGTTGGTTCTCGAGGCGACGCGCGGGACCCCGGGGGTGCGTCATCACGCCGGCGGCATGGACAAACTGACCGGGCGTGAACTGCCGAGGGCGCGAGTGCTGGTATCCGGCAAGCGGGTACGGGCCAAGGTGGACATCGCGATCGAGTGGCCCGGATCCTTGTCGGTCATCGGTACCGCGGTGCGAGAGAACGTGACAACCCAGTTGCAGTCTGTATCGGGCCTGGACGTAGACGGCGTGGACGTGGCGATCGTGAGCGTTCTCTTGGCATCGACCACGCGTGACGCGGGAAGGAAAGTGCGATGACCGCCGACAAGGTCGCACCACCCACTGCCTCGAGGGCTGCTGCTCCTGTTCCCCTTGCGGCGCCCGGATCGGCCGTCACGGGATTCCTCATCGCCGCGGCGCTACTTGCGCTCGGCGTGGTCGGCGTCCGCGACGCGCTGGTGGATACCGGCGTGATCACCGGGTCGCAGTGGATACCAAGTGCTGCCGCATATGTGGACGGGCTCGCGTACCAGGGTTGGATGTTCCCGGCGGGGATCGCAGCCGTCGTTCTCGGCCTGTGGTTCGTCATCCTCGGACTCAAACCGCGACGAAAGACTGCCAATGCCTTGGTCGGAGTCGCGAATACGTGGATCGATCCCGCCGATGTAGCGGCGATAGCGTCTGTTCGCGTCGAGTCACTGGCCCAGGTTCGATCCGCTTCGTCACACGCGACCCGGCGCAAGCTGGAAGTGAAGGCCTCGGTCACGCCCGATGGAGCCGCCACCGCTGAATCGGAAATCCGTGCGGTGCTGGGGGACTTGGCCGGGTCGCTGTCACCATCGCCGCGAATCAAGGTTCGTATCCAGACGGGATCGCTGTCATGACTCGGACGGCGACGGCGATGGATCGCGTGGCGACATGCGTCGTGGGGATGCTCGCGATAGCGGTGGGAGTTGCAGCGATCCTGTGGAATCGCGACGTGATCAAGGATTTCCCGGCGCGTATCGAGATCCCGTGGGCTGAAGATCTTGTCGATCACTCGTGGTGGCCATGGGCTGTCGGAGCTGGGGGGAGTATTGCTAGTCCTCCTCGCGTTGCGGTGGTTGATCGCGCATGTGCCGCTGCGTCGGGTGAAGGAGATCACGGTCCCTGGGTCGAACTCGCACAATTCCATCACCGCGGATCTGGGTGCGGTGGCGGAAGGGGCGAGCGCATCACTGGAGGACTTCGACGAAGTGTCGCGTGTCCGAGGAAAAGCGTTGCTCGATCGTGGAGTTCGCACGATCGATTTGCGAGTGACATTGAGACGTAGCGTCGTATCCGGATCGGAAACGTTGTCCGAGTTGATTTCTCGCGTCACTGACACGGGGGATCAAGTCGCTGCGGTGGTCGGTGATCCATCCGTCGCGACCAGAACTCACATCGCCGTGGAAAGCGCGAAACGCGATGAGCCGAGAACTCTCTGATCAATCGAGGTTTGAGCCTCCCGACGGCCGGGTATTGGTAGACCTCCCGATCGTGCACAGAGTCATGGATGTTGCTGTGGCACTGTGCGTCACGGTGCTCCTTGCGACCGTCACTTCGATGGCGATCGCGATCGTAGTGACGCTGATCATGTGCGCGTCGGTGAGTGTCGTTTCTCGTATGTGGTGAATCGCCAGTCATTTTGGTTCTGTCGTGAACACCTGATAGAAAGGTAAGCAGACAATGTGGCTGCTACTGAGTGCACGATCCCCCGCGTCGTGCGGCGGAGAGTCCGGTTGTGTGCAAACACAACCCGCGATCACGGTCTAGTTGCGCGGGCCGATCGCTCGGAACTCTCCCTTCACCGGCAGTCTCTCATTGCGCCGTCCCTTACCTCAAGGAGTCACAATGCTCTCACTCGGAATCATCGCCTGGATCATCATCGGTGGACTAGCGGGTTGGATCGGCAGCAAGATCATGAAAACCGATGCGCAGCAGGGGATCTTCCTCAACATCGTTGTCGGTGTGATCGGCGGCCTGATCGGTGGTTTCCTGCTTCGAGTCTTCGGCGTCGATGTCGAGGGCGCGGGCTGGATCTTCAGCTTCCTCACTTGCCTCCTCGGCGCTGTCATCTTGCTGTTCCTGGTCAAGGCAGTCACCGGAAAACGCTGACACATTTGTCCACGCAGTTCGAGTTCGACTGAATCCACGACCGAATTCCACGGCCGAACGCACGACCGAACCCAAGAAGGAGAAATACATGTCTGACTTCATCGACAAGGCAAAGCACCGCGCTGAGGATCTCATCGGCGAGGCGAAGGAAAAGTTCGGAAACGCCACGGGCAACGATGATCTGGCTGCCGAGGGTGTTGCCGATCAGGGCGAGGCGAAGGTCAAGAAGGCCGGAGACACTGTCAGTGACAAGGTCTCGGATATCAAGGACAAGTTCACAAGCTGAGTGAGCTTCAGCGCGGTTGATCGGCACGTCCGGTCAACCGCGCTTTTGTGTGCCTCCCCGGCCGTTGCGGCTACCGCGATACGCGAACTTGCGCGTTTCTGCGAGCCACTCCGGAAGCATGCGCATGTGGGCCGGTGTGTTCAGAATCGGATCGAAGGACGGCTGGAGGCAATCCGGGTGGTCCTCGACTTCGTCGAGACAGAGATGCCCGATCGGTATCAACTGAAGTTGAATTCTCGCGAGGTACACGGAGAAGTGCAGCGGGGAATGATCGACCGCAGCTTTCAATGCAGACAAAGAAGTGCCGGCCGGATGGACACCGCGCGGTGTCACGATCAGCCACGCCGCGGCACCGCCCGCGCGTGAGTAAGGAACCAGTGTGCTGTATCTCGCGCCGTTCCACGAGAAAGCCGGAGCTGGAAACATTTTCGAGAAGGTAGAAAGTCCTGATGTTGCGAGAAGAATGTCCCACGGGTTTTCATCTGCGCCGACATCGTGCAACCGAAGCGCCAGGCCGAGTACGTCGGGTAGGTCTCCGGGTGTTCCGAGGGCTTTCGACATTCGAGCGGTGACGGTAATCGTCGACGACTTCGATACCGGCCACCATGGGGTGGCCGGCTTCAATGTTCCCTTCAGCTCGATCCCGTGAGGGTGAAAAACCCTGGCCATGCGCAGCGATGATGCGAAGTGGAACGGCGCACCGACCAGCTTCCCGATCGCACTCTTGCCGGCGGGGATGATCGAATTGATCGTCACAGCTTCCTTTATCTGAGAATTCTCCGCCCGTGAAGCGCCCGGACTGGACGGACGTTCAGGCGTATTGACGGGCTTTTCAGTGGCGTCTTTCGACTTCCCAGTGGTGGTGATTGCTAATCATGTGACATGCCGTAACAAAAGTCTCGCCCGCCGGGATAATTAGCCAAACGCATAAATTGGTCGTTATGGTTTGTTTGTCCGTAACGGTGCGATCGGACCTGCGACCGTCGCGAACTGGCGAGATTGCTACTCGTGATTTGTGTTTGGTGATTGCGCGGAAACAAGAAATGTCGAGGAGACACGCTGATGGGCCACTCTCGAACCTGGCTGACGCGCGCGCTGGCAATGCCGGTGGCTGTCGCGGTCACTTTGTTGCTTCCGCTCGGCAGTGTCGCCTCCGCCCAGGATTTCGAGGACGACGCAGATACTTCGGTGGCCGCCGCAGCCACAACTCCGATCTCCTTCACCGAACTCGGACGAGGAACAGACATCGTGTTCTCCTCCGATGACGCACCCGTCTTGGTGACCGTGCCGGTGCCGGACGGACTCACCGCAACAGCCGTGACCGGAATCCTGACTGCCCCGACCGACTTCAGTAGGGGTTGGCTCGAAGTGACTGCGGACGGCAGATTGGTGAGCCGCGTCGACTTCGACGCCGGGCAGGCCGGAACCGGCCTACCGATTTCGGTTCCGTTGCAAGGTCTCGAAGTGGTCGACCGGAGCGTGACCGTGTCGATGATCGCTCACCTCGTTCCCGTCGACGACCGCTGCTACGACCGAACGAGATACCAGCCCCTTGCGCTCCGGGATGCCTTTGTCGCCTACGACGGTGCCGAGCAGCAGCCCACGACTGTTGCAACCTTCTTTCCGCCGATTTTGAGGAAGGCAACCATCTACGTCACGGATGGTTCGTCACGGTCACAGCAGAGTGCGGCTCTGCAGCTGAGTGCAGCGATTGTCAACAAGTACGGAAGTCAGCCTGACGCCGTGGTGGTGGAACAACTGCCGAACGGCCAGAGTCTGCCGTCCGCTGAGCCGGGACTGTTCGAGAGAGCTGTAGTACTCGGCAACAGTGGGGACGCCGGCATCGATCTCGCGGCTGCTCCGAATGGTGCACCAGTGCTGCGAATTTCAGGGGACGACAAGACCCTCGTTCCTCAGGTCAGTCTGTTGGCGGCGAACTTCGACGGCTACTGGGCGGCGAGCAGGGCGCTCGCGTCACCGGACAACACAGTTGCCCAGATTTCCCAGGACGCCATCACCGTCGGTGAGCTGAAGCTCGGAACGTTGACGGCTTCCGGTCTCAATCACATCGAGGTCGACGTCCCGTTCAGCCAGTCGCAACTGGGGCGTCCGATGAAGGACGTGTCGATCCGAATGATCGGTTCCTATGTACCGCTGCCGAATTCACGCAACGGAGAACTGTCGATTTCGCTGGGGGACTCACGGCTTGCTTCGCAGACGGTGAACGAGACAGGGCGCTTCGACATCGGCGTCGATGTTCCGAACGAACTCCTGCGTCGCGACCTGACCTTCGAAGTCTCGATGGATGTGACCGGCGACTTCCAATGCGGCACCAGTAGCCCGTCTTCGCTCACTGTCGATCCGGCAAGCACCATCACGTCCACTACCGGATTCCCGCCGACGCCTGGAGGATTCCAGGCATTACCGCAGTCGATGCTGCCCACACTCGATGTCGGTTTGAGTCACGGTGATTTCGCAGATCTCGTTCGCGCGCAGCGCCTCGTTGTCGCGATGCAGCGGTTGAGCTATCTGCCGCTGCAACCGCGTGTGCTCCCGTTCGGCGACGCGGCGACCAGTTCGCTGCCGGCGTTGTTGATCGCGGCGGACGGGAAGCTTCCCACTCCGGTGGCTCTACCCATGGACACAGCAGATCAAGGGCTCCTGCGCTTGCAGGGTCTGGAATTCGGTGGACAATACGGTGCCTTGCAGGTGGTTTCGGGTTCGCACAACGAAGTGGTGGCGCTGACCTCTGAGGGTGATGCGGCCGATGCCGACGGTCTGCTCAACTGGTTGGAAGGTGGGAAGGACCGGTTCGCAGAACTGACCGGCGATCTCCTGGTCGCGCCTCGGGGAAGTGAGCCCTTCGATGTCGGAGTCAACGTCGCCCCGTTGGGCACCGCGACCTCGGCCGAAGAGGAGACCGGACTGAGCGCGGTCACGATCGGCTGGATCGGATTCGGGACCGTGGTTCTGATCGCTGTTGCCGTCGGTGGTGTGCTCGTGGCTCGGCGTCGCGGACAGTGACCGTCACCGATCGCCCGGCCCTGTCCGTCGCGGTCCACGATCTACCGGGCCGCAAGCCATGGCGGATGTTCGTCGCGCTCTTCGCGATCTACACCGCGTTGGGCGTGTGGATGAACGCGGGTATCGGGTTCATCTTCACCGATTCGCTCAGCCGCGTCGCCGCGGTGTCGGCGATGTTGCTCAGCCGTGATCCGCACTTCGCGGCGATCGGGTTCGTGTTCACCCCGTTGACGGCGGCAGTCCAGATTCCGATGGGCCTGATGGGTCATTGGTGGCCGGATCTGCTGCGGTGGAACATCACTGCGGTCGTGATGTCCGCGGCCTTCATGGCTGGTGCTGTGATTCAGGTACGTGGGATCAGCCGCGACCGTGGGTGTGCGCGATGGGTCACCGTCGTCCTGACCGTGCTGTTCGCTGTCAACCCGATGATCGTCATGTACGCGGCGAGCGGAATGAGCGAAGCTCCGTTCCTCTTCTTCGTTCTGTGGGCGACACGTCGATTGATTCGGTGGATGCGAAGCGACGACGTACACGACCTCATCGGTGCCGGCCTCGCTTTCGCTCTGGCGTACCTCACCAGATACGACGCATTGGCCCCGCTGTTCGTCGCGGTGGTGCTGGTGACCGTGGTGAGTTGGCTTCGTTTCCGTCCGACTGCTGAGGAGCGCGGCGAGGGCGCGGGGCCTGGCTTGCGGCTCTGGGCAGCAGCCCTCGACGGTGCCGTAGTGCTGATGCCGGGATTCCTTGCCCTAGCCTTGTGGTCGTTTGCCAGTTGGCTCATCACAGGTCAAGCGTTCCAACAGTTCTCGTCGGTCTACGGGAACAGTTCCATCCTGGAGCAGGCTGGTGCCGGAACCGACTCACCGATCGCCCGTCTTGCGTTCTCGATTACCGAAATGGCCGTACTCGGCCCGGCGCTCCCGGTGCTCGCGGTCCTTGCAATCATCTACGCACTTCGGCGGCGCGACACCGAAGTGGTCGTGCCTCTTGTGTTGTTCGGCGCCATCCTCGGTGCCCAAACCTTGCTCTACGTGATGGGATCGACGTTTCCCCTTCTGCGCTTCTACATTTCGATCATTCCGCTGTGTTTCGTGTTGGTCGTCCTGATCGCACCTCGCGGTGCGCCGGTCGTCACGCGTCGACCGGGGGCTGCTGCGTCACGCTCGGTATCGACGTACCCCGAGCAGTCGGGGCCCTCTCTGCCCCTTGTGATCTCTCTGTGCTTGCTGGTCGGGTCGACGCTGGTCACGTTTGTCGCGATGGGTAATGCGCGGATCGCAGTGCTCGAGCATTCCATTGCCAGTGCGATCATTCCGGGCCGGCAGAACCTGGAGGAGCAGACGAATCTGCGCACGTTTGCGGCCGAGCGTCGCATCGCCAGATACCTGGACGACTTGGCTCTGCCGGAGGGGTCGGTTCTGCTCGACACCGTGCAGAGCTATGCCGTCGTGGCGTCGTCGAACAATCCTCGGCAATTCGTCGTGCCTTCCGATGCGGACTTCGTGCGCGTACTGAACAACCCCGCCGAACATCACGTCGAATACATCCTGTCGGTGCCGAACACCGGTCGCGGTGTGTCGGACGCGGTCAATCGGCGCTATCCGACGATGTACGACACCGGGGCCGGCGGTGTGGGAGCGCTGGTACTCGAGGTTCCCAACGACGGCGGCATGGACCCTTCGGCCTGGCGTTTGTATCGCGTCACCGGTGAACGGCAAACGGGTCGATGAGGCAATTCGTGTGGGAGGATTGTCCGTATGACGTGGATGGTTGTAGATGTCTTCTGAAGAAGTGCGTCCGCGTGTGCCTGGCACAGTGCGTCGCCGTATCGCTGCCGCTGTAGTCAGCTTTGCAACCGTCGCGGTGGTGACAGGAATGTTCACGACGCCGGTGGTTGCCGATTCGCCCAAGACGGTTCGGGTGGGAGCGTCGTCGAGCGGACTGACGCTCGACGGACAGCCATGGTGGCCTACCGGGCTGAATGCTTATCAACTGGCCACTGATTGGTCGGTGAACTTCGGCTGTGGCGCCATGGTCGATCTCGATGCCTACTTCGGTTCTCTGCCACCGAACTCCGTCACGCGTTTCAACGCGTTCCAGGCGCTCGCGGTGAACAAGGTGTCCGGGGAGATGGATTTCGGCCCGATGGACGCGGTGTTCGACGCTGCGGCGCGACACAATCAGTTCACGATTCCGGTGCTCTCACCCCAGGACAGCGGGTGTGATGACGGGCTGTTCAAATCCAGGGACTGGTACACCGACGAGTGGAAGGTCGCGAACCTGATCCCAGGTCGAGCCACCATGAGCTTCCAGGACTGGATGCACACCGCCGTCGACCGTTGGAAGAACGAGCCTTCCGTCGCGGCGTGGGAATTGGTGGGGGAGCCGGAACCGAGCCTGTGTACCGATGCCGCCTGCAATTGGTGGACAAGAACGTGCCCGTCTGATTCCGCGCAGGTGTTGCGGGAGTTCTTCGACACGGCAGGCGCCGAACTTCGGGCGATCGATCCGAACACCCTGATCACGGCCGGATACGTCGGGGGCGGTCAGTGCGGCACTGCGGGTGACGACTACCAGTACGTGAGCGAGTCCGACTTCGTCGACGTTCTGCAGTATCACGACTACGGAGCAGACGGGGTTCCGCTTCCGGGCGACCAGTGGAACGGACTGGCGCGTCGCATCGAACAGGCCGCGAACGTCGGGAAGCCGTTGTTGGTCGCCGAGACAGGCGAATTGGCAGGCAGTTGTGAATCACTGGCGACCAGAGCCACGAATATCGAGACGAAGCTGACGGGGCAGAAGGTGGCCGGTACGGCCGGAGCTCTCCTGTGGGCATTCGTGCCGGATCCACGGCCGAACGAATGCACGATGGATATCGGGCCTGACGATCCACTCTTCGACGTAATTGCTTCACTGGCAAGTTAGGACACTGCGAGTAGTCCACTGGGAGTTCCGCCCAGTGGGAGTATGGTCACGATTTGATAACAACCTGAACCTGGTGTTGCGGCGTGATGATCGTATTTCGTTCGTATTCAATGGTATTCAGTGGCATTCACCTGTGGATAACCGAACTTGAAGGCTGGTGAAGTCGCACGGGACCATCGATGCGACGCCTCCAGGACCTACGTCCGGGTCGGCTGGGGACGGTCCGGTTGAGGCGCTGAGTTCGGAAGTTGTGTCGTACCTGTCTCTTTGGTCAGTTGCTACGTCCCGCCGTGGTCAACGTCGAAATACGATCACAACCGTTCGCCGCGGTAACGGGTAGTGCGCGGAGTGCGGCGCGCCCCTCGTGGAAGTGACATCGAGGGGTGGTGTGTAGCTCTCGCGCGCAACGAATTCCGAGTTCGAGTCAACTTGCGGCGGCATCGGCCGCCCGGTAGACCTTGTGCGCAGGCTGTACATGCGGTGTGAGCTTCGGTCGTCGAAATGAGGGGACGACCGCTGCATGCGCGTAACGGTAAGTGTGTGAAACATCGCGTGAGCGGAGAGGTGAACGATGACTGGGTGCGCTGAACGGCCTTTCAAGACTGCTGTGGTTCCGGCTGCCGGAATGGGGACTCGTTTCCTCCCGGCCACCAAGACGGTTCCGAAAGAGTTGCTCCCCGTGGTCGATACACCCGGGATCGAGCTGGTCGCCAGCGAAGCGGCGCAAGCAGGCGCGGAACGTCTGGTGATCGTCACTGCGCCGGGCAAGGCATCGGTCGTCGGGCATTTCGTCGAGGACCTGGTGCTCGAGGGCAAGCTCGCCGCCAGCGGGAAGCACCATCTACTCGAACGTGTGCGTCGGGCTCCGGGCCTGATCTCGGTGGAGCCGGTTGTGCAAGAGTCTCCGCTGGGATTGGGACACGCTGTCGGTCTGGTCGAATCGGTGCTGGACGCGGACGAGGACTCGTTCGCGGTGCTGCTTCCCGACGATCTGGTCCACCCCTGCGGCATTCTCGACGCGATGGCGAAGGTACGTGCCGAGCGTGGTGGTTCTGTGCTGTGCGCGTTCGACGTCGCGCCCGATCGTGTTGGGGCCTACGGAGTATTCGACGTCCAAACACCTGTGGAGGGCAGCGATCCCGATGTGCTTGCCGTCATCGGCATGGTTGAGAAGCCGGCTCCTGAGGATGCTCCGTCCACTCTCGCCGCGGCCGGACGATACCTTCTCGATCGCGCCGTGTTCGACGCGCTCAGACGAATCTCACCCGGGCAGGGTGGCGAACTACAACTGACGGATGCGATAGCGCTGTTGATCGCGGAGGGGCATCCGGTTCACGTCGTCGTCCATCACGGAACCCGCCACGATCTTGGTAACCCGGGAGGCTTTCTGCGAGCATCTCTCGACCATGCGCTCAGTCGCACCGAGTACGGACCGGAGTTGCGAGTCTGGCTCAAGGAACGATTGGATCAGCCGGATCCGCAGCTGACCTACTGACGTGCAAGGCTATGCGACGCGGAGCGTCTCGCCAGCTCATCGAGGAGATCTTGCGTGCTGAGCGACGACAGCGAAATCGGCTTGTCGTCCAGACCCGACTCGTCAGGTGTCATGTAGCCCGCCGCGACAAGAATTTCCTGGACGTGGACGTCGAAGACGCGGCAAGCAGTTCTGATCGTGTCCTGCGTGGGGGGGCGTTTCGCGGACAGCCACCGACCGAGTTCGGAGGGGCGTATTCCCAGCGCACGCGCAGCATCGGCTACGTCAGTTTCTTGGCGAAGTTCCAGTTGATGCTTCACCCATTCCGAAAAACCGCTCATACCGGTCATAGTGCCTGAGTGCTGCGCGGTAAGCCAGCGCCGTCTCGACACGTAAGGCGCTCGACGGCTGATCTGTGATCATTCGGCAACCAATCACCGCAGTTCTCGCGTACCGGTAGTTAAGTTTTGTGACTGGATTGTGTGTTTACCGCAACCATCTAGCTGTGCGTTTTCCGGTGAAACCCGAAATCGGGTGAAATTGTGGGTGAGGCGGATCAGTAGACATAACTCACACCTGTGTAGAACGTGAGGGTTGCGTTGTCACGTGTTCAGACCGTGGAAGGTTTTTTCCCAGTAGGACGGGTTGCGAATCAATTGGTAGGTCCCCTTGATCGCCGCGATGCTCATCAGCACCCAATACAACGGAGCAGTCAGACAGGCGAGGAGGAGCATCGCGTTTCGCGTTTCTCGGCACGCCACGAGGTTCATGTAGAGAACAGCGGCATTACCGAATGCCAGAGAGATCAACGCGGGGAAATAGACATAGTTGGGGAAGACCTGGTGGATCACTTCAGGTTGTCCGAGAATCCAGTCCAGACTGATGAGCCAGAACACCATGTTCAAAGTGGCGACCAAAGGTGTGCCGGCCATGAGAATCGTGAATCGGAGAAAGCCGATCGGACCCAATCCTCGCCATAATTTGACGGGTTGGCGCATGTGGACGAGCCACGTCTGCAAATAGCCCTTGTACCAACGCGAGCGCTGTCTGATCCAGTTGATCGTGTCACTGTTGGCTTCTTCGAGCGTGGTGGAATTCAAGACCGCGGTGCGATATCCGCTCTCTGCAATCCGCACGCCGAGGTCCGCATCCTCCGTGACATTGAAAGGATCCCACGCCCCGATCTCGTCGAGGACGCTACGGCGTAGGTGATTCGAGGTGCCGCCGAGAGGAATCGGTGAATTGCTCCGCATCAATCCAGGAAGGATGAAGCTGAACCACAGCGCGTAATCGGCGGTGAACCACGCGGTCAACAGGTTCTGAGTTCCGTTGTGGAATGCAAGTTTGGCCTGAACACAAGCAGTGTTCTCGGGAAGTTTCGCGAAAGTTGCGACTACTCGACGTAATTGGAGTGGGTCGGGGGAATCCTCGGCGTCGTAGATCGTGACGATCTCGCCCGTCGAGAAATGCAGACCGTAGTTGCATGCTTTCGGTTTGGTTCGTGGATCGGCCGCGGGCACCTTCAGAATGCTGACGACCTCGTCCACACCGGCGGCAAGTGCAGCTTCGATAGTGACGGCGTCGTCTTCCTCCAGTAGGAGAAGGACTTGCATCTTGTCTGCCGGATACTCGATCGCTCGCATGGCTGCGATGAGGTCGCCGACGACTTCAGGCTCGTTGTATGCGGGGACCAGAATGGTATAGGTGGGAAGGTCGTCGTATGAAAGAGCAAGTGCCTCTTCGTCACTGATCGTCATGATCGAGGACGCATCGAGACCCCTCGTGAACAAGATCAGACGGTCGACCATCGCCCAGATGTATCCAATGGTGCAGATCAATGTCAGCGCGATGAGAGTCGGGACGAGGAAGAACACGAGGCTGACGACGACCAGCGCAAAGCCTGCCAACAACGTATTTCGCTGCCACGGATAGAAGGCCACGGAGGCGGATGAGATCGGATGGCGCTCGCGTAGACCGTTCACTGCATCGTGCAGGGCGGCCTCGCGGTACTCCGCTGTATCCGGGTCACCGCTGACCACGACACTGTTGGACTGGCTTCGGTTTGCGTTCACCACGTCTGAGCCTCCACGAGTAGTCGAGCGAGTGCTTCGAGCATGTCCAGGTCCTTGTACTCGGATTCGGTGTCTTCGGTCGAGGTTTCACCACGCAGTAGAACGGCGAGGGTATTGCTACCGTTGGACGCCATCGACGGCTTCGGTTCAGGGAAGTAGGCGTCGGGTTCGTGATTGTCGACGCTGATCAGGCTGACTCGTTGCGCTGCTCCGTCGCCCCGCGTCCAGACGAAATTGAGATTGCTCCATGTGAGAAGGAGAGCGTCGTCGACGATCGTGTACATCTCGGCGACGATCCCGTGCGGCAGCTCCAGCGTGACCGTCGGGCTGACTCTCGCGTTCTCCAGGTCGTAGGTGGTCTTGCTGGGATACACGGCGAGCGTGGAGGGTCGACGGACCTGGACGACGTCAATCTGTACCGTGCGAGGCCGCATCTGTGAGTCCCAAGCGGGATTCGGAGTGTCGGCCCGAATGGTCTGACGACTCAGTTCGGCGGTGCTGCCGAAGTAGCGACGGGGCCAGTCGTATTCGGATGCTCCAATCTGATGCCAGCCCAGCGGAACGACAAGTCGAGGATCCGCAGTAGCCGGGGGCGGACCGACGTTGACGGTCAAACTTGTCGATGGCAGCGGCGTGAAGAACATCAGCACTGCGGCGGCAAACACCGCGAGGATGGTCCAGTTGCTTGTGGCTGTCGAAGGCTTTCGGAGTGGTCGGTCGAACGGTTTGAGCGACTTACCCCGGCGTTCGTACAGATAGAAGGCACCGCCGACGACGATTGCGGTTCCGAGTGCCGGAAACAACTGCACGGCGAAAAGCGGAGCAGCGGGATACGTCTGAATCGTGAAGTAGAGAATCACCACACCGAGCACCGTCGCGGCGACGAAGGCGATCGCCCCTCGCCTCCACGTTCTACTGACGGCGATCGTGGTCGCGGCAGACGCGACAAGCACCATGAGGACGCTGTAGTCGAAACGAGTTCCGCCCATTTCGGTCGCGATGGCGCGGTAATGCAGCGGCGCCAAGATGATCGGGACCACCCAGATTGCCCAGTACCGATTGACCGGACGGAGGCCGAACATCAGAACCGCTGCGCTCCAGACGAATACCCAGGCTGCGATGACGTCGATATGCATCAGTTCGTAGGTCTCGGCGAAACGCGGTAGCAGGAGCGCTTGAAGTCCCAACGCGACGAAGAGACCGATGCAGCCGACTATCTTGTCGGTCTCACGATCGTGAATCGGAAGCTCCGGGCCGCGCCTCAAGTCTGTTCCGACGGCTGCAACCAGGCACAAGAGCGGTAGAGCGAAGACGTAGCCGATGGCAGTTCCGCTGGCCGTGCTCTGCCAAAGCTTGGTCCAGGTGGGCCAAAATGCAAAGATCGTGGCGAGCGCGATCATCAACCACCGCACTGCGAGTCGAGGAATGATCCCGGACTCGGAGCGGATCTCACGAATCTTCAACATTTCCAGTTCCATTCGCTTACTACCCGACATCTGCGTGCGATTCGAGGCTGCGCACCGCTGGGGACTGCCGACCATCGCCATCGGTCCGGCGCCATATGCAGACATTACTTGATCGAGACATATCGCCCTCGCCACGTCGAAGCGCCAGTCCCCGAGCAGTCCGGCCGGAACGTCTCACATGCTCACATCTCACATAGTGGGAATTTTGAAATCTTTTTTTCGGTACCCAGTGCGGGTCTGGGTTGGCCGGATGGCATGGCGGGATTTCGGGTCTGCCGAATTACTCCATATCGAAGGGCAATTCACTTGCGAATTGCAGAAAGTTCAATCAGGTCCGGCGGATTCGACCTACGGGGACATAGGTCCCCGGCGTGCAGGGACGGTTCTCGGTTGCGTGGATTCGGGTCCAGTTACCCATGCGAAAGAACTGTGGTCAGCAGTGAGAGGCAATGTCCGCTTTGTGAGCTATTGCAGTCGTCGGGACCTAAGCCCTCGACGTTTCCGCGGATTTACTCAATAGCTGAACTATAGCTACTAACTGGTAACTACAGCGTAAATGGCACCGTGACATTGCGGCGATTGAACGTGAACGATCGTCCAACATTCTTTGGGTGTGTGCTGGGAAGAAAAATTGCCGGTTAGAGTCTTGACCTGCAACATTATTCGAATTGAACTCCGGCCTTGGAGATGTTCTCATAGTACTCACGCGGCACGTGCAATGCCTCCGGATTATCGAGTTGCAATGTTGCCGATACCTAAGCGGAACATTTGCTCTTCTCCATCTCTAGCTGTGCCTGAAGCATTCGGGTGCAAACGGGAAATTCCGAAGAACGGTCGGGGCCTGGCGGCTCGCAAACGGGAAGGTTGGTCAGATGTCGGCATTGGACATGTCCATGGCGCCGTCGCTCGGGTATCGGCGTCCGCGCATCGTGCCGGACTCCCGTGCGGAGTTTTCCTCGCGTGCTGCGTGGCAGCATCGATACATACGTGCTCTGGCAGTGACGGATTCGCTGATTGTCGTAGCGGCGGTTTCGGCTGCGCAGTGGCTTCGATTCGGCGCCGCGCCGACCGCCGTCGACGCTCGTGAGCTCGGGCAGTTCAGCTACACCGGTTTGTCGATCGGCGTGGTGATCGCGTGGCTGGCGACGTTGCAGATATTCAGGACCAGATCTGCGAGTGTGATCGGAAGCGGTCCTGAGGAGTATCGGCGAATCCTGGTGTCCGCGATGAGATTGTTCGGCGTCATTGCGATAGTAAGCCTTCTGCTTCGTCTCGATATCGCCCGGCTCTACCTCGCATTCGCGTTCCCTGTCGGCCTTCTCGCGCTACTGGTGAGCCGTTGGCTCTGGCGTGGGGTGATCGTGCGAAGGCGTACTCGCGGTGAGTGCCTCACATCGGTACTGGTGGTGGGCAGCAAGGATGCCGGCGCTGAACTTGCACGAAACTTCGAGCGGGGTAGCGCAGACGGTTTCCGCGTGGTCGGAGTGTGTGTGCCGGGGTTCCTTCGGCGCGCGGACGAGTCCATCGCAGTCGACGGGCGTGACATACCGCTCCTCGGTGGTGAGACATCGGTGGTCGAAGCGCTGGAACTGGTCGGCGCAGACACCGTTGCCGTGACGGCAACCGAACATCTCGGCTCGGATGGAATCCGTGCGCTTGCCTGGGATCTGGAATCGCGGGACGTAGATCTGGTCGTTGCGCCAAGTATCGTCGACGTGTCGGGGCCGCGCCTGTCGATGCGGCCGGTGGCCGGTCAGCCTTTGATACGCGTCGAGCGCCCGAAATATCATGGTGCGCAACGCTTTGCGAAATCTTCGTTCGACGTAATTTTCGCGTCATTGTTACTGGCAGCAATTGCACCTGTTCTCCTGGCCGCGGCTCTGGCGGTCAAGCTCTCGAGCCCGGGCCCGGTGTTGTATCGAGCGGAGCGAATGGGACTGGACGGCAAACCATTCCCGATGCTCAAGTTCCGTTCGATGGTCCAGAACGCAGACTCACAGGTGGAGTCGTTGATGGCCCAGAACGACGGCGCCGGTGTGCTCTTCAAGATGCGCGACGACCCGCGCGTTACACCGGTCGGGCGCTTCTTGCGCCGTTACTCGATTGACGAGCTGCCACAGTTCGTCAATGTTCTTCGGCGCGAGATGAGCGTGGTCGGCCCCAGGCCTCCGCTTCGCCGCGAGGTCGAGGCCTACGACGGAACTGTCAGTCGCCGACTTCTTGTCAAGCCGGGGATCACAGGATTGTGGCAGGTCAGTGGACGATCGGACCTTTCTTGGGAAGAGACTGTACGACTGGACCTTTCGTACGTCGACAACTGGTCGCTGATGGGTGATGTATTGATCGTCGGCAAAACGTTGAAAGCGGTGTTGGCCAGTGACGGTGCGTACTGAGACGTGAATGCGGATTCGGGACCGACTTCAGTTCGTGACGTTCTCGGTGGAAAGGCATAGCTCCCCTTGATCTTTCGTACGTCGACAACTGGTCGATGGCGAGCGAGAACACGATCGTCGCGAAGGCGCTCAAGGCGATGTTGGGAAGTGATGGAGCAAATTGACCAGGAGAAGTTTGTGTCGGAACCGCCAAAGTTGAAGTCGTTGCTTGTTGTGGCGCCCTGGTTGGAAGGTGGGGGTGCACAGAAATCATTGTGCGGGTTATTGCGCGGGCTTACCGACACACATACGACCGTGGTCACTTTGTTTGCAGGCTGCCGCGACTTCAACGAGGTTGCGGACCTCGCAGACGAGTTCGTCATGCTCGACTATCCAAGGAGTCCTGGCGGACTGGTCGGAGCCAGTCGTGCCATAGCAACACATCTACAGCATTCGGATGTGGTCTATTCACTGATGAGGGGTAGCCATGTCGCACTAGGCGTTTCGAGTTTGCTCAAACGTCTTCCGAGTGAGCTGATTGCGACCTTCCATCAGTTGCCGAGTGCGGATGAAACTGGCGTTTTCTCCCTGGTCGAGAACATGCTCGTTCGTAAAGCACTTCGGCACGCAAAGCTGATCACCGCACCTTCGGAATCAGCCGTGAGTCAGATTCGTCAACGACGTTACGGACCGCACGCTCGGCTTGTTTACGAGCCGAACTTGATCCGAGTTGACTCGAGAGAAACCATTCGTCGTGAATCTTCGGGGGCACCTCTACGGCTCCTGGCCTGTGGCCGTCTATCCAAGCAGAAGGGCTTCGATCGTATTCCCGAACTGCTGTCAGATATCGAGATTCCGTGTGAAATAAAGATCTTGGGATCAGGACCGGAAGAAGAAGACCTGAAACGGCGGTTCGGCAATACGAAGCCTTCTTCGCATACGGTGGAACTAGTAGGACGCGTCGATGACGTTGTGCCCTATCTGGATTGGTCAGACGCGGCATTTATGCCCAGCCGAAACGAACTCAACCCTGTGTTCGTATGGGAGGCGTGGGCGCGCGGCCGGCCGGTTGTTGCTGCCCATCTACCTGCATTCGAGGATCTGCGAACCTCCGGGCCGGTGCTCACATTTACCGGCGCGGCCAGCCTTCGGTCCGCCCTCGGCGTCGTATCGAGTGACGAGTACCGAGATTTCGCCTATTCAATGGGTTTGCAGGCGTCCCGAACCATGACGACCAGGAGTGAGATCGTTGCCCGAATACAATCGTGACCACCCGCGCATCCTGGTCATTCACGCATACAGTGCTCAAAACTCCGGCGACCGGTTGCTGGTGGAGGAAACACTCGAATTGCTGAGATCGGTGTGGCCGGATTCTGTCGTCGACGTGATTGCCACTGATGCCGAATCGTTCCGCCACCATCCGATCGCGAATCATGTCAAGTTTCATCAGTGGACGTCGGCATGGATTCCGAACCCGAAAAAGAAGGCATCCGTACGTGTTTCCATGCTGGCCAGTACCGTCACCGGCGGGCCGGCACCTGTCAGGATACTGTTCGAGCAAGCGGATTTGATAGTCGCTGTCGGGGGCGGATACCTTCGGGGTTCGTCCGTTTCCGAGGCCCTGAAAACTGCGGGGGCGCATTTCGGTCAACTCGATCTTGCCGCACGAAGTCGTGCGCGCAAGATCTATCTGCCGCAGAGTATCGGTCCGTTCCCGAACATTCTCCGTCGGCGTATCGCGAGTTCACTGAAGGCGATGGATCAGGTGCTCGTTCGTGACGATCGATCACGGGAATTGTTCGCCGACCTGACCAATGTCGAACGAATCTCGGATCTGGCGGTTCTCAAGATGGCGGAGGTCCGTACACCTCGTACTATCGAGATCACGCATGGCCCGGTAGTCGTGGCACGTGAGCTGTCCCGCCCTGGATCCTACGAGAACACTCTGTCCGACTTGGCTCGGTCAGATCATGTTGTATGGGCGATTCAGTCCACCGGTGGCGGAAACAATGACACTCCACTCACCGTCAAATACTCCTCGGGAACCCCAAAGCCATTGCAGCACTATCTGGAGAGCGCGGAGAATCGCGTCGTTGTCAGTACACGCCTGCATGGATCGTTGTCTGCATTGCTCGCCGGAAAGCCGAGTGTGCACCTGGGCTACGAACGAAAATCATGGGGAGCATTTCATGATCTGGGGTTGGAACAGTACGTTCTCGATGCCCGACGGACTTCGGCAACTCGCGTTCTCGACGCGGTGGAATCGATACGAGACGATCCAGCCACTTACTGGCGCCTGATCGATTCACGCATCGAGGCCGTCGCGTCCCAGAGGGAACGCCTACTCGGCTCCCTGGCTGTGCCATGCCACCTGCCGACGGCTGGCCAATGACATGAACCTCTCGTTCCTGTTGTTTGCCAGTGTTTTTCTCTTGCTGATCGCACGTGTACGTGGGGTGACGGTGTTGCCAACCCGCCGTCAAACCTCAACAGGTACCAGAAGCGGGCTGATCGGGATCTGGTTTTGGGTATCGGTGATATGGCCGGTCCTTTTCAAGGCGGTGTTAGGTAGCGTCCTTGCCCTATACCTTCCAGTTTCTGGCTCCGCGGTCTTCGTGATCTCCTACGTGCCTTCGATTGTCATCGGAATCGCGATTTTCATCGCCTCTCTCGGGTCCCGAGATTCATTCCCCTATATCCCCGCGATACTGGTCATGGCGGTGGCGATCATGCCGATCCTCATCTTCGGGGTCGTGGACATCGGTGTCGTCGGAGCGATATTCATGATTGTGCCTACGCTCCTGTGGTGCCGCGCGCTCTCGGTTGACGTACTGAACTGGCCCCGTCTTTGTTACCAGGGTCTGCTTGCGCTTTGTCTGAGCATGGCTGTGGTTTTCGTCGTCTGGCCTGAGGCTGTGGTCGAGACCTGTCGGTTGGACAAGTGCACTGTGGCGGGCCAAGTGCTCACGTCATCGATCACAGGCAATGGCAACTTCCTGGGGCTGTGTGTCGCACTGCTGAGCGTCGTTGCCGTGTATCGGCAACACTGGATCACAGTTGCGGCGGTTGGACTGGCGAGCCTCATCGTGATCGAAATTTCTGGCAGTCGAACAGCGATGATCGGTCTGGTTCTCGGCTACCTCGTAGTCCTCGGTATCGGAAACCGCATGTCGCGGGTTGTGGCTCTGGCAGCTGCGATGGTTGCGTTGGTGATTTCTTTTGTGCCAGTGTTCCGAGTTTACGGGCTCCGCGATTACACCTATCGCGGTGCTTTGTGGATGAGGGCGAAGGAGCTGATTTCGGAGAGTCCGAATGTTGGTCACGGCGCGAACTATTGGACGGAGCATAACGCGTATCGCTTCTCCTCCAACTATGCCGCGCACAACATTTGGTTAGAACTCGGCGTTGCCGTCGGGTTTCTCGGAATTGCCGTGCTTGTCGTCGCTGCGGCCTGGGCGTTGCTGACCACTGACGTGGAAAATCGATACTTGGCATGGGCGCTGATCGTAACTACGGTCGCTGTGGGATTTCTGGAGGCGCCCATCCAACCGTATCGAACCGGTCTGCTTCCCTTCCTGTGCCCTCTCATTCTTCTCTTGTGCTCCTCGGGTATGCGGAAAAGATCAGTTGATACTTCGGAGACGGAAGACCTTGCGATGGAAGATATTCGAAGCTCACATGTTGATGCCGGCCTGACGAGGGATGGTGCGCGATGAAAGTTCTGCATGTCACGGAAGCGCTCGGAGGAGGTGTAAGCACCGCGATCTTGAACTATCAGGCGTTGACGCCAGAAATGCATCACTGCGTGATTGCTCGCGAACGGGCCGGGCAGAGCACATACAATTTCCCCTCCGAACTCAGCGTGACATTGGTACCTGGAAGTTTGGCCGCACTTTTGCTGTCCGCGATTCGTATGGTGCGCCGGGGAGATTTCGATGTTCTCCACCTGCATTCCAGTCTTGCCGGTCTCGCCCGGATCATCCCGGGGCACCGAGCTGGAATCGTATACACCCCACACTGTTACGCATTCGAGCGCACCGACGTCAGTCCCCTGGCGCGGGTACTCTACAAGTCCGTTGAGCGTGGGCTACTCTCGATTCGGCGTCAGTGCGTTGTTGCCGTGAGTGGACGAGAAGCCGAGTTGACTACGGAGTTGTCGAACTCCTCCACCTCCATCGTGGTCGGCAATGTATCCCCGACCGATCACGGCGCATATTTGCGCGCAAGCAGCCCTCGGACAGCGGAAGCATCGGCTGAAAGAAGCCGAGTAGTGATGGTGGGAAGGATATTTCCCCAAAAGGATCCCCAACTGTTCGCCGATATTGCAGCAAGGTTGTCGAGCAGGTTCGAGTTCGTGTGGGTAGGAGACGGCGAAGCCGGGTTGAAAGAAAGTCTCGTGGAATCCGGGGTTCGGGTGACGGGCTGGATTCCAGCTGAACAGGTGCTGGATGAAGTGCGCGCCAGTTCGCTGTATCTCCATACCGCGGCCTGGGAGGGCGCTCCGATTTCCGCTGCGGAAGCCGCCGCGGTCGGTGTCTCGGTGATCAGTCGTGACATCAAAAGTATGGTCTCGCTT
Source organism: Rhodococcus sp. T9N (assembly GCF_024436645.1). Lineage (NCBI taxonomy): Bacteria > Bacillati > Actinomycetota > Actinomycetes > Mycobacteriales > Nocardiaceae > Rhodococcus > Rhodococcus sp. T9N. The sequence goes on along the minus strand of NZ_JAMSKS010000013.1, from coordinate 193,798 downwards.
GGCTATCCAGTCGCTGGCAATACTGCGGAGTCTCTGTCAATGGCCGTCACACATTACTTCGACTGCCTGGACTACCGAACGACTGTTCAAGCCAAGACACAATATTTCAACCGAACAGTGGACGTCATGAGTTCGCGTACAGCACTCATCGACGCCTATGCATTCGCGATAGGGGCTTCTCGATGACTTCATCGGTCACCGTCATTACCATCACCAGGAATGATCTTTCGGGGCTGGTCCGCACGATCGAGAGCGTCCGGGCTCAGAGTGCACAGGGAGTCGAACACATCGTGATCGATGGTGGTTCGACGGATGGAACTGTCGAATACCTTGATTCGTTGGGTGATTCGTTAGTGTGGAACACAGGCCTCGACAGCGGTCGCTATGACGCAATGAACATCGGTGCGGAACTGGCGAGTGGCGAGTTGCTGTGGTTCATGCACTCGTCCGACGTGTTCCATTCATGTGACGTTCTGGAGAGAGTCTCTCGAGATCATCAAGGAGGGGGCGTCTCTTGGCGGTGGGGTTACGGGCTGAGCAACATCCACGACTCCGGAAGTTCCATCGGAATCGGTGGCCGTATCCCGTTCAGTCTGTCCCGATTCGCGCTAGGTGGAAACATCATTCCCCATCAAGCATGTGTGATCGAGAAGTCGCTGCATGTTGAGATCGGCGGTTACGATACCGAATTCGGACTCAGTGCCGACCAACTGTATCTGTTGAAGATGGCGGTCCGATCGCAACCGCGCGTGTGGACCGAGTTCTTCTGTGACTTTGATTCGGCCGGCGCTGGTTCGGTGCGGGGCATGATGGATCATTACCGGGACATGCGGCGATCACGCGCCCTGACCGGAATTACAGTCTTCAGGGCGCAGTGGCTCGATTATGCGGTGTCCTTGGGGGTTGCGCTTCTCGCAAAAACCGACCGTGTTCAAAGACGAGTTCTAGCAGGGGTGACTCCTCGTGTCCGATGACTATTTGGAACCCACAACGCAATCAAGTGCGGAATTCGCAGTTGTCATACCAGCTTTCAACGCGGAAGCCACACTTTTGGCGTCAATCGAGAGCGCGCACAATGCGGGCGCTTCGGAAGTCATCGTGGTGGACGACGGATCCACAGACAGTACCGCCGCGTTATGTCGCGCCCACGATATACGTGTCCTGACGCAGCCAAATGCGGGTGCATACCTCGCGAGACGACGGGGGGCCACGCTCGTCACGGCACCGTACATCGTGTTCCTGGACGCGGATGATCTTCTGGTCGCACCCGGCATTCACGAGTCCTTGCGTATTCTCTCTGCACAGGCGGACTGCGCAGTCGTCGCTGGACGTGTGATGGCGAGTCTCCCACGTGGGCGTAGTCGGTTGAACAATCAGTCGTACTCCGAGATCAATACTCGAACCCTGTTGACACAAGGGTATGGTCCGTTTCCACCGGGAGCGGCGCTGGTTCGGCGTGCCGATTACGAAGCAGCGATTGCGCTGGACGTACCGGAGATCGTCGAGCGTTACGCCGACGACTACGAAATGTTCATTCGTCTATCCGTCGTCGGCCGAGTCGTTCAACACAACACCGTTTCCCTCGTGTATTCGATGTACGCAGGCAAATCCATTGGTTCTCCTGAGAAATCGCTGTTGTGCAAGGAATCGATCAGGGGGCACTACGCGCGACATCTGGGGATCCCAGTTCGGCTGATGAGCGCATCGGCGGTTGCCGCAGCTGCGAACGCACGCATGGGACGAGCGTCGTTCGCGCAAGGTTTGTACTGGCGGGGTTGCGTGAAGGTAGCAGTTGCCGCGTGCTACAAGGTACTCGCTCGGATCGGCGACAGCGGTCTGAAGCAGTCCACAATCGTGTCTGGCGCTGGAACCTCGGAGACACGAGGGTGAACACAGTGGTCAGCTCATACGTGAGGTCGGCGAAGTCGATCGACCTGGGCGGGACCGGGTTCTTTCGACTGGTAGGTCTGCTGGCCGGCGCTTGCGCGAACTTCGCCGTAATAGCAATTCTGTCTCGGGACTACGGCGTCGAGTACTACGCCTTCTATGCGCTGATGGCGTCCATGTTGAATCTACTTCCCTTCGCGGACTTCGGTATCGGCGCGACCATGGTGAACGCGACAGCAGATTACCGAAGTGGTGCACTCGATCGGATGTCGTTCCAATCCCATTTTCGGCGGGCGAGTCTGGTCACCGTTCTGGTATCCCTCGCTGTCGCAAGCCTCGCGTTCCTGTTCTATCAGATGGGGCTGTGGGTGCCAGTTCTAGGCGCAGTCGGTGAGATGGATCATGCGTCGGCGCTGGCCACAGTAGTGATTGTATCTGCGGCAGTTGGTATTCCATTGGGTTTGGGGTCACGCATCCTGCAGGGTTGCGGAAAGATGCGCGTTGTCGTTACCGCAGCGTTGATCGGTCCGATCATTCAACTGATCGTGATAGGGGTTTGTTGGACTACTCAGGCGCCGGCCTACCTGTTTGTTCTGGCACCGTGCGCAGGCTACCTCGCCGTCGGATTTCTTACCCTTGCTCTCGCGCTTCGATCGATTTCCGGCGATGAGGGTTCGTTGATCGGCTGGCGTCTTACAAGCCCGGTGCGAGTTCGCATAGCTGAAACGGCGGTTCCGTTTTTTCTCATATCGATCGGCATGGTTGTCGGGTTCCAGAGCCATAGGTTGCTGATCTCCACTTTTGGAACGGTCGAAGACGTCGCACAATATTCGGTGGTGGCGCAATTCGCTGGACCCCTGCTGGCTATCTTGGGAGTGATGGGCCAGAACTTGTGGTCAAGATATCGCGAGCGATACCGAATCGGGACACTTCGGGTGCGTGAATTCGCCCAGCATATAGTACTTCTCGGCACTGTGGGCGCCGTATTTGCGCTTGCTCTGGTCGTCATCAGCTATCCGGGAATTCGGTTTGTCTCGGGTGGAAGTCTTGTCGTCCCGCTGGCAACCGTTTTGGCCGGAAGTGTTTACATCCTTGTTGTTTCGGTGCATCAGCCGGCGGCGATGTTCCTCATGGACCCGCGAGGACTATGGTTGCAAGTCCTCTGTGTCTGGCTGAGCGGCCTCGTCGGAATGGTATTGGCAATATCCCTGATTCCTGAACTCGGAGCCGCCGCACTCTACTTGGGACTATCCGCAGGAATGGTTGTACTCCAGGTTATTCCGTGTATCTATATTTCGGTTCGGCGAATTTCAAGCATGGAGAAGGCGGTGGAGGCAGGCGTGACCGTGTGAATAGCTGCCCGAAAATCGTGAAGTCGCACATACATGAAGGAGAGAAATGAAGAAGGCACTGATCACAGGCATCACCGGTCAAGACGGCTCCTATCTCGCGGAGTTGTTGCTGGGCAAGGGATACGAGGTCCACGGACTTATTCGTAGATCGTCCACGTTCAATACAGCTCGAATCGATCACATGTATGTGGATCCCCACACGCCGGATGCAAAACTGTTCCTTCATTACGGAGATCTCAGCGACGGGGCGCGTTTGGTCACTCTTCTCGCACAGATACGCCCGGACGAGGTCTACAACCTCGCAGCGCAGTCCCATGTACGGGTAAGTTTCGACGAGCCCGAACATACCGGTGACACGACGGGAATCGGGTCGATCAGGCTGCTCGAAGCAGTCCGGATGGCTGGTCTCGAATGCAGGTTCTACCAGGCGTCCAGCTCCGAGATGTTCGGTGCGACACCGCCTCCGCAGGACGAGCAGACTCCCTTCTATCCGCGATCGCCGTACGGTGCGGCGAAGGTGTACTCGTACTGGATCACCAAGAACTACCGCGAGGCGTACGGGATCTTTGCCGTGAACGGAATTCTGTTCAACCACGAATCTCCGCGGCGAGGCGAAACATTCGTAACTCGCAAGATCACGCGAGCGGTGGCGCGGATCAAGGCCGGCCTGGAAAACGATTTGTACATGGGTAATCTCGATGCAATCCGCGACTGGGGCTACGCGCCGGAGTACGTGGAGGGAATGTGGAGGATGCTTCAGGCCGACGAGCCGGACGATTACGTGCTCGCGACAGGCGGTAACTACTCGGTCAAGGATTTCCTGACGGTGGCCTTCGAGCACGCGGGTCTGAACTGGGAAGATCATGTGCGCTTCGACGAGCGCTATCTGCGGCCGACGGAAGTAGACGCGTTGATCGGAGATGCAGGTAAGGCGGAGCAGAAGCTCGGCTGGAAGGCGACTGTACATACCCCCGAGCTGGCTCGAATCATGGTCGATGCGGACATAGAGGCTCTGAAGTGTGAGGGCAAGCCCTGGATCGACCGCCCGAACCTGGTGGATTGGGAGCATGCCCGATGACGGGGGAGTACGCGCAGAAGTCCCTCGATCGGAACGATGCGGTGTACGTCGCGGGCCATCGTGGACTCGTGGGTTCAGCGATCTGGCGTCGTTTGGAGGCCGACGGTTTCAATCGCCTTGTCGGTCGCACGTCCGCCGAACTCGATCTTCGCGACCGCGGTGCCGTGTTCGAGTTCTTCGCCGCCGAGAGGCCGAAGAACGTGGTCCTCGCGGCAGCCAAGGTGGGCGGGATACTGGCGAACAGCACACTGCCGGTGGACTTCATCTCCGACAACCTTCGCATCCAGGTGAACGTGATGGACGCGGCGGCCGAGTTCGACGTAGATCGCCTGCTGTTCCTCGGATCATCCTGCATCTACCCGAAATTCGCTCCTCAACCGATTCGCGAAGAATATTTGCTGACCGGTCATTTGGAACCGACGAACGATGCATATGCCATCGCCAAGATCGCGGGAATCCTGCAGGTACAGGCTGTTCGAAAGCAGTTCGGGCGTCCGTGGATCTCCGCGATGCCGACCAATCTCTACGGCCCGGGTGACAACTTCTCTGCCAAGGGCTCTCATGTGCTGCCAGCCCTCATCAGACGCTTCGACGACGCGCGCCGCGATGGAGCTGCTTCAGTCGTGAACTGGGGCAGCGGGACGCCGAGGCGCGAGTTTCTCCACGTCGACGACATGGCGGATGCCTGCCTTCATTTGCTCGACCACTATGACGGAGCAGAACACGTCAATGTTGGTACAGGCGAGGACCAGAGCATCGCGGAGATCTCTGCGATCGTGGCGGACGAGATCGGGTTCGACGGCGAGATCGAATGGGATCATTCGAAACCTGACGGGACGCCGCGGAAGTTGCTTGACATCGGGAAGCTTCGAGATTTGGGGTGGCAGCCCAAGATTGATCTTCGTGCGGGGATCGCATCGACCGTGGAGTGGTATCGACAGAACGTCGATTCGATCAGGACATGAAGTACTACAGCATTATTCGACGTAAACTCGACTTCGACAGGCAGACATCGTTATGACTTCTCGTATTGCGGTATTCGGCACAGGCTACCTCGGGGCGACACACGCAGCTTGCATGGCCGAGTTGGGTCACGAGGTTCTCGGGGTGGATGTTGATCCGAACAAGCTCGCTATGCTCGAAGCTGGGGAGGTTCCTTTCTACGAACCGGGACTCGAGGAAGTACTGCGCCGCAACATAGCCGCGGGACGTCTTCGATTCACGGCTTCCTACGAGGAGGCCGCAGAGTTCGCCGACATCCACTTCCTCGGCGTCGGTACGCCGCAGAAGAAGGGGGAGTTCGCGGCCGACATGCGTTTTGTCGATTCGGTGATCGAGACACTCGCACCCCTCTTGACCAGGCCGACCGTAATCTTCGGGAAATCAACTGTGCCAGTCGGTACAGCAGAGCGATTGGGTGCGCGGGCACGGGAACTGGCGCCTGCCGGACAAGACGTGGAGGTGGCGTGGAACCCGGAATTTCTCCGGGAAGGCTACGCGGTGAAAGACACGCTTCACCCGGACCGGCTTGTGCTCGGGGTCGACCGCAATCGACCCGGACGTGCGGAATCGATTGCGCGTGAAGTGTACGAGCAACTCTTGAACGAAGGTATTCCCTTTGTTGTGACCGACCTTGCGACTTCGGAGTTGGTCAAAGCATCAGCCAATGCATTTCTGGCAACGAAGATCTCGTTCATCAATGCGATCTCGGAGGTGTGCGAGGCTTCAGGTGCGGATGTGACCGTTCTTGCCGATGCCATCGGCCATGACGAGAGAATTGGTAGGCGATTCCTCAACGCCGGAATCGGTTTCGGTGGGGGCTGCTTACCGAAGGACATCCGTGCTTTCATGGCACGTGCTGGTGAGCTGGGAGCAGATCAAGCACTCACATTCCTACGCGAAGTCGACAATATCAACATGCGTCGTCGTACTCGGATGGTCGAACTGGCTCGAGAAGCGTGTGGTTCTCTACTCGGAGCCAATGTGGCGGTTCTCGGTGCAGCCTTCAAGCCTGACTCCGACGACGTGCGCGACTCACCTGCGCTGAACGTTGCCGGGCAGATTCAGCTGCAAGGCGCTGCCGTCAATGTCTATGACCCGAAGGCGATGGGAAACTCGAAGGCGTTGTTCCCCACCCTCACTTACACTTCGAGCGCACTTGAAGCGTGTGCAGGCGCTGATGTCGTCTTGGTTCTGACCGAGTGGGCCGAGTTTCGAAAGTTGTTGCCGTCGGACCTCGAACCTGTCGTCCGCAAGAAGGTCATCATCGACGGACGTAACTGTCTGGAACCGACCACCTGGCGCGACGCAGGGTGGACCTACCGAGGTCTCGGAAGGCCGTAAACCGGTGAAACCTTCACGGAGGGTGGGTGTTGTAGGCATCGAGGGGAAGTGGCCGTGTGCCCGGGACCAAAGTCCGTCAGCGAGCGAGCTGTGGCCGGGGGAGATGCTGGGATAGCCGCTCGTGCATCACAGGGTGAGGGGCATGTTGCCTTGTTCGGTTGGTATGCATCAACTTCCGGCGGCAAGTTGCGTAGTTGGTCGTCGACGGACGTTGGTCCTACGGCCCGCTGTGGTATGTGACCCTTTCATGGTCGGCACAGTCGACTGACGATGTCTAGGAAGTTTCGAGGCTCCGTTGCGGTGGTGAAAAGACCAATGACGCAGTAGAGTTCAGCCTGGCTGCACGTTGTGTCTGCTCTGCGCGATGTGTGAGTGGGCCCGATGTCAGTGTCGCGGGTTTGTCAGTGTCGCGTGTTCGCCACTTCCCGATCATGCATCGGCCAGGAAGTGAGATGTGTGAGATGCCGTGAAGGACTCTCCCCCCTGGCTGTTTCGGCAAATACCTCGCGCTGTGACGCAGGGACACGCGATAGAAGATTGGCTGCCTCGTTCAGCCTGCATTGAGTGCAGCGGCTCGACAGCGGCTGTCGATTACTACTCGAAGACGTGATACGTGTTCGAGCCGAAGGAGATTCGACGATGGATGTACGGGACTACCTGAAGATTTTGCAGGCACGGTGGAAGATAGTCGCTGTCGTCACTGTGGTCGTGATCTTGGGCGCATTGGGCGCCTCGTTGATTGCCACGCCGATCTACCAGGCTTCCACGCGCCTGTTCGTGTCGACTTCTACCGGAACAACCGTGAACGAGGCTTACCAAGGTAACCAGCTCTCACAGCAGTTGGTCACTTCCTACGCCAAGCTCCTTACCGGCGAGACACTGGCACAGAGAACGATCGATTCAGTCGGGCCCGATCGACTCGGCGGGCTTTCCGCTGCGGAGATTTCGTCCAAGGTGACCGCCACATCGGCGCCGGATACAGTACTGCTCGATTTGAGCGTGCAAGATGCGTCGCCTGAACTGGCACGTGAAATCGCAAATGCGCTCTCGGACGAGTTTGTGGTGATGGTCAAAGATCTGGGTACGCCCGCAAATGGTGGCACAGCACCTGCGCGCGTCGTTGTCGAACAGCGAGCACAAACTCCCGCGGAACCGGTGTCGCCGAAGACTTCGCGGAACGTGGCGCTCGGTGCCGCGATCGGGCTTCTGCTGGGGATCGGGTTGGCTGTGGTGCGTGATCGCCTGGACAACACCGTCAAAGAGCGCAAGGTGGTCGAAGACATCGCCGGCGCGGCGATGGTGGGAACAATTCCGTTCGACAAGGAACGCGAAGTTCATCAAGCGATCAACTTCCACGAGGGCAACTCCGCAAGTGCCGAGGCGTACCGCGAGCTGCGAACCAATCTGCAGTTCCTGGCCGTGGATCGCCCACCGAGTGTCATCGTCGTTACGAGTTCTCTTCCCTCCGAGGGAAAGACCACGACTGCGGTGAACATCGCACTCGTGTTAGCCGAGGCAGGCAAGAAGGTGTGTCTCGTCGAAGGTGACCTCCGTAAGCCTCGCGTTTCGAAGTATCTGGGACTTATCGGAAGCGTTGGTCTGAGCTCGGTCCTGGCCGGGCAAGCAGATCTCGACGACGTACTTCAAGTCACGAGCAATGCTGACCTGACGGTTCTTGCCTCAGGTCCGATTCCCCCGAACCCGAGCGAACTTCTGGGCACTGACACTGCCCATGCGGTCTTTACCGATCTCCGCAGAAGGTTCGACTACGTCATCATCGACGCCTCGCCGTTGCTTCCGGTTACGGATGCTGCAGTTCTTTCAGCGCTGGCGGACGGTGCGCTAGTGATTGCTCGTCACGGCACGACGAAGAGGGAACAGCTGAGCAGGGCGGTCGGCAATCTCCACAGTGTGGGCGCGACGATTCTCGGTACTGTCATCACGATGACCCCGCTGAACGGTCGTGGTGTCTACGAGTACAAGTACTACTACGATTCCGATCCGGTTGTCGCTGACGTGGCCGTGGAAGGGTCCGTGGACAGCAATCCAGTCGGCGAACGAAAGGTCACGTCGACAGTCATCTGACCTGGTCGTACGGTAAATCCCGACGCCTCACAGGGCCCTCGAGCAATGCTCGAGGGCCCTTCTCTGTGTGGTGAATCGGACGCAATTCTCTAGTCGGGTCCTCTGAGTCTGCGACGCGCAGTGCGGAATACGGGTTCATCGGCCGTCGCAGTAATTGGGTAGGCACGGGCATGCGGGATGTGACGCTGCGGTCTGAGCTGTCCCTGCTTGACCAGTGCCTCTATGACTGTCGATCTGGTTGCGCCCGACGGGGCCTTGGGCGTCTTGGTTGGAATCGCGTAGCGAGTGTGGCGGACCGCAGGCGGACCAGCCCGATTCGGCCTCGAGAGTTTCGCAACGCCTAGATGTCGATCTGGCATCCCTCGATGGATTTGGACAGCGGGTGCGGGGGTTGTCGGCCAGCTGCGACTCAGCATGAACGAGTTCTTGGCCGATGTCGGTGGTCATATCGGCCACGGGTCCGTCGGTCGGAGGGCCGGAAAGGGATAGCGTCGACTGCTCTGGGTGAGGCGCTCGCGTATGTCGGCGACCCGGTGGGGCTCAGTCGCGTCCTGGTTACCTGCGACGAAAGGAACCCGGTTTCGCGTAAGGCAATCGAAGCGTGCGGGGGTTTACTCGAGAGCGTGCGCCCAGCTGATCAGTTGTCCCGCAATGTCGGTTGTTCGAGAGACACGCTCCGCTACTGGGTGCGAACGAGCGTGTCGAGCGTCCGTTGACCCTACACGGCCACACACGTTTGCCATGGCCATAGCCATAGCCATCGGTAGCAGTCGCCCCGCTTTGCAGCCGAGCGGCTGCGCAACTCGCATGTCCCTAATTGGGCTGTGCTGCAACTATTTCAGGACATCACCGGCGATCGCTGGCGGTCCACACTCCTCCTTTTGCATGTCTGAATTCTCGGTGTCGCCCGATCGTAGGTTCGCGCAATGCCGGCCAGGAGTAGGTAAGACGCCCAGAGGCGAAGTGTCGAACAATCGTCCAGGGCTGAGTCGACGCTGAGCGCATCAAAGTATGGATTGCAGAGTGTTTACCAACCGCGTGCTGGTTTCCGTCCAAACGCGGAGCCCAAATGGGCTAGGCGATGAAAACTATAGGTACGCAATGGTAATGGTGAGCAATGTTCACTCCTTCTTGTCGGAGGGTGAATAACTGACGTCAATGCTGGCGTCGGGAAGAACTTCGGAAAGCGCCATTGCCACGCTGTCCGGAATGTGGCAAACTCCTCACTGGTACTGACCAGCTAGCCGAAGAGTTGCCAAGATGTGAGTCCTGGCAATATCGAGGCCGGCGACGTCAGCGGGCGAGGAGAAATCGCCGATCGTCCTGTGTTTGGGTTGTTAGTGGACTCTGCTTCAATCATGGGGTGTGAGCTGCGGCAATGCCGCAATAATCGACAGTTGGGCCGAGGCCTGACAATAGTCGCCGGGTTAACTGCAAGGCGCACGTAATGCGACCATACGCACTGAACGCAGCAATGCGGAGCAGTTGCTTCGCTGTCGAAGTTTCGGGAATCGGCAAGGCGGTCCGATGGACCTCGGCCGGTGAACATCTTCAGGCCGAATTCTGTGCATGGGGAAAGGTTTCTGAACACATGATGGTTCTCGAGATGGCCGCGCCCACGAAAGAGCGGCCACAACAACACCGACGAGTAACGCCGGAGAGGGCCGGTGGAGTTTCCGCACGCAGGAAATGGCAATCTGCGTATCTTCGTCGTCTGGCGATCACCGACACGATCATCGTTGCGGCAGTTGTGTTTCTGGCTCAATGGTGGCGATTCGGTAGCGACGCGGATGTCGTCGACGGTGAAGCATTCGGCCATTTCAGCTACACCGCACTGTCTTTCGCCCTGATTATCGGCTGGTTTGCCGTACTGAGGGTATTTCGGACCAGATCTCCTCGTGTGATCGGAAGCGGCCCTGAAGAGTACCGATTGATCGCTGTCGGAACGCTCCGCCTGTTCGGACTGATTGCGATCGCCAGCCTTCTCCTTCACCTGGAGATCGCGCGCCTGTTCCTTGCCGTGGCGTTTCCGATGGGATTGACCGCCTTGATCGCGAGTCGTTGGATCTGGCGACGGGTGATTGCTCGTGAGCGAGCCCGAGGTGAATTTCGAACTGCCGTACTTGTGGTCGGTGTGCGAGGGGCGGTTGTCGATCTTGCACGCAACCTCGAGCGCGACGATGCCCATGGATACCGAGTTGTCGGAGTCTGCGTACCCGGCTACGGAGGAGACGTGGGCGAAGTTGTCACAGTGAACGGTCGGGACATTCCGGTGCTCGGAGACGAGCACAGTGTCACCGACGCACTCGAACAGGTCGGTGCCGACACGGTGGCGGTGACGGCGTCGGAGCGACTCAGACCGGAAGGGCTGCGCAAGCTGGCCTGGGATCTCGAGCGCGATCATGTGGACCTTGTTGTCGCACCGGGGATTCTGGATGTGTCCGGGCCGAGGCTCTCGATGCGCCCGGTCGCTGGATTTCCGCTGATCCATGTCGAGCGTCCGCGCTATCACGGCGCGCAGAAGTTCACGAAGACGACCTTCGACATCGTCTTCTCAACCGTGGTACTCGCCGTGATCAGTCCGGTGCTACTGGCGGCTGCGATCGCCGTCAAGCTCACGAGCAAGGGGCCGGTTCTGTACAAGTCCGAGCGGATGGGGTTGGACGGTCAGCCGTTCCCCATGCTCAAGTTCCGCTCGATGGTCCAGAATGCGGATTCACAGGTCACGGCGCTGATGAAGGAGAACGAAGGCGCCGGAGTGCTTTTCAAGATGCGAGACGATCCGCGTGTGACGACGGTCGGTCGATTCATGCGCCGATACTCGATCGACGAGTTGCCCCAGTTCGTCAATGTCCTCCGGCGTGAGATGAGCGTTGTAGGCCCGCGGCCACCGCTTCGGCGCGAGGTCGAGATGTACGACGACGCGGTCAGTCGTCGGCTACTGGTCAAGCCCGGTGTCACCGGCCTGTGGCAGGTCAGCGGACGTTCTGATCTTTCGTGGGAAGACACTGTCCGCCTGGATCTTTCCTACGTCGACAACTGGTCGATGATGGGTGACGTCATGATCGTCGCGAAGACGCTCAAGGCGGTGGTGGGAAGTGATGGCGCCTACTGACAAGAAGGCGGTACCGGCGCCTTGCGAAAATGAGGCACCGAACAATCCGCTGATCTTGCGAACGGCATTGGTGATCGCGGTCATCGGCGCGAGCGGAGCCTTTCAGGCGTACACGCAGAGGACAGCGCTCGGATCGTTGCTCGTACACGGTTCGGCCGTTCTTTCGGCGACAATTGCGTTGGTCTACTTCCTCGACCGGCGATTCTCACGCAATACGACGTGGCCTGTCTTCACGCTTATGATCTCGGCCGGCGTCCCGGCAACCAGCTGGTACTGGTCGACACTGCCCCGGAACTCCGCCGTCGCCGGCATCGTCGTCGTGTGCCTGGCGATCACGGGAATCATCGTCGCCCGTGAGTTGACCTTCGCGGTGCGAGTGCGGACTGTTGCCCTCACCTTGCTGGTACTTCTCGTGCTGTCGTTGATGGTCGTGTTCCTCGATCCTTCGACTGGCATCGACGTGGACACCCGCGCCGTTGCTTATCGCGGAATCTTCACGCACAAGAACACTTTGGGACGAATGGCTGCCATCGAAGTTGTACTTGTCGGTGTCATGCTCATGCTTCCCGACGTCAAGCGTATTCCGTGGGTGGCGGCGCTGGCTGTCGCCGGCATCGTGTTGTTCGAGGCCCGGAGCCAGACCGGTCTCGTTGCTGCGGGGATTGCGCTGGCGACAATGGTTGCTCTGAGGTGCTTTCGACGGACACCGAACGCTCACCTCGCCTCGACTGTGATCATCGGCCTGTACCTCGGGGTGTCCGGCGCGATGAAGGTGCTCGGACCCGATGTCGCGGCGCTACTCTCGCGAGATGTCACGCTGACCGGCCGGTTACATCTCTGGACGGTATCCGACTACTACGCCGAACAGCGGCCTCTGCTCGGATGGGGCTTCGGCTCGGTGTGGGCGCCGGACAGTGCAGTGGGGCAGATGATTCGGTCAAAGCTGTCCTTTCCGGCGACCAGCGCACACAACGGAATGCTCGACATTCGGCTGCAGATCGGTTGGATCGGATTCCTGCTGCTGTTGGCCGGCTATTACCTGCTTCTGAGCACGGCGCTCGGGCGAGCCCGCAGCAGAACGGAGTACATCGCCGTCGTCGCGATCATGGTTCTCGTCTTCTCGATGGACTTGACGGAGTCGACGCTCTTCTTCGGCGCCATGTGGCTGATCGCATGGGTCTTCCTGGCGCCGTACGGACCCTCGACCCACCGCTCTCACAGTGCGGGCAACGCCGAGTTGTCGATCCGTGGGGTTCGTGGCGACAAGAACGACGCGTACAGGTTCGCTCCGGAGCGAAGAGGAGGTCACTGAGATGTACAAGTCGTTCGATGTAGCGCGTTCGAAGCCTGAAGTGAACCCGACGTCCGCCGGTGGATTCACGCCGCCGAAAGCCTTGATGTTCCATGCGATCTATCGGAATCCGGGTGGTGAGGAGCAGAGCTTCGCCAACGAATCCAAGCTCCTGAAATCGATCGGATACGAGACGGTTCAGTGCACCACCGAGAATTCCAAGATCTCCCGGGGACCGTGGGCGGCAGTCACCGCAGTGTTCAGTCCTCGCGTACTCGTCGATGCGTTGCGCATCATCCGTTCGGAGCGCCCCGACGTCATCTACGTGAACAATCTCTGGCCGGCGTTCTCGGCTTCGTTGCTCGTGGCCTTAAGAGCCGCCGCAATTCCTACGTTGCAGGCGGTTCGGAACTATCGCCTCGCCACACCGTCAGCCAAGTTGCGCGCAGATGGCACGTGCACCGAATGCGGTTCCACCAAATACTTCACGAGTTGTGTCCGCAACGGATGCTACGGAAACAGCCGACTTCAGAGCCTTGTCTGCTACCTGAGCGCTACGGCGGTCAAGCTGAGCGTCTTTGGGTGGAAGCAGCACAGGTTCGTCGCAACGAGCGCGATGACAGCACGTCTGGTCGAAGGACGACTGATCAGTTCTGGCCGCGTCGTGGTTCGTCCGAACTTCGGATTCGAAGAAAATGAACCCGAGTTTCGGAGCACTGATTCGGTTGTGTGCGTCAGCCGACTGACACCGGAGAAGGGCGTCCTGGATTTGGTGCGCAACTGGCCGCAGGGCGCTGGAAGTCCCTCGCTCACAGTTCTCGGTGACGGACCGCAGTACGGCGAGATCTCCAGCATAAGCGCAGCTCTCGACAACGTCACGCTGGCCGGATTCACTTCGCACGAACATGTGATCGAGATACTTCGCGACAGTGCGGCGTCCGTGGTGCCGTCTCAATGGGCAGAACCGTTCGGACGCGTTGCGATCGAATCGATGTCGGTTGGCACCCCGGTCATCTACGCAACCAACGGTGCACTCGCGGACATCGTCGGACCGGGCGGAACGCCTCTCCATACCTTGGAAGAGTCGTCGATACGCGAGGCCCTCGATCGAATCTTCGGAGCGGACGATCGATCGGCGATACGCAGATCCGCTTATCGTCACTACTCGAATCGCTTCACATCGCGCAAAGCGGCGACGTCGATGCGTGAGCTCATCGACGAGGTGAGATCGTGAAAGATCGCACTCGGCATGTGACATTCATGGCCGATCAAGGGCTTTCGAGCGTCCTCACTTTTGTCGTTCTCACCTCGGTGGCACGACTCGGTGGTCCGATCGAAGTCGGCCAGGTTGCCGTGATTCAATCGGCGGGTCTGTTGGCACTGGCACTGGGGAGAGCGATCGGCGTCGACGTCTGGCTGTCGCGAGGGGCGGGGTCCGACGAGCGTGGACCGGCGTTGGCGCCCACGATCGTGCTGGCGGCGGTATCGGTGACATCGGTGTGGGCACTGTTCGTGATCGCCGGCTCGGACTCGATGAATCTCACGGTATACGCCTTGGCTGCAGCTGGTTTCGTGGTGTTGGACGTGATACGCACGATGCTGATGCACGACGGTGCGAGTTGGATCTCTGTGTCGATACAGATCGTGACACTCTCGTTCGTCCTTATTGCAGCTTTCCTGGTCGAGAATCTGACACTTGCACTCGTGACCTATACGGTCGGTGTCTTCGTCGCGCTCGCTCTCGGTCACGCATCCATGCGTCTGGTACCGCCGGTACCGTCGATCAGGTACTCGCGCACTCACCGATATAGATCAGTGCCGTTTGCGATCGAGATATTGATGGGATCAGCTGCTCAGCAGGCGATGTTCTTGATACTCACTGTGGTGGCGTCGATCTCGATGATCGGTGAGATCAGAACTGCCCAGACACTGCTCGGTCCGCTGTCCTTGATGTTCGCGGGCATCTCGCCAATTCTGATGCGTAAGTTCGGCAGTGGTGTCGAAGCGATGAGCCCGAGCGAGTGCATGGCACTCGGCCGCCGAGTGGGCTTGCAGATCTTCTGGGTTTCGATCATCTGCGTTTCGCTGATCTGTCTCACGCTCGAGATTCGACTCTCGGGAGTGCGATTGATGGATCATCTGGTCGGGCCGCACTTTCCGAACTTGATACCGGTCATTCTGCTGTGCGGGTTGGCGGTGGCGTTCAACGGGATTCTTCTGGGCGTCGGTACCTCGATCCGCGTCGTGGACAAGACCGCAAACCTCAACACATTTCGCGCCATGCTGTTGCCTCTACAGTTTCTGATCGTTCTCGGGGCGGGACTGACCGACAGCGCCGTATACGTCGCAGGAGCATTGGCCGTGTCGGCGTGCGCCAGCGCGAGCGTCGCACTTCTGGTTTCGATGAACCGTGACGCCCGACCGAAAGTTGACCTCTCATGAAGAATCCCAACGGCGTCGTAGTGGCGATTCTGACCTTTCGTCGTGAATCGGAACTGGCTGTCTGCATCGAGAGCGTCCGGGCATCGATCCAGGCTTCCGGTGCCTCCGCCCAGGTCGTAGTAGGCGACAACGATCCGGAATCCACCACGCCGACGTATGTTGCCGACGGGATCGAACGACTGCATCTCGGATTCGGCGGGGTATCTCCGGCGCGACGTGCGCTGGTCGATCTCGCCCGTGCACGAGATCGTCGTTACATCGTCTTCGTCGACGACGACGAGTACGTCGATGTCGACTGGCTGTCGAATCTCCTCACCTGCGCCGCAGATTTCGACGCAGGTGCTGTGGCCGGTCCTGTGATTCCGGTGGGTCTGCCTGCCTCGGAACTTCCATTGCACACTCGCGTTCGCCATTCGACCGGCACCCCGGTTGCGTCTGCAGGCGCTGGAAATCTGTTGTTGGACCTGAAGGCTTTGAACGGCTTGAACTTCAGTGACGACTGGGATCTACCTGGCGGCGAGGACACCGAGTTCACGCTCAGGATGAGCGCCGGCGGTGTCCGGTTGGTGTGGTGCGACGAGGCGCTTGCGTACGAACCGGTAGACGAGGATCGGCGTCGGGATTCCTGGCTCTTCGCCCGGTATGTCAACAACGGACGAATCCTCGCGGTCTGTCAGGGACAGCTCGAGCTGCCACTGTTGGCGGCTCAGAGTGCCAAACGCGCTCTGCTCGTACTCGCGTCGGCGACGTTGATCCCCGTTGCCTTGATCAGTCCACGGATCAAGCGCGTGGTTCTCGACAACGGTGCACGCAACATCGGTTGGTTCTCAGAGCGATTCAGCCGCAGCGATTCTCGGACGCCGCGCGCACAGAGGCTGGTGATAGCGCGATGACACGGTTGTTGATGACGGCATACGCCTGCGATCCGAATCAGGGGAGTGAATCCGGTGCGGGTTGGGCGCTTCTCTCGGCAGCTTCCGAACTGTGTGAGTCGATCACGGTGGTGACTCGCTCCGGTGAGGCTCCCGCATTGGAATCAGAGTGTGAACAGCTCGGTTGCGAGGTTCGTGTCGTGCGAATAGCGACTTTGCCCGCGGAAGAAGCCGGATCGTACGGTCGATACCTCCGATGGCTCTGGCACACTTCACTGTTCGTTCGGCGTGAAGCGGCAAACTTCGACGTCCTGCACCATGCAACTTTCGCCTCCGACTGGCTGCCCCCACCGGTGCTGTTCGGTGGAGCCGGCGGAGTACGACTGGTATGGGGGCCTGCTGGGGGCAACACCTACCCGCCGATGCGGCTCGCCAAGCGCATCGGTATGCGGTATCTGGCATCCACGGTAGTTCGAACCTGCTCGACGAAAGCCGTTCGGTCACTGACACACATCTTCATGTCCGGACGAGTTGACACTTTCATCGCGATGAACTCCGACAGCGGACGTGGCGCACCGCGGGCACGCAATGTCGTCGTCCAACCCAATTGTGTTCTGGGCTACGACGGAATCGAGAAGCAAGCGGTACCCAGACCGAAACGAAGACTCTTGTTCGTAGGAAGACTGTTGCAATACAAAGGAATCGACCTGATTCTGGATGCGCTCGAGCAGCTGGGTACCGAGTGGTCCATGACCTTTGTCGGGGAGGGACCCGCCCGCGGGCGGATCGAGAAGTCGCTTCCGTATCGGCGCGGTCAGATCACGCTTCGCGGATGGCGCGACAGATCGGAAGTGGTGGGCGAGATGGGGGCCTCCTCCGCTCTGCTCTTCCCGAGCATGCACGATTCGGGCGGCTGGGTGGCGGCCGAAGCGGCTGCGGTGGGCCTGCCGGTGGTCTGTTTGGATCTCGGCGGTGTGCCGACACTGGCAGGTAGGAACGCCGTGACGATCCCGGTTGCTCCGGCGTCGACTCTCGCCTCTCGTATCGCTCGATCGATTGTCGAGACCGAGCTTTCTCTCTTTGAACCGCAACGTGATTGGACTCGGTCCCGGTTGACATCGGTCTTGTCGCGCAGCTACGGCCAGTGCAATGAACGTCGACAAACGAACTCGGAAAAGTGGTGAGACAGATGAGCAGTCCGTTCGAGGTCATCGAGGTGGGTGGCATTCCGTTTGCCGCGACCAATCTCGAGAGAGCTACCGATTGGGTGGTCAACGACAGACGAGAGGGAGCCGGAACCGGAGTCTCCGTGAGGTTGTCGAATTCCTACTGCGTGTCGGCGGCGCACAGTGATCGCGACTACTCCGCGGTTTTGAAGGGTCCCGGTGTGAACTTCGCAGACGGAACCCCGGTCAGCTGGGTGATGCGCCTGATCGGCGGCACCGCCGATCACGTCGGTGTTCGACCAGTCCGGGGTCCGTCGTTCTTCGAGGCCACCCTGGACAAGGGACGCCGCTACAGCCTTCGTCACCATTTTGTCGGCACGACAGAAGAGACGTTGGGTCTCTTGACGGATCGAGTCGAGGAGTTATACCCGGGAATCAAGGTGGCCGGCACATATGCCCCGCCGTTTGCCGCGTTCAGCAAGGAGTTCGTCGACGACATCATCGCGAAGGTCGATCCGACGTCACCGGACATCGTGTGGGTCGGTCTGGGTGCGCCGAAGCAGGACTTTGTCACGAAGGCGATAGCGGATCGAACCGACTACGTGGCCGTCGGTGTCGGCGCGGCCTTCGACTTCTTGGCCGGAACTGTTTCGGAGGCACCATCTTTCGTCCAGAACTCGGGTTTCGAGTGGTTGTATCGACTTGTATCCGAACCCAAACGTCTGTGGCGGCGCTACCTGTTCGGTAACTCGACATTCATACGGCTGGCATCACGTGACATACGAAAAGTCTTCGGCCGTTTGGGGGGACGCGCATGAGCGAGATCAAGACTGCCGAGCGATTCGGAGGACTACGGACCACAACCGTGGTTTCGCAACTATCAGGCGGGCTGTCCCGCAACGGAAGGAACGCAGGATGAAACGCGCACTGATTACCGGAATCACGGGGCAGGACGGCTCTTACCTTGCCGAGTTGCTGCTCTCCAAAGGCTACGAGGTTCACGGACTGATCCGTCGATCCTCGACGTTCAACACTTCGAGGATCAACCACATCTACGTTGACCCGCACGATGCGGATGCTCGACTTTTTCTTCACTACGGTGACCTCAGTGACGGAGCGCGCCTGGTGACACTACTCGCGCAGATCAAGCCGGACGAGGTGTACAACCTCGCTGCGCAGTCTCACGTCAGGGTCAGCTTCGACGAACCCGAACACACCGGGAACACCACTGGCGTCGGGTCGATCCGACTACTCGAAGCGGTTCGGATGGCCGGACTCGACTGCCGGTTCTACCAGGCGTCGAGTTCCGAGATGTTCGGTGCCACACCGCCACCGCAGAACGAGGAGACACCGTTCTACCCACGTTCGCCCTACGGTGCGGCGAAGGTGTACTCGTACTGGATCACCAAGAACTATCGTGAGGCATACGGGATCTTCGCTGTGAACGGAATTCTGTTCAATCACGAATCCCCGAGGCGTGGTGAGACATTCGTGACGCGGAAGATCACGCGCGCGGTCGCACGCATCCAGGCAGGTATCGAGGATCATCTGTACATGGGCAATCTCGATGCGATTCGCGACTGGGGATATGCGCCGGAGTACGTGGAGGGAATGTGGCGCATGCTGCAGGTCGACGAGCCTGAGGATTTTGTGCTCGCCACCGGTGGCAACTACTCGGTGCGCGACTTCCTGACCGTCGCGTTCGAACATGCAGGTCTGAACTGGGAAAACCACGTTCGATTCGACGAACGGTATCTTCGGCCGACCGAGGTGGACGCACTGATCGGGGATCCGAGTCATGCCGAGCGCAAACTCGGTTGGAAGGCCGGCGTGCACACACCCGAACTGGCCCGGATCATGGTCGAGGCAGACATCGAAGCGCTCGAACACGAAGGGCGACCGTGGATCGACACTCCGGCACTTCCCGACTGGTCGGCGACGCGATGAGTGATTCATTCGCAGCGCGACCACTCGATCGAGGCGCACCGTTCTACGTGGCCGGCCACCGAGGTCTGGTCGGCTCTTCGGTGTGGCGACACCTGGAATCTGCGGGCTTCACCAGGTTGCTCGGAAAGACGTCGGCCGAACTCGATCTACGTGACCGGGAAGCTGCTTTCGATTTCTTCGCCCGCGAAAAGCCGACCAACGTGATCCTCGCAGCAGCAAAAGTTGGGGGGATTGCGGCGAACAGCACTTTCCTCGTCGACTTCCTGTCGGAGAATCTGCGCATCCAGGTGAACGTGCTCGACGCTGCCCTCGCACACGGCGTCGAGCGTCTCCTGTTCCTCGGATCATCCTGCATCTACCCGAAATTGGCACCGCAACCGATCAAGGAGGAATACCTGCTCACCGGGCATCTCGAGCCGACCAACGACGCCTATGCAATAGCAAAGATCGCGGGAATACTCCATGTTCAAGCTGCCAGGCGGCAGCATGGTCGCCCCTGGATCTCAGCTATGCCCACCAACCTGTACGGCCCGGGAGACAATTTTTCGCCGCACGGATCGCACGTACTTCCCGCCCTCGTTCGGCGTTACGACGAGGCGCAGTCGTCGGCAGTCCAGTCGGTTGTCAACTGGGGGAGTGGCAATCCGCGACGTGAATTCCTGCATGTCGACGACTTGGCGTCGGCGTGTCTGCATCTGCTCGACAACTACGACGGTGCATCGCATGTCAACGTCGGAACCGGCGAGGACCACACAATTCGTGAGATCGCTTCGATAGTCGCCACGGAGGTCGGATACACCGGAGAGACGCGGTGGGACACCTCGAAGCCGGACGGAACGATGCAGAAACTGCTGGACGTGAGCATGATTCGGAAACTCGGATGGCGGCCGACAATCGGATTGCGCGAAGGAATCGCGTCGACGATCTCGTGGTACCGCGACAACATCGGTGCCGTACGTACCTGAATCACTTTTCCCATCAACACACTTCGCACACTCTCGAGAAAGCAGATCGAGCAACATGAGCACTCGCATAGCAGTATTCGGCACGGGATACCTGGGCGCGACACACGCGGCCTGTATGGCCGAACTCGGTCACGAGGTCCTCGGAGTGGATGTCGATGCGGCAAAGCTGGAGAAACTGGCAGCAGGTGAAGTTCCGTTCTACGAGCCAGGGTTGGGCGAGGTCCTACGACGAAACATCGATCGAGGGCGACTGAAGTTCACGTCGTCGTACGAGGAAGCTGCAGAATTTGCGGACGTGTTCTTCCTCGGGGTCGGTACGCCGCAGAAGAAGGGTGAGTTCGCCGCGGACATGGTCTACGTGGATGCCGTGATCGAAACGCTGGCGCCGCTGCTCACCAAACCCGCGGTCATCTTCGGAAAGTCCACGGTACCGGTGGGCACCGCGGAACGGCTCGGTAAGCGCGCGCGGGAACTGGCACCGATCGGTGACAGCGTCGAAGTCGCGTGGAATCCCGAGTTTCTCCGTGAAGGATTTGCCGTCCAGGACACGTTGCACCCGGACCGACTTGTGCTCGGAGTCGATCGAAATGTCCGCGGTCGAGCGGAATCTGTTGCGCGCGAAGTTTATGCAGAGCTACTCGATGAGGAGATTCCGTTTCTCGTCACGGACCTTGCGACGGCGGAGTTGGTGAAAGCGTCAGCGAACGCTTTCCTGGCCACCAAGATCTCGTTCATCAACGCCATCTCCGAAGTGTGCGAGGCTGCGGGCGCCGACGTCACAGTGCTCGCCGACGCGATCGGGCACGACGTTCGGATCGGACGTCGATTCCTCAACGCGGGAATTGGTTTCGGCGGAGGGTGTTTGCCGAAGGACATCCGCGCCTTCATGGCTCGCGCCGGTGAACTCGGTGCCGACCAAGCATTGACGTTCCTGCGCGAAGTCGACAACATCAATATGCGCAGACGTACACGCATGGTCGAACTGGCGCGGGAGGCATGCGGATCGCTTCTCGGTGCGAGAGTCGCAGTTCTGGGTGCCGCGTTCAAACCGGACTCGGACGACGTTCGTGATTCGCCGGCGCTCAACGTCGCGGGTCAGATTCAGCTCCAAGGTGCTGCAGTGAACGTGTACGACCCAAAGGCCATGGACAATTCGCGCGCGCTGTTCCCGACGCTGACCTACTCGGCAAATGCATTGGAGGCCTGCGAAGGTGCCGATGTCGTCCTGGTATTGACCGAGTGGCTCGAATTCTTGAAGTTGCAGCCGTCCGATCTCGATTCGTTGGTTCGCAAGAAAGTGATCGTCGACGGGCGCAATTGCCTTTCCCCCGACGCCTGGCGAGGCGCAGGTTGGAACTACCGCGGACTGGGACGCCCGTGAGCACAGGACGTCTCGTCCGTCGCAGCTGATCTATATCGAAATTGATAAAGCCCGGTTCGCCCTCGCGGTCCGACCGGCAAAGACCGCTCAGACCCGCAGTGGACATGCGTGAGCCGAAGGAGACATCAAGATGGAAATTGTCGACTACCTGAAGATATTGCAAGCCAGATGGCGAATCGTCGCTGCTGTAACCTTGCTCGGAATCCTCGGAGCCCTTGGCGCTTCTCTTCTTTCGACGCCCGTTTACCAGGCCTCGACGAGGCTGTTCGTTTCGACGTCGGCGGGTACCTCGGTCAACGAGGCACTGCAGGGCAGTCAACTTTCACAGCAGCGAGTTCTGTCCTATACAAAACTCCTGACCGGCCGAACACTCGCACAGCGGACGATCGACGAACTGGGACCGAGGGTGGTCGGCGGGATGTCGGCTGACGAGTTGGCCTCCAAGGTCACTGCGACGTCGGCGCCCGACACTGTGTTGATCGACCTCGCAGTCAAGGACGCGTCACCGGAACTCGCACGCGAGATCGCGAACACTCTCTCATCCGAATTCGTGGCATTGGCAAAGGAACTGGAGACACCCGAGAACGGCGGAACACCGCCTGCACGTGTGGTCGTCGAACAGCAGGCTCAACAGCCGACTGTTCCGGTGTCACCCAAGACTTCGCGCAACCTCGCGCTCGGCGCGGTGGCGGGACTGGTTGTGGGGATCGCGCTTGCGTTGATTCGTGATCGACTCGACAACACGGTGAAAGATCGTCGAACTGTAGAAGAGATCGCGGGTTCGGCGATGGTGGGCACGATCCCGTTCGACAAGGACGTCGAAGTCAATCACGCGATCGCTTTCAGTGACGGAAGTTCCGTGAGTGCCGAAGCCTTCCGTGAGTTGCGCACCAACCTTCAGTTCCTCGAGGTGGACCATCCGCCGCGTGTCATCGTCGTCACGAGTTCGCTTCCCTCCGAAGGTAAGACGACCACGGCCGTGAACATCGCTCTCGTCTTGGCGGAGGCCGGCAAATCAGTGTGCCTGATGGAAGGCGACCTCCGGAAGCCGCGAGTATCGAAGTATTTGGGATTGCTCGGAAGTGTCGGCGTCAGTTCGGTGCTCTCCGGTCAAGCGACGCTGGACGATGTGCTTCAGCCGACCGAGTTCGACGGGCTGACAGTGCTCGCCTCCGGACCGATCCCGCCGAACCCGAGCGAACTACTCGGCACGGACACGGCCAAACATGTTCTCGAGGAACTGCGGGCGCGATACGACTACGTCATCATCGACGCCTCGCCGTTGCTACCCGTCACGGATGCCGCGGTCCTGGCCGCGATGTCGGACGGTGCCCTGGTGATCGCCCGACACGGCTCCACGAAACGCGATCAACTGGCGCGCGCGGTCGGAAACCTACAGAGTGTGGGTGCGCACGTCCTGGGCACTGTCATCACGATGACGCCGTCTCGCGGACGCAATGCGTACGAGTACAGCTACTACTACGAGTCGGACAAGTCGCTACCGCAGTTGACCGCGGTGCCCGCGCTCAACGCTCACCGAAGCGAAGTCGGCTGAGCAGCGGGCCGAGGAGATCGGCGATCTCGAGTCCGATCTCGTGAAACACGTTCTCTTCCTTACCCATCGGATCCATGACGTCCTCGGGTTCGGTGGCACGAAATCGGGGTCTGGCGGCGGCGAGGTCCTCGACAGTTCCTGCATCTGCGAGCGAGCCCAACCGTGCGGCTTCTCGAAGTGTGAACGTGCGCTTGAGCCGCGCCGGAGCCATCGCCAGGACTTTGTCTCGCTGACTTTCGGTCATCGTGAGAATGAGGTCGGCGTCCGAGGCCAGCGCTGCTGTCATGCGTCGGGCTTGAAACTCCGTGGGGTCGCCGCCGAGCCCCGCGAGAACCCTCGCAGCAGTTGGCTCGATCGGGTGTCCGACCATCGCCCGGGTTCCGGCACTCGAGGCGGTGAATCCGGTGACCCCGGCTTCGGCGGCATAAGCACGTGCAAGGCGTTCGCCCGTGGGTGATCGGCAGATGTTTCCCGTACAAACGAAGAGAACGTGCATGGCAGAAGCATAGGTTGCACACGCGACGCACTCGTCGTACGCCCGATGTTGGTTTCGCGCCCACCTGGCGTACGCGTTTCGGAAAGTTCGGACGCATACCAACAACACATGAAGATGACCGTGTTCGGAACGGGATACCTGGGGGCGACCCACGCAGTGTGTATGGCCGAACTTGGCCACGACGTGCTGGGAGTCGACATCGACCAGTCCAAGGTCGACAAGTTGTCTCGTGGGGAGGTCCCGTTCTTCGAGCCGGGTCTGACCGACATGCTGGAGAAGAATCTGGCGTCGGGTCGGCTGCAGTTCACGACTTCCTACTCCGATGCCGCGGATTTTGCGGACATCCATTTCGTCGGTGTGGGGACGCCCCAGAAGAAGGGGGAGTACGCCGCAGATCTGAGTCATGTTCATTCGGTGATCGACATGTTGGCACCGTTGTTGCGAAAGCCTTCGCTGATAGTCGGGAAGTCGACGGTGCCGGTAGGCACGGCAGCGGCTCTCGGCGAGCGGCTCCGAGCGACTGCGCCGGCGGGTGGCTCGGTAGAAGTGGCCTGGAATCCGGAGTTCCTGCGTGAAGGACACGCCATCGCGGACACCTTGAGCCCTGACCGGTTGGTTCTGGGGATCGATCGTGACCGGCCGGGAAACGCCGAAGGCGTTCTTCGCGAGGTGTATGCCGAGATACTGGACGCAGGGGTGCCCTTCCTCGTGACCGATCTGGCGACGTCCGAGTTGGTCAAAGGATCTGCGAATGCGTTTCTCGCGACCAAGGTGTCCTTCATCAATGCGATTGCGGAGGTGTGCGAGGCGACCGGCGCCGACGTCACGATGTTGGCCGACGCTCTCGGGTACGACGCTCGGATCGGTAGACGATTCCTCAATGCGGGCTTGGGGTTCGGCGGTGGTTGCCTGCCGAAGGACATTCGGGCGTTCATGGCACGCGCCGGGGAGTTGGGTGTCGACCAGGCGCTGTACTTCCTCCGCGAGGTCGACAGCATCAACATGCGACGACGGACAAAAGCTGTGGAACTGGTGACGGCAGCCTGCGATGGCAGTTTGCTGGGAGCTAACGTGTCGGTGCTGGGAGCCGCGTTCAAACCCGAATCCGACGATGTACGCGATTCGCCTGCGCTCAACGTTGCAGGAATGATGCAGTTGCACGGGGCGGCGGTCACCGTTTTCGATCCGAAGGCAATGGATAATTCTCGCCGACTGTTTCCCACCCTTCACTACGCAACCTCCACGTCAGAAGCTTGCAGGAATGCTGATGTGGTCTTGATCGCCACTGAATGGGACGAGTTCGCCTCACTGATGCCCGCCGATTTGGAACCACTCGTTCGGCGGCGGGTGATCGTTGACGCCAGAAATTGCCTCGATCCGGACCTGTGGCGCGCCGCCGGTTGGAACTATCGCGGATTGGGGCGGTAGGTCGAACGTCCAGGTAGCGAAAAAATAGCTGCGAGAAGGCCTTAGGTGAGATGCGCGAACCTCGCAGACCATGCCCAGTGGGTAGACTTCCGGCCGGGGAATGACGGGGTCTGGTGACGGAACCCGTCGACGGTCGACGAAGGTGGATCATGAACTTGGTTTTGGGTGTGACGGTGGGAGCCAGCGCTGTGCGTTTGGCGCGCCCGGGGACGCCCGACCACAGTGGTCCGGTGTTCCGATCCAGAGCGGTCGATCGAGGCCGCGAGATTCCGGAGGAAGTCGCAGCAGAGGCAACCGGCGTGGCCTTGACCGAGAATGCCGACCTCGGCAGCAATACGGTCGTCGCCTACCGGGATCAAGCACAGGCCGGAGCACTCCAAACAGCGTTCGAACAGAAAGGCATCCACAACTTCGAGCTGGTTCCCGAAGTAATCGCGACGCTTCGAATGCTCGAGGAGTCCGGTGCGTTGACCGACCAGAGCACACTCGTCGTCGTCGACATCGGTAGTTCTGGATCGACGATCAGCATTGTGGACAGGCAGATACGGTCTACCGTCGTCACCGCCCGGTCGACGCGGGTCAGTGGAGATCACTTCGACGAGCTCGTCTACTCGGATCAGACCGTGCGTCGCCGTATAGCTACGCCGGCCGACCCGGGCGGCGATGCCGAACTGCAGGCGCGATGCCGACTCGCGAAGGAACAGCTGTCCTCACGAAGTGCGGTGTGCCTGCCCGGCCCCGGCGGGCTTCTCCTGCTGTCGCGGGAAGTTTTCGATTCGTTGGTCGTCACGTCGGTGGAGGCCTTCGCACGCGAGATACGAGAGGTCATCGCAACGTCCGGCCGTAACCCCGACGCGATTCTCCTGATCGGTGGCGGTGCACGCATTCCGATCGTGCGGGCGACCCTCGCCGCGTGGCTGGAGTGCCCCCTCATCGCGCCCGAGCAGCCGGAACTCGTGACTGCTCAAGGCGCTGCGCTGATCGCGGAGTCGTCGATGACGCCATCGGCGCGCGCGGTATCTGCCCCGGTTCAAGTTCCGGCTGTAGCGCCGATCTTTGCGCCGTATCCGATCCACACCCCGGCGGAGGTACCCGTTCCGGTTCAGGCGTTCAGCCACGGAGGGGTCGCAACGCTCGCGGAATCGGAGCGGCCAAATGCCTTGTCCGAAGTCACTTCCGGCACGAAGTCCGTTCCGCAAGAACAGGTGCCGAGCCCTTACGCGGCGGAACTGCCTCAGCCGCGACCGAACCGACACGAGCAACGATTCGATCCGGCCGCAGATCTCGTGGTCGCCGACAGCGACCAGGCCACGGACGGATTCGGCACAGAACGTGACGCAGACACCGAGGCCGTGATGGTTGACGCCCAGGCGTACTCGGCGATGTACGAAGGCGAGGCACCCGGGGCAGGGGCCGCACACCCGTCCTGGCTCGCCGGGACACAACCCGTTGAATCGACATCCAAAGAGCCGAGAAACCCGCTACGGTTCGCGGGCCTCGGCGCCGGTGTGATCGCGGCGATCGTGATCGTGGGGCTGGGATTGGGCTACGGAGGAAAGGTCTTCGATTCCGAGGACGCCGGACCCGTGGCAACCGAGGTGACCACGACGGTACCGACGACCACGACTACTCCGCC
This sequence comes from Rhodococcus sp. T9N, assembly GCF_024436645.1. Taxonomy (NCBI): domain Bacteria; kingdom Bacillati; phylum Actinomycetota; class Actinomycetes; order Mycobacteriales; family Nocardiaceae; genus Rhodococcus; species Rhodococcus sp. T9N. Next base: position 166,759 of record NZ_JAMSKS010000013.1, on the reverse strand, counting down.
GCCGACGACCACAACGACCGCGCCCCCGACGACGACGGAGGAAGCCCCTCCGGTCGTCGAGGCTCCGCCAGTCGTGCAGGACACTTACGTGCCGCCCGCGCCCGCGCCCGCGCCGCCACCGCCGGCGATCTACATCCCGGGGCTTCCGCCGATTCTGTTGCCGGTTCTCCCAGCGATTCCCGGACTCTGAGGCTCGCTTTCAGCGTTTGGAGTGTCGGCCACCTGACGTGGGGCCGGCCTTGACCGCGCTACCGGGCGGACGGGCGAGAATCACGGCGATGGCAGTGGTGAGTGGAACCGAAAGCGCCAGGGCTATTCCGCCGACAGCGGACCTTACGATCTCGATTGCGACGGCGTCACCGACCAGGACGTCCTGAAGTGGGCGCCCGCTGACGCTGAAGAGCAGTAGCAGTGGCAGCGCCCCACCCGCGTACGCGAGAACCAAGGTGTAGACCGTGCTGGCGATGTGATCACGTCCGACCCGCATCGCACCGCCGAAGACTTTTCGACGGGACGCATGCTTGTCGAGTTCGGCCAACTCGAATGCCGAGGATGCCTGGGTGATGGTGACGTCGTTGAGAACGCCGAGCGAGCCGATGATGAAGCCCGCCAGCAGCAGGCCGGTGATGTCTATGTGCTCGATATAGGTCTGAACATTGGTGTTCTGCTCTTCAGACAAACCGGTGAGGTGTGTCAGTTCAATGCAGAGGTAGGAGAGAACCGCGGCGAGCACCATGGCGGCAAGGGTGCCGAGCAAAGCCGAACTGGTCTTGAGCGAGACCCCGTGCGCCAGATAGAGAACCGCGTACAAGATCACCGCCCCGGCGACCAGCGCAACCGGCATCGCAGGCTTGCCGTCGAGCAGAGCGGGTAGGAGAAACCCGACGACTACGCCGAAGGCGATCACCAGGCCGACGAGTGCGCGCAGCCCTCTCCACCGTGCGACTGCGATGATGACGACGGCGAACGCGATGACGATCAACGCCAGCGGGAGCCCACGCGAATAGTCTTCGAAGGAGTACTGCGTGTTTCCGTTCGGGTCGGTCTGACGCACCAGGCGAATGTGGTCACCCACGCGAAGGTCCGGCTGACCGGCGCCCGGAATGACCTCGAGCAATGTCTTCGTTCCGGCATTCGGCCCGGATTCGATATCGACGATACTTCGCTGGCACTGGTAGGCGGAGGTAGGCGGCGGTTGCGGGGCACCGACGAATACCCTTCCGGCGGAGGAACTTCCGCAGTCACCGAGATCCTGCATCGTGACGGTGCCCGCCTCGGTTTCCACCGAGCTGCCGTCGGCATTCTGGAAGGGGAGTGGGACGGGAATGGTGTTCTTGTCCGGCCACAGTGCGACAGCTGCCGCGACGACGACCATGCCGATGACGACGAGCAACCCGATGACGACGCGTGATGCGGTGGGGCCGATCTGAATGGGGCCACCGTGGCCATGGCCGTGACTCATCGGAAACTGAGTGTCGGACTGGGGATTTGCACCGGTGCAATGTTATCGGCTCCGAAGCGAATGGTCAGCTTCTGACGGCAGTGTCGGTGAAAGGCAGTGTCGCTGCAAGGCAGAGTCGGCGAAAACCGGTGCTACCGATGAGGGGTTGTGAAACTGGGATTGGTCGAGCTGGGTGGCGGGGAACAGGGGGGGTTGTCCCCGCCACCAACCTGGTATCCACAGGGGGGGGAGGGATACCAGGTGCTCGCGGCACCGAAGTGCTGCTAACTAATGTACCCAATTTCAAACCGATTTGGCGCGTTGTCCAACTACCAATTTCACAACGAATCACGTACCGGTTGGACCGTTTTCACATCGGGGCAGGTCACTAAATAGTTAAAGAGTCAATCAAACCGCCTGGTTTGCGAAAAATGTGACCAAGGTCGCACAAATGCCCCGCAGTTTTACGTTTACGGGGCATTTGTACAACGAATTGTTTACTCGATTTCAGCCGGATTCAGCGTGAGAATCTACTGTTTGTAACTGGTGAGGAAGTTGCCGAATCGCTCGATGGCCACGGCGAGATCTCGGGCCCACGGAAGGGTGACGATCCGAAGGTGATCGTGATTCGGCCAATTGAACCCGGTGCCTTGAACCATCAGGATCTTCTCCTGGAGAAGCAGGTCCTGAACCAATTTCTCGTCGTCGTAGATCTCGTAGACGTTCGGATCCAGACGAGGGAACGCGTAGAGCGCGCCGCGAGGCTTCACACACGAAACGCCCGGAATCATGTTCAATCGCTCCCAAGCGACGTCGCGCTGCTCGAGCAGGCGGCCGCCGGGCAGGATCAGGTCTTCGATGCTCTGGTGACCGCCGAGGGCGACCTGAATGGCGTGCTGTCCGGGGACGTTGGGGCACAGACGGGTCGACGCCAAGAGATCGAGTCCCTCGAGGAAGCCGGCCGCGTGATCCTTCGGGCCCGTGATTGCCACCCAGCCGGAGCGGTAGCCGGCGACGCGGTAGGCCTTCGAGAGGCCGTTGAACGTCAGGCACAGCAGATCAGGGGCAAGCGTTGCCAGCGAGATGTGCTTGGCGTCGTCGTAGAGGATCTTGTCGTAGATCTCGTCGGCGAGCAGCAGAAGCTGATGCTTGCGTGCCAGATCGACCAACTGCTGCAGAACCTCCATCGAGTACACCGCACCCGTGGGGTTGTTCGGGTTGATGACGAGGAGAGCCTTGGTCTTGTCGGTGATCTTGGATTCGATATTGGCGATATCGGGATTCCAGTCGTTGGCCTCGTCGCAGAGATAGTGGACGGGCGTGCCTCCGGACAAGCTCGTCATCGCAGTCCACAGGGGATAGTCCGGTGCTGGGATCAGAACCTCGTCGCCGTTGTTGAGGAGGGCCTGCATGGTCATCGTGATCAGCTCGGAAACACCGTTGCCGAGGTAGATGTCGTCGACGTCGAGCTCGGGGAAGCCGGGAACCAGCTCGTAACGCGTCACGATTGCGCGCCGCGCCGACAGAATGCCCTTCGACTCCGAATAGCCCTGTGCATAGGGCAGGGCGGCGATCATGTCCCGCATGATCACATCGGGGGCGTCGAATCCGAACGGTGCCGGGTTGCCGATGTTGAGCTTGAGGATCCGGTGTCCTTCCGCCTCCAACCGGGCGGCATGCGCGTGTACCGGTCCACGGATTTCGTACAGGACGTTCTGGAGCTTCGACGACTGCTCCAGCTCGCGCTGCGGCTGACGGTGGCGGACGGGTTCTGGTGTGCTCACGAGTTACATGATTCCACCACTGTGCAAGTGCATTGTCGGGGACCGTGTCGCACGCCCCGTTGGCTATTGTCGAGCGATGACCCCCAGCGAGCAGATTGCAGCCCCGTACGGATCGTGGACTTCTCCGATCGGAGCAGCTGATCTGGCTGCAGGTGGGCATCCTGTCGAGGGTGGACGATACGTCGGTGACGAGATCTGGTGGGCTGAACTTCGTCCGACCGAGGGTGGTCGGACCTCGATCCGTCGATCTGGTCTCGACAACCAACCCGTCGACATCCTCCCCGCGCCGTGGAACGCGCGTACCAGGGTTCACGAGTACGGCGGTGGCGCCTGGACGGTCACCGAGTCCGGAAAACTGGTCTTCAGTGAATTCTCCGATCAACGGGTGTACATCCTCGAAGGAGTCACTCCACGGGCTCTGACGCCCGAACCGGCGTCGCCGGCCGCATTGCGATACGCAGACCTGCAGATCGTGAACGGCGAGGTGTGGGCGGTTCGGGAAGCGCACGCGGAGGACGGGGCGATCACTCGCGATATCTGCGCGATTCCGCTGGACGGTTCCGGCAACATCCGCTCGATCGTCGGCGGCTCGGACTTCCTCTCGTCACCGAGGCTTTCGCCGAGTGGAACCAAGATCGCCTGGATCGCATGGAACCATCCGCAAATGCCCTGGGACGGTACCGAACTGCGGGTAGCTCCACTCGTCGACGGCGTCGCTCAGGCGTATTCCGTGCTGATCGGCGGACTTGAAGAGTCCGTCCTGCAGCCGGAGTGGATCACCGACGACGAACTCTACGCAATCAGCGATCGCAGCGGCTGGTGGAACATCTATCGCGTCGGCGGCAAGATCAGCCCGATTTGCCCGGTGAACGCGGATTTCGGTGGCCCGCAGTGGCGCTTCGGTGGGCGCTGGTTCGTCGAACTCGGCAACGGGCACCTGCTCACCGCACGCACCGTCGGAACCGACATGCTGGCGGTACTAGACCCGGCGTCGGGGGAACTGCGCGACATCGCGACCCCGGGTGTCACCAGCATCGGCCTCATGCAAGTTCGCGGCGATCGGTTACTGCTCATCTCGGGAGGCGCGAAACTGGCGGGCGCGCTACGTGAACTGGACCTCGGTACCGGCGAACTCACCGAAATCCGTTCGTCGGTCGAAGAATTGCCCGAGTCTGCCTACCTTCCGGAAGCGCGAGCCGTCGTGGCTCACGGACACGGGCGAGAAGTTCACGCCGTTGCGTATCCGCCGCGCAGTCCGCGATACAAAGGGCTCGACGATGAACGACCGCCGTATGTCGCGTTTGTTCACGGTGGGCCGACGGCGCACGTCGCACCGGCCCTCAACCTCGTCTACGCCTTCTTCACCAGCCGCGGAATCGGCGTCGTCGACGTGAACTACGGCGGGTCGACCGGTTACGGACGTGAGTACCGTAATCGATTGCGTGGTCAGTGGGGTGTCGTCGACGTGCAGGACGTCGTCACCGCCGTCAACGGGTTGGCCGAGCAGGGGCTTGCCGATCCGGCCCGCCTTGCCATCGAAGGCGGATCCGCCGGTGGTTGGACCGTTCTGGCCGCACTGACGACGTCCGACGTGTTCGCTTGTGGTGCTTCCTATTTCGGCGTGGCTGAACTGGACCTGTTCGTGCAGGAAACTCACGATTTCGAATCGCGTTACGTCGACGGTTTGATCGGCCCGCTGCCGGAATCTGCCGACCTGTACGCGGAACGTGCTCCACTCAACAACGTCGACGGGTTGAACTGCCCGGTGTTGCTTCTCCAGGGTCTCGACGATCCGATCGTGCCACCCTCGCAGGCGGAGCGATTCCGGGATGCTCTGGTGGCCAAGGGCATTCCGCACGCGTACCTGGCCTACGAGGGTGAATCTCACGGATTCCGCAAGCAGTCGACCATCATCAGCTCACGCAGCGCCGAGCTGTCCTTCTACGGGCAGGTGCTCGGATTCACTCCACCCGGCATTCCGACGCTCGAGCTGTGGAAGCCTGCGATCAGTAGCTGACGGCCCCGTGGCTGCGCGCGAAGGCCGCCAGGATCCGACTTGCCACCAGTGACGGGGTCGACAGGTCGGCCCACGTCCACCTCGCGACCTCCCACCCTGCGTCACGGAGTCGGTCTTCGCGGAGCTTCTCGTTCCAGAGCGCGTCCTCGGGGCTGCGACCGGCTGGCACCAGTCGGCCGTACTTGATGCGGCCGTCGAACTCTCCGATGGTGCGCTGCTCACGCCACAGGAAGTCGACGCGGCCGGCGAACCCTCGGGCGTCGTGGATGTCGACCTGGGGTTCGGGGAGCGGCAGGTGTTCGTGCAGGAACAATGCGAGGCTCCGTGATTCACCGACGCTTTCGATGCGGGAGTCCATCGCGGTGAGCGCGTGGAGCGCATGTCGATGGCGCGGATGGTTCGGGCTGAGTGCCAGCGAGGCTGCAACCGCGTCCTTGGTCAACCTTGAACGGTGCAACGCTGAATTGCTTACGACGAGAGCCTGTTCGAAAGTGAGTGTCCTCGCGAGATCCGCAACAGTTCGTGCCGGAGTCGTGACGCGCAGCCCATCGACTTCGGTGATCTCGTTGTCCGCCAGCCATGTCGAGTGCACATGACGTCGAGCGGACTTTCGGCCACCACCTCGCCGGTTCCGGGACAGGTGAACGACCTCGAGCGGAGTGTTCCAGAGTTCGAAACCGTGCAGAACCGCAGCCGAGACGTGGCTGACAGTGGCACCGGGTGAAGCGGCGCAGGCCACGGCCTCTGCCCGCAATCGATGTCGTCCGTATGCGTCGAGGCGGGACAGGTGGCCGCTGTCCACGTACGCACTCCGATGGATTCTGGCCCAGGTTCCACTAGCGCAGGCCTGTCGGATCTCGGCATCGGTGCGACCGATCGACAGTTGGTCCGGCCTGCGGATGATATGTGTCTGTTCCCCCATGTCGATCGATCTTGCTGTGCCCGGCGCTGGAAAGGAAGCCGTGACCCCGGGGGTGTGGATAGCCGTGAGTGAACACCACTTGTCCACAGTTCGAACCGGTTTCGCGTCGCTGGAGGGGGTGTTCGGTATGGGGAAACGGTGGCAGGTTCCCGGTGTCGCGCTCTAGGAAACCCTTGCGTCCGGAGCGTTCGCGTGCCAGGCTGTTCAACTATGACTACAGGAAAGGCGGACTCCGCCACCGTCGCGTGAGCGCCGCACCGATTCGCTCGTCGGCATCACATCGAGCGACATTGCCCGAGAACTTCAATCTCTTCGATGAAGACAGTCTGGCCCTGGAAAAGATCCGCGACGTGTGGCTCGAACGCGGATTGTGTACTCGTCCTGCTGATCGAAACACCGCAGAAGCCTCTGTCGCGCAACTGTATCGACGCTCCGGGCTCCCGAAACCGGAGTTCGTCTGGGTCCCGTCGCCGTCTGCTGGTTCGGACCTGATCGTCACCGAAGGACTGTCGACCAAGATGTCATTGGACGGCACCGGCCTCGACTGCGCTTCCGGGTATATCGCGAGCATGTTTGCGGCTTCGCGCCGACGCATGGACGCGCGAATCGAATGTCGGAGAACTGGCTGGCAGATGGAACGCCGGCAGGGGGAGCGCCTGATCAGGGCGTCCATTTGGGAATCGTTGCACACCACGCTGTTCGACGGCGTCGCAGCTGCGATACGAACGATGTTGACCCCGGTGGCCGGGGAAGTGACCTGGTACGGGCAGCAGGACGCACATCGAATCGCGTACTACGACACATGCCATCGATTCGGTCTTGCGACCTTCCGCTCGGAAGACCGTGAACTCCTCGACGTGCAGACCGCACTGGCTGACTCGACCGGGTGGTGGTGGGCGTTCGACGACGCGTGCATCATGGCGGAACGACCCACCGCCTTACATGCCGAACCGATACCGGGCAGCGCGCAGGGGGCACGACGCTTGCATCATTCTGATTCCCCCGCAATCGAATTCGTAGACGGTACAAAGGCGTTCGTTCTACACGGAGCGATCGTTCCCGACTGGGTGGTGCTCGATCCCACCGCCGAACGCATCGCACACGAGCGCAATGTAGAGATCCGTCGATGTGCAATCGAGCGGATCGGGTGGGATTCCTACATCGAGCTGGCGGACCTGACACTGGTCGACCAAACCGACGATCCCGGTAACGCCGGTTGCCTCCTGCAGCTCTACGCGTCGCCGGAGGGCTGGGGTCGAAGTGGACGGATTCTCCTCGCGGTCAACGGTTCTCTCGAACGCGACGGGCATCGGCGTCGATACGGCCTTCACGTACCCGGATGGTTTACCTCCGCTTTGGATGCCGCCGGATGGACTTACGGCATCACCGGTACCGACTATTCCCGTCTCGTTCGTCGAACCTGAATCTCGAACCCTCAATCCTCGAACCCTCAATCCTCAAACCCTGGGTGATACTTATGAACTCGAACATGACCTTGTCCGCTCTCACCACCCTCACCGGCCTCGATGTCTTCGACTACCTGGACCAGGAAGTGTCCATTCCTGTGATCGACGGACTCCAGGCGCAAGGCGATCTCATCGTGATCCCGTTTTCGCTGCTCGCAAATATCGTGGCGCCCCTGCCGTGGACACGCTCTGTGAGAGTGCCGCTCTCCGGCGTGGAACTGCTGCGAAGTGCGGCGGGAGGGAACCCCCACAGTCTGGTTGCAGACGAAGGGGAGTGCACGTGGTCGACGCCGGTGAAAGATGCTCGGGGCCTTGCACTCGGCATGCTCGACACCCGAGTGACCGCGTACCTCATCCACCCGGAGCACGGCGCGACCGGCATCGCTCCGGGACGATACGTCATCGGCCGGCAGCAGGAAAGGGGCGTCGGGCGTGCGCGCGGTGCGGTGATGCTTGTCGCCGATTGACACGCCGGCCTCGAGTTGGCGGGGGAGTGAGCACCACTTGCACAGGGCGAGCACCGGTTTCCGTGTGCTGGACGGTGTGTCGGGTCGAGGGAAAGGGTGCTCGGTCGGCAAAGGCTCCCGCACAAACACGAATGCCCTCACCGTGACGGTGAGGGCATTCGCGTGTGGTGCGCTTACTTCTTGCGGCCAGGAGCCTTCGCGCCGGCCTTGAATCCGAGTCCGCCTGCCTTGGGGGCGGGCGGCGCGGCAGCAGGCGCCGGAGCTTCCGCGGGTGCGGACGCCTCAGCAGGCGCTTCAGCGGGTTCTGCCTTCACAGGTTCGGCCTCGGGAGCCGGGGCCTCTGCAGCCGGCGCCGGGGCCGCAGCGGGAGCTGCCTTCCGGGCACCGGGAGCCTTTGCGCCCGACTTGAATCCGAGTCCGCCGGCCTTGGCAGCAGGCGGAGCCTTCGGGGCTTCCGCCTCGGCGGCCGGAGCCTCTGCCGGTGCAGCCGGAGCCTCTGCCAGAGCCTCTGCCGGAGCAGCAGCAGGTGCTTCAGAAGCAGGAGCAGCCTTTGCACCAGGAGCCTTGGCCCCACCCTTCATCTGCAGTCCCTTGCCGCCGGGTGCCTTGGCGCCGGACGCCAGGCCCAGACCCTTCGGCTTGGCGACGGGTGCAGCAGCTTCGGGTGCAGCAGCCTCAGCAGCCGGAGCTTCCGCTGCCGGCGCGGCAGCGGCCTTTGCTCCGGGTGCCTTGGCGGCGCCCTTCATCTGCAGTCCCTTGCCGCCGGGTGCCTTGGCCCCGCCTGCCAAGCCGAGACCCTTGGGCTTTGCGACAGGTGCTGCCGGTGCAGCAGCTTCGTCAGCGGGAGCTTCCGCGCTTGCGGCGGGAGCCGCCTTCTTGGCGCCGGGAGCCTTGGCCCCGCCGGCCATTCCGAGCCCCTTGCCGGGTGCCTTGGCGCCGGGAGCTTTTGCACCTGGTGCTTTGGCGAGGCCCTTCATGGCCAGACCCTTGCCTGCCGGTGCAGCCTTGGCTTCCGGAGTCGCGGCAGCTTCCTCGACTTCGGCGACCCGATCCTGCTCGACGGTCTCAGCCTTTGCCTCAGCAGCGACCGGTGCCTTCTCGCGCGGGATCACCTTGATGTTCTCGCCGAGCTGGGCGGGATCGAGACGAGTGACGGAGTTCAGCATCAGCTGCGCGACGTCGACGACCTCGACGCCTTCGCCCTGGCCTTGCTCCTGGCGGGCAGTGACGCCGTCGGTGAGCATGACGCGGCAGAACGGGCAACCCGTGGCGATCTTCTTGGGGTTGGTGGAGAGCGCTTCGTCGACGCGGTCGACGTTGATGCGCTTGCCGATGTTCTCTTCCATCCACATGCGAGCACCACCGGCACCACAGCACATGGAACGTTCGCCGTGACGCGGCATTTCGACGAGCTTGGAGCCTGAGGCTTCCATGAGTTCACGGGGAGCGTCGTAAACCTTGTTGTGGCGTCCGAGGAAGCACGGGTCGTGGTAGGTGACGTCTTCGCTCACGGACGCAACCGGGATCAGCTTCTTCTGGCGCACCAGACGGTTGAGCAGCTGGGTGTGGTGCACGACCTCGTAGTCGCCGCCCACCTCCGGGTACTCGTTGCCGAGGGCGTTGAAGCAGTGCGCACAGGTGACGACGATCTTGCGCTTCTTCTGCTCGATACCGTCGAAGACCGAATTGAGCATCTCGATGTTCTGCATCGCGAGCTGCTGGAACAAGAACTCGTTGCCGGCACGACGTGCGGAGTCGCCGGTGCAGGTTTCGTCGGCGCCGAGGACCATGAACTTCACTCCCGCGGTGGCGAGGAGTTCGGCGACAGCCTTGGTGGTCTTCTTGGCACGGTCTTCGTAGGCGCCGGCGCAGCCGACCCAGAAGAGGTACTCGTAGTCTTCGAAGCTGTCGGCGTCCTTGCCGAAGACGGGGATCTCGAAGTCCATCTCGTTGATCCAGTTGAGGCGATCCTTGGAGTTCTGACCCCAGGGATTGCCCTTGTTCTCGAGGTTCTTGAACAGGCCGGCGAGCTCGGAGGGGAACTCCGATTCGATCAGGACCTGGTAGCGACGCATGTCGATGATGTGGTCGACGTGTTCGATGTCGACGGGGCACTGTTCGACGCAGGCGCCGCAGTTGGTGCAGCTCCACAAGGTTTCGGCGTCGATGACCGGGGCCATCTCGCCTTCGACGGTTTCACCGACGAGCTTGCGGTCGGCCTCGAGGCGTGCCGCCTCGGGGATGGCTGCGAGGGCGCCTTCCTTGACATTGCCTTCGCTGTCGACGAGACCGATCTCGTCGCCGCCCATGTCCTTGCGTCCACCAGCGAGCAGGTACGGGGCCTTGGCGTAGCCGTGGTCACGCAGCGACATGATGAGCAGCTTGGGAGAGAGCGGCTTTCCGGTGTTCCACGCGGGGCACTGGGACTGGCAACGACCGCACTCGGTGCAGGTGGTGAAGTCGAGCCAGCCCTTCCAGGAGAAGTCTTCGATGTTTCCGGCGCCGAGAGTGTCGGTGTCGGGGTCGACGTTCTCCATCGTCAGGACTTTGCCCTTGGACATCATGGGCTTTGCCGCGCCGAGGGCGACGGTGCCGTCGTCTTCACGCTTGAAGTAGATGTTGAAGAACGCCGAGAAGCGGTGCCACGCGACGCCCCAGGTGATGTTGCGGCCCACGATCGCGAGCCAGATCATGCCGGTCATCAGCTTCACGAATGCGAACACCGAGATCATGACGGGGCTGGCGGGAAGCAGTTTCGCGACCTGCATGGTGAAGAAGTCGGTCCACGGGTTGGCGTGACCGTAGGTCGCGATCTTGCCTGCCTTGACCATGATCATGCCCAGGCCCTCGAGCAGGACGATGCCTTCGATGACGTAGGCAGCCTTGAAGTTGGAGCCGCCGAAACGGGACAGGCGCGCGGGCAGACGCGGGTGGTTGAGCTGACGGATCACGATCAGCGTGGTGATACCGATGACGGTGCCCAGGCCGAGGATCTCGTCCCACAGGTGCCACGCCCACGTGTTACCGAAGATGGGCCAGTGGAATTCGGGGTTGAACGTCTGGCCGTAGGCCTCGAACCACAGCAGGAACCCACCGAGGAAGCCGACCATGACGAGCCAGTGGGCCCAGCCGACGCTGCGGAACTTGTTCATGCGCGTGTGCGCGATGAACTCGATGATCATCTGCTTGAAGCGAGGGAAGAACGGGCGCCATCGATCGGGTGCCGACTGGCCGATGCGCACGGTGTTGAACATCCTCAGCGCGCCTGAGAGGAAGATGTACCAACACACCAAGCTCAGCAGAGCACCAATCGTGCCCAACGTAATCGTCAGGGCATTCATGTCGCGGCCTTTCGTTTCAGGGCGACGCGTCGGCCACCTCGGGACAGCCCACTGATACTAACCTGCGTTATGTTACCCGCCAGTAACTAGCATTACCAGCCTGTAGGTACCGGCTGGTAACCGCTCGTGGCCTGGAGAGATCGATCTTCTGCGTCGGACGGGCTGGGCCAGACGCAGACATGTCTGGTCGTCACGTTAGGCGGTGCCCGTCAGGTGTCCATCTGTCAGGCAGCCCTAAGTCGGGTTCCGAGCAGGTGAGAACAACCGACCGGCTGTTATCGTTACGCCCGTCACGCACAGGGGAAACGGGTGGTGTGAGTCATCGACTGACGCCCGCCCGATCCCGGGGAGGATCAAAAATGTTCATTCGAAAAGCTGCGGCCGTCGCAGCGATGACCATTGCCGCTACGGGCATCGCTGCAGGTACTTCTTACGCAGCTCCGGAGACGTCACCCGACGTTTCGTACACCGCCGAGGTCGTCGACCAGGCCGTTGTCACCACCATCGACGCCGGAGCATTCCGGGTCTCGGGCGACGGAACTCACGTCGACTTGCAGAACAGCCAGGGCGCAACTCTCGTGAGCCTTCCGCTCGCGTTCAACCTCGGCGACGTTCAGTTCCCGTTCGACGAGACCGTCAGTGAGGACGGCAAGACCCTCACCCTCAAGCCGAACCTGGACCCGGCCAGCTCCAAGCCGAAGCCGGTCGCTGCCGAGTTCACCCCGGTTGCTTCGCCTGACGAGGATCAGAAGGCAATCGAGAAGTTCCAGTCACAGCTCGGGCTTGCCACGCAGATCGGTAGCCTCACCGGCACGATCGTCGGGGCGGTCATCGGTTGCATCGTGGGTCTGCCCGGCCTGGTCGTCGGCTGCCTGCCCGGCATGGTCACAGGGGCCGGTATCGGTGGAGTCGCCGGTACCATCCTCGCCGGCGGCGGAACTGCCGTCGTCGCGGGCTTGGACCTGATCAAGGTTCTGAACGCTCCGGCTGGAACAACTCTCTTCCAGTAGAACGTCACGAACGCCGAAACGGGCGCCACACCTTCAGAAGGTGTGGCGCCCGTTTTGCTGTCTCGAGTAATGCGTGTGATCAGTAGTCGCGAACCTTCAGGCCTGGGTTGGCGGCGAGGATGTCGTTGATCGGCGTCGCGTACTGGGTCGGGGCTTCTTGCCCGAACAGTGTCTCTGCCTGAGCGATCTCGCACAGGGGAGAGGTGGCGACGTTGGACGCACTCGTGATGCCCACTGCCAACGTTCCGGAGACGATCGGGCCACCGCTGTCACCCTGCAGGACGCAGATGTTGGTGGTGAAGCCGTTGTCGAGGGTGTGATCCAAAACCTTTGCGACGCGGTTGACGCCGGTGACGACGCCGCAGCTGAAGCCTGTGGTCGATCCTGCCTTGCAGACCGGGGCGCCCACGACAGGATCGGCGGTACCGGTGATGTTGACCGAGCGGTTGAACGGGACCCGCACGCTGTTGTTCTCGAAGCGGTACTTCGCGTTGTCGTCGATGTTGATGATCGAGTAGTCGCGCCCGTCGAAGCTGCTCTTGGCGAAGTACCCGACGCGGGGCCCGGTCTGGTTGTTCACCATTGGGAAGACCTGGCTGGAGTTCGAGGTGCCGGCAGCGGCACGGTTGGGATCGCAGTGACCGGCGCTGATGTTGACTGTGCGTCCTGAACCGTCGGTGCCGTTGAAGCCGAATGAACAACGCAGTCCAGTGTTACCGGAGGTTGCGCCGAAGGCGTCTCCGCCCAGTGCAGCGTCGCCGGTTGCGGATCCGGTTGCGGGGATGAGGTCCGCGACGATCGGGGGAACCAGTAGCGGAGCAGCGGTATGGACGACGGTCCGCTTCAGGAATTCAGGCAATTCGATGCCGGCGGCAGGATCGGCCGTGAGGGCGACTCCGTTGCCGACGACGTCGACGGCGATGCCACGCACGAGGTCTGCGACCTCGGCAGGCTGCGAATCGAGCCAGGTGTTGAGTGCCGAGAGTTGACCTTGCAGAGCCTGCTCGCTCTGCGCGACGTCCTTGACCTCGAAACCGGCCTTCTCGGCGGCCTCGCGGGCAGCATCCTTGTCGCGACCGTCAGCGAGAGCGACGATGCCCTTGCCGAGGTCGTCGAGCCACACTCCGGCAAAAGAGTCGGGAAACTGGACGCGCGCGATGGCGGCGAACTCCGCGAGCTTCTGCGCGAGTTCGGAACGCGAGACGAACTGGTCGGGCGTCAGCGCCAAGTCGTGCTGTAGGGCTTCGGCGAGTTCGACGGGCAGATGGGCTGCCTGATCGGATACCCCGGATTCGTTCGGTTCTGCGTTCGCGACCGCGGTAATCGGTCCGAGGAGCAGCAGCGCGGCCGAACCGAACACTGCGGCGCGACGTGCGATGGAGCTTCGCATGTGGGCCTTTCCACTTCGTTGACCGCGTACCACCCCCCTGGGAGCACACGGATACGGCTCACGGACTTGTGGTGAGCCGATCACAGTCGACCATGACTATATGGGTTCGAACGCGCTATTCCCACCCGTTACATGAGCAGACAGCGCTGACCCCGACCGACAACAGCACTGTGCCCGCCGATCGCGAAACGGATCGGCGGGCACAGTGTGTGAATCAGTGGTTGGTCAACCAGCAGTGCGGACGCGGATTCCGGCACCGACACCGCCACCGGAAGCGCGATCTGCCGCGTCGAGGATGTCTCCGACCGGAATACCCAGATTCGAGGTTCCACCGGAGGTCGCCAGTACCAGGTTCGCTTCGTTGCAACTGGGTGCTCCGCTGCTGTTGGAGCCGCTGGTGATGCCCAGAGCCAAGGTTCCGGAGACGATGGCGCCGCCACTGTCCCCGGCGAGGGTGCACGCGGTGCCGGCGAATCCGCGAACGGTTCGTGAATCACCGTCCGCCATGACCAGTTGAGTTTCGACGCGATCGGCTGCCACGACACCACAGGTGAAGGACGACGTCTGGCCGGACTTGCAGATGGGAGCGCCGATCACGGGACGTGCTGTTCCGGTGATCGCGAGGGTGGTCCCGTTGGCACCGCGGACGGCAGCACGGTCGAGGCCCGCGTCGATGCCGGACTGGTCGAACTTGATGACCGAGTAATCGAGATCGCCGGCGTTGTTGCCGACGGAAGACTGTGAGAATGCTCCGATCAACTGACTGTCGTCGACGTTCGCGTGATTCGGCAGGTAGACGGGCGACTTCGAACCCTCGGCCGGATTGCAGTGTCCGGCACTGATATTGAGAGCATTGTTCTGATCGTCGACGGCGTTGAACCCGAACGAGCAGACCGAGATGTTCTCGGTCGGTGTCTCGCGAATGGGGCCTGTCGACGTGATGTAGGTATCGCCGCCGAGTGCTCCGGGATCAACCGATCCGCCACCGTCCGGGCTGAGAACGATCTTGGTGTTCTCGAGCAGGGTCGGAAGATTGAGCGCCTGCCCGACGGGGCTGTTCGCGACGTCGATGACGACCTGGTTGTTCAGGACGTCGATAGTCGCCGAATTGACTGCGCGTGAGATTTCCTTGGGCAGCCCGGCAATCCATCCGTTGACGTCGGCCAGCGTCTTCTCGAGGGTGTCGGCGGAGACGGGGGCGACGTGCGTGCGGTAACCGTCGTCGGCCGCGATGCGTGCAGCTTCGGTGGTGGTGACGGCTACGACGGGTTGACCGTCGAGTCCCATCCACGAGCCGGCGTAGTCGCCAGGGCGCTCGGACTTGAATTCCTGGGCGTATGCACCGAGTTCCTGAGCTTTGGCAGCGCGGTCCAGATACTCCTGTGGGGAGATCTTCAGATCGCGTGTGATCGCCTCGATCAGCTCAGCCGGAAGCTGATCTGCCCCGAGCTGTTCGACATGCGTGTCGGAGGCGGGCTCTGCCGATGCCGTCGTGGTGAATGGAGCTGCGAGCAGTAGTGCCGAGGCGCCGACCACAGCGGTGCGGATCGCCAACGAGTTACGCATGAAATCCCTTCAAGTCCCCGGCACCGAGCCGGTAGGTACCGCACCCACCATAGGGGAAAAGTTTCGACGAGGAATATGTGCCTGTTGTCGGCAAGTCGAATTATTCTGTCTAACTTGGCATTCCGGGTCTCGGGGCCAATGGCATGACGGGCATGTCGGGATTCGGAACCACCGGATCGGTTGTGTCGGTCGGGTTGGACGGCTGCGTCGGCGTTGTCTGTGTATCAGTGGGGGCGGTCACGGCGGGAGTGTCCGGGGTATCCGGATCGACCGGATCCAGCGGTCCGACGACCGGCGGCAGGTTCTCGATCCGAAGGGGATCGATCTGGATGGTGATCGGCGATCCCTGTTGCGCGGGGACGTTCGCCGTAGTGGATTTCTCTGTACCGGTGCCCGGACTCACCGGAATGGGCTGGGATTCGGATGAGGTCGATTCCGCTTCGGATGCCCACGACTGCGCCGTCGGCTGCGCGCCGAGAGCGGGTACTTCCGGTGGGGGTGAGGTCGCTGATTGCGTGCCTGTCCCGGATGAACTCGTCGAGGTGGCAGCTGTGTCCGTCCCTGGGGGCAGGGGAGATTGTGCGTCGAGAATCCTGGGTGCTGAAATGGTCGGAGTGTGTCCGATGATGACCGCGGCCGCGCAACCCGACACCGTCAGAAAGACTGCGGCGGCTGCTGCGGCGATGATCGGTCGGCGCTCCGACCGCCACTGGCGATTCAGCCAACCGTCGATGCTCGGTTCTTTCGTGACCGGTGCCTCCACGCCGGATTCCGGCTCCGGTTCGATCAGAACGAACGGCGGAAACTCTTCGGGGGTGTCCTCTGGCTCGGCAAAATCGGTTGGCTGGGGTTCGGGACAGGTAGAGGTGATCGAGAAGGCCAACGCTGCGGCTCCGCGAGCAGCACGGTCGTCGGCGTGCGGATCCGCGAGCCAAGCTGCAGAGGCTTCATCTTCTGAAATCAGTTCGACGCCGTCGAGATTCATGCTGTCGAGTGCGCCGCGCAGTGCGTCGACGGAATCGCTCGACCAACCCGCGGGGATCACCGCAGAGATGTTCAGGTTCTGATCGGTGAGTGTTCGGACTTCCTTGACCAGGCAATACATTGCTGTCGCTACCAGTTCCTCCCCTCGCGTCATGTGCTCGGAGAAGTTGTCGGTATCGTCGGTGCCGACCCTGTCGAGGAACCCGCGCAACCCGGTGGACCCCGCCGCGGTTCCGCCTAGCTGCACGGTGCCGTCGGGGGCGTGGTGCAGAACCGATTCGCGTTCGAGGGTCACCAGCTCCGAGTCAGGTCTCGCGATCGCAGCAATGCTTCGTTTGTTGCCGACGGCGAGTCCGACTCCCCACTTCATAGCGATCCCCGTTTCACAGTTACCGAACTTTGCTCGGCAGGCATGTCCTGATTCCTGTGAAAACTATCACTTAAACGGATATACGCAACCCTCTGGACAATATGCAGCTAACTACTTGTTCGGCGGTGTCATGCTGCGAAGGATGGTGAGCAGTTCCGAACGAGACTGCGCCCCGACGCGCCGCTTGATCCGTGCGACATGGTGCTCGACGGTTTTAGCGGAGATGTAGAGGCGTTCGCCGATTTCCCGATACGTCAGTCCGACGACGACGAGTTCGGCAACTTCTTGTTCGCGCTCGGTCAACACCGACGGTGGCGCCGCACTTGTGGCGGTATCGGTTGCACTTGTCTCGGCCGTCGACGTTGTGCGTAGCGAGCGCGCAACGTGGAGCAGTGCCGTGGCCGATTTGGTGTCCGGGGTGCGCAGCGCTGCTTCGCCGGCGAGGCGAGCGGCGTCCCACGGGAGTCCGATCCGACTGAGCGTTCGTGCGGCGGCTTCGACACCGTCTGCGTCGACGTTGCCTTGCATCAGTAGGAGCCACTGGCGTCCGGCGATCGCCAAACCGGCTGCGTAAGTGTGAGTTTTGGCTGATTCGGCGAGTGTATGGGCGTGTGGGAGGAGATCGGCCGGCGACTGCGAGAGGATCGACGCCTGGACGCCGTACCAATGCAGCGGCGACGACCACAGCGGCGGCTCGCCGAGCGCGCGGAGGAGTGAGCGCGCGTCGTCGACGAGATGCTCGACCTGCTCGGTCTCCTCGAGCCGTACTGCCGCAAGCCACAGTTCGCCGATGGGAAGCAGATTGAACAGATCAACGCTGCAGGACGAGAGGGTGCCTGCCGCGCCCGACCAAGCTCGACGCAGCTGGGCGAGATCGCCGGAACGCCGAGCGAGACCCACGATCAGAGCATGCAGAAACAGTGCGTCACGCTCACGGAGGGGGCCGCGGACTACCTCCTGCGGTAGGTCTTCGAGAATCGTGTCCTGCCCGCGGACCATCGCGATCCAGGCGCCGAGAAGGTGAAGTCGCGCCCACGTGTGGCTGCTTGCGTCGTCGGCGGCGATCGCGGACGTGACGACAGCGGCGGCCCGTTCATGGGCGCCGTTGTGCAGGAGTGCGAGAGCTACCAGCGCCGGGGCGGAATCAGGCTGGAATTCAGATGTGTCGGCTCCGCCGGGGAGCGAGAGTGCGCGCGACATCGTGTTGAGCGCACTCGGTGCGCTCCCGGTGACCGATTGCATCAGTCCGTTGGCCAGTGTGGTAGCGCCGACCGTCGAGCTCGACGGTGATCCGGTGTGTCCGGTGAGCGCCGCGTTCGCGTCATCGACCTTGCCGATGCCGAGGAAAGTGATTGCGGCGAAGGGGGATTCGTTTCCGGTGCGCCCTGGCCCCAGCCAGGTGTAGAGATCTGCAGCGGCGCCGAGTTGGCCGCATGCTGCGGACGAAGCTGCGCGGATTCGCACCGCCGCAGCCAATCTCGCGTCGTCGAGATCGGGTGCGGCGATGACGGCATCGGACAGACGGCAGGCAGTGTCGAGGTCACCACTGCGAGCCGAGACCTGGGCGTACAGCAGCGTGTCGGCCACGCCGAGAGGCTCGATCGAATTCACGCGGCGAAAGAGATCTGCCGCGACCGCCGGCGTGCTCGCCTCGACGGCGTCTCGTAGTACACCCGTGAGATCGCGGTGGCGGATTCCGGAGTCGAAAAGTCTTCGTGCTGTGTCGATATCGAGGGTTCTCGTGTGTGCGCGTGATGCGACGATTCTGATCAGCTCGCTGCGGATACGCCCGGTGCTCGTCGACTCGGCGAGCACGCTCGCGACGAGTGGTGATCGCGAACCGAACAGTCCGGTCGCCAGTGCCCGGTCGAATGCAGCTGTGAGGCTGAACTTCTCCTGTCCCAGATCGAGCTCGAAGGCGTCGATGTCCGGGACGGCGAGTGAAACTTCGAGGATCTCGCGCTCGATCGGATGCAGAGCGGTGACCTGGTGGAGGATGTGTGTGCGTATGGCGTTCGGCATTTCCAGGCGGCCTGCCGAGGCGGCGGCGAAGTACGCTTCGATCGCCCCGAAGGAACCACCGGACAGATGCTCGAGCGCCACCACGGCGCGGTCGTCGAGCGGGACTCTTCGCTCGGCCGCGATCTTCCGAATATCGTTTCGGTTCAACGGGTTCAGATGCAACACGGTGCCGAAACTCGAGATGTTCGAGTAGATCGGTGCGAGTGGTGGATCGATCCGATCGGAGGCTACGACAACTCCGAGGTCGTCACGTTGGACAAGCTCTTTCAGGGCACGGATTTCATCGGAGGTCAGAGCTTGCGCGTCCGCGATCACCACAATCGCGTCGGCGGGGACGTCATGCGTGACTGCGGTGACCACGGGCTTGTCACCCGATTCGATTCGCTTCCGTACAACCCTCGTCACTTGGAGCCGAGCGCTGGCATCGGTCCCGGTGACGAATAGGCGCAGTGGCGATGCAGTCAGGTCGACGTCGCGCAAAAGTCCTGCGATGAACGACGATTCGGTGCCGTTGTCACGGTTCATCGAAAGACCGCCGGTCAGCGGATCGGTGCGGTGACGCCGCCGACGACACCACCGACCACGTTTCCGACACCACCGACGACGTTACCGAGACCTCCGACCACGCCGCCGACTCCGTTGCCGACACCGTCGACCAGACCGCCGACTCCGTTTCCGATGCCGGTCGCAGCGTCACCGACACCGGTCCCGACGCCGGCTCCAGGCGCGGGTGCTGGTGCCGGGGCGGGAGCAGGTGCGGGCGCCGGGGCGCCGGGTGCGGCAGGTGCAGGCGCCGACGGAGCGGTCTCGCCCGGTGCGGGCGAGGATCCCGCCGGTGCGCCGGCAACCGGAACTGCCCCCGGCGCCGTCGTCGAGCCGCCTGCGGCAGCAGGAGAACCGGGCTGATTGCTTTGAGTGCCGTTGTTCGCAGTCGTGGATCCGGTGCCTGCCGCTTCCGCTGCCGTGGTGCTGCCGGGAGTAGAGCCCGCGGTGGTCGAAGCGGTCGAGGAGGTGGACTCGCTGGTGGTGTTCGCCGAACTGGACGGAACGTTGATCTTGTCCATGGCAGTTCCGATTCCGAGCCCGCCTGCGGCGAGCACGATGAATGCTCCCACCACTGCAGCAACGACGCCGACCCTCGACGAGCGTCGAGTCGCCGTGTTCTCTTCTTCGGTCGGCTCGGCAAGCAACGGAGTGGAGAAGGCGGGAACTGGTGCGGGCTTGCGAGACGGCTCGGCGGGAATCACTGCAGTGGCGGCGGCCGGTACTTGCGAGTCTCTGGCGTCGAGTGCGAGGGCCGCGGCGCCGGACGCCGCGCACGACGCTGGATCGGCGTCGGCGATCACCGGGACACGAAGCTCCGCGGACAGTAGTTCGGCGACAAGGGGAATGGACGAGCTTCCGCCGGCCAGGACAACCTGATTGACGTCACTGGACTCGACGCCGGCAGATCGCAGGCTTTCGCGAACCAATGCCACCGATTCGGTGAGGGCGGGCCGGATCAGATCTTCGAGTTCGGAACGAACGAGTCGAACGTCGCTGACGGCACCGGGAAGCGCCACGCGGGCAACGGTTTCCGTCTCGGTGGAAAGTTCCTCCTTGGCTGCGCGGGCATGCTCGCGCAGAGTTTCCAGCGCTGCAATCGTCTCGGGTGCAAAGGGATCAAGGGTTGCGAACTGGTCGGAAACCGCATCGAGCAGGTGAACGGTGACGAGGTGATCGAATTCGTCGCCGCCGATGTCCTCGCTGCGCAGCGGCTTACCGAAGATCTCGCTTCGTCCGTCGGTCGTGGACATCATCGTGACGTCGAGCGAGCGAGCACCGAGGTCGTAGACGACGGTCAGACCGTCGCTGACGACAGTTCCGGAAGCGGCGAGCCACGCCATGACGGCTGCGGGTTCGGCGACGAGAGTCGCCCCGTGAATTCCGACGTCGTCCAGAGCGGACTCCATGGTGCGTGCCGTGTGGCGGTTCCACCCCACCGGGTGAGCCAGGACGACAGTTGGCCCTTCGTTACCGCCTGCCTGGTCTACCAGTGCGCCGACCGCTGTCGCCGCGAGAGCCTCGCCGCGGTACTCGGTACCGTCGGCGGCAAGTATCGGAATCGGGTCTCCGACGCGCTCGACAAATCCGGTGATGACGGATCCGTCGTCCAATTGCAGCGCACTGGGTAAGCGGACCTGTTGCGTTTCACCGGTCGAGCCGTCGGTGACAGCTACGAGAGTGGCCGAACCGATGCTGATGCCGAGCCCTGCCGCCATGAACGAACTCCCCTGGTCGTGGGCGACAGAAGGACTGTCGCGGTTGTCTGCGATGTCGGTTTCAGGACCTAGATCGTTACCGGATCGGAGGCGTCGCGACGAAGTAGGGGACCGATCCCCTAATCGGGGCAAATCCCCTATTCCGACCGGGCGTAGCCCAATGGGGGGCTTCCCCACCTGTCCCTGGAGAAGAGGGGGGTGCTCCCCGTTGGCCCCAGTCGCAAAAGTTCTTAGCGTTGATTCCACTCGCTACCTCTGGCAGCGCACCAGTTTCCGGACCACCGGCAACTACCCACCGGCAACAACCCGGTCAACGAACTTCAGGAGAACCCGCCATGGCAACGAACGCCGTACTCGAATTCATCCTCGGGCTACTTCGTGACGACGAGGCAGCTGCCAACTACTGCGCCAACCCGACCGCGGCACTCGATGCTGCCGGTCTGTGCGACGTCAGCCCCGCCGACATCGTCGCGGTCGCTCCGCTGGTCGCCGAGTCCGGACTCTTTGCCGGTGGTGGCGCCGACCTGTCCGCGATCGTCAACGCCGGTGCGTCCGCTGCCGGTGCAATCGGCGGCGGTCTCGGACTCGGCGGTGGTCTCGGTGGTGGACTCACCGGTGGTCTCGGTGGTGGCCTCGGCGGCAGCCTGGGTCTCGGCGCCGGTGCAGGAATCGGAGTCGGAGGCGCCCTCGGCGGCCAGTTCGACCTGGTCGGCGACTTCGCAGCAGCCCTCAGCGCTGCGCTTGCCATCGGTGGCGAGATCAGTGCCGAACTCGGCGCAGCCTTCGGCGCTGTGATCGAAGCCGGTCTCGGTTTGGGCGGCGCACTCGATCTCGAAGGAGCTCTCGATCTGGGCGCACAGCTCAGCGCGGCTCTGGGCGGCGCCCTCGGTGTGACCGGCGGCCTGACTGCGGAGCTGGGAGCAGCCCTCGACGCCGCGATCGGCGCAGTCGGCGGACTCGACCTGACGGCAGGGCTCAGCGGAGCTCTCGCACCCGTATTCGCCATCGGTGGTGACCTCGGAGCCGATCTCGGCCTGGCTCTCGGTGGACTCCTCGGCGGCGCAGCAGACCTCAGCGGTCTCCTTGACATCGGCGGCGAACTGGGCACGAGCCTGACCGGCGCACTGGAATCCGCTCTTGCACTCGGCGGCGGCCTGGATCTTGCCGGCGCTCTGACAGGCGACCTCAGCACGGCATTGTCCGGCGCGCTCTCGGGCGTCCTGGGAGCCGGCGGCACGATCGGCGCCGATCTGGGTGCATCGCTCGGCGGCGTCCTCGGCGCGATCACGGATGTCAGCGTTCTCACCGATATCGCGGGCGGCCTCGATCTCGGTGCTGCCCTGAGTGGCGCCCTCGGCGGAGCACTCGGCGTCGGCGGCGGTCTGGAAACTGCATTGGGCGGCGCACTCGACGCAGCACTGGGTCTCGGCGGCGGACTCGACCTCGACGCCGTACTCGGCGGCGGAGCAGACCTCGGCGCGCAGCTCAGCGCGGCACTCTCCGGCGCCCTCGGTGCCGGGGGAACGGTCGGAGCCGACCTGGGTGGCGCACTCGGTGGACTGCTCGGGGGAGCACTCGACCTCGAAGGCGGTCTCGGCGCAGACCTCGCGGCAGCTCTGGCCGGAGGCGCGAATCTGTCGACGGCCCTCGAGGGTGTTCTCGGTTCGGCACTCGGCGTCGATGCCGGGCTCGCGGGCGGTCTCGGCGGCGCTCTCGACGCAGCGCTGGGCGCAGGCGGACTTACCGGAATCGACCTCGGTGGTGCACTCGGTCTGGGCGGTGAAGCAGGCTTGGCAGCCGGTGTCGCTGCGGCTCTCGACACCGCCCTCGCAGGTGCAGGCGGCTTGGGTGCTGTCGGTTCCGTGGGCACGGACCTGACCGGCGCGCTGGACGGTGCGCTGGGCGCGGGCCTCGGGCTGGGGGGCTCTCTCGACAGCGTTCTCGGTGCCGAAGGTGCACTCGGTGGAGCGCTGGACACGGCACTGAACCTCGGCGGAATCGACACCGGTTCGATCGGTGCCGACTTGCCCTCCGTCGACCTCGGCGCTGTGAACCTCGGCCCGATCTCCGCTGAACTGCCTTCCGTCGACCTCGGAAGCATCGCGGCAGAAGGACTGAACCTCGGCGGTGTGACCGGCGACCTCGGAGCAACTGTGGGCGGCGCGCTGGACGCAACAGCAGGTCTCGACGCAACAGCAGGTCTCGACGCGGCCACGAACGCTGCGGCTGGTTTGGGTGGGTCGCTCGGCGGCGCACTGAACGGCGTCACCGATCTCGGTGGATCGCTCGGCGGGGCTGTCGGAGCAGTCACCGACGTGACCGGTTCGATCGGAGCCGACGCAGCCGCAGCTGCCGGTGGCACAGTCGACGGCGGCGGTACCGTTGGCGGCGGTGGAGTCGCTGACCTGGGCGGATCCCTCGGTGGAGCAGTGAGCGGAGTGTCCGACCTGACGAGTTCGTTGACCGGTGCGCTGAACCCGTGGTCGTCGATCGATGCGACCGATGCTTTCGGTTCGGGTTCCACTTCGGGTCTGAGCGCCGATACCGAACACTCGCTCTTCGCCGAGGATTCGGTTGCAGCGCCGGTCGATCACATCGACCCGGTTGCGGTTGTCGATCACCTGCATCCCTGATCTGCTGACGCAGGAACTGAAATCGGTCAAAATGACCTGATGTAACAAATCCGGCCCTGCGTGCGCTATGCGTTCGCAGGGCCGGATATTCGAGTCGGGAAGAATTGCGGGTCAACGTAGCTCATGAGTGATTCAGCGAGTCAGGTAAGCAGCCGGAAGGCGCGCGTCGCGTCGTCGACGGCGTCGTTGCTCGAACGAACAGCCGTCGTGGCGAAGGATTTCGGGCGCACGGATCTGGTGCGCCGACTCGAGAACGCTCAGGTGAGAGTCAACGACCCGCGTATTCGCATCGTGGTGGTCGGACCCCTCAAGCAGGGCAAGAGCCAGTTCGTCAATTCTCTGCTAGGCATCGACGTGTGCTCGGTCGGTGACGACGAGACCACGGCCGTGGCGACGGTAGTTCAGTACGCGGAGACCGCGGTCGCCGAACTGATTCTCGCCGATCCGGGTGCGGCGCCCATTCGGGTGCCCCTCCCGCTCGAGGAACTGATGGGGATCACCCCGGCCACGCCTCGCGCCGAAGGGCGTGAGGTTCTGCGTGTGGAAGTGGGTGTTCCCAGTCCGCTGTTGGCCGACGGTTTGGTTCTGATCGACACCCCTGGTGTCGGCGGTCATGGAAATCCTCATGCTGCAGGAACATTGGGATTGATCACTGCGGCCGATGCAGTGTTGGTTCTGTCGGACTCCAGCCAGGAGTTCACCGAACCGGAGCTGGGATTCATCCGCCAGGTCGTCAATCTGTGTCCTGCGGTAGCCGGGCTGATCAGCAAGACCGATCTGTACCCGCACTGGCGGCAGATCCTCGACGCCGATCGCGGACATCTCCAGCGTGCCGGGTTGGATCTGCCGCTCATTCCGATCTCCTCGGTACTGCGCTCGCACGCGCTGAGGCTGGGGGACAAGGAACTCGAAGCGGAATCCGGATTTCTGGACCTCTATCAGTTCTTGCGGGACAACGTCGTTGCGCGTGCCGAATCGAATACTCGACGCGCAGTTGCGATGGATGTGCGTTCTGCGGCAGCGCATCTGACGTTGGAGATGGGCAGTGAGCTTGCGGCGCTGAAGGATCCGTCGACCGCTCAGGCAGCGGTCGCGGGACTGCAGCGTGCCCGGGCAGCGGCCGAGGAACTGCACAAGAAGACCTCACTGTGGCAGCAGAGCCTCGGTGACGGCATCGCAGACCTCGCCGCCGACATCGATCACGACCTCCGGGACCGGTTGCGCCGGGTGACCCGCCAGGCCGAGGAGACGGTCGACGAAGGCGATCCCGGTAAGGACTGGGACGTCGTGGGGGAGTGGCTCGAACAGGAGATCGCCACCGCGATCGGTGACAACTTCGTGTGGGCGCATGATCGCGCACAGTGGCTGGCAGAAGTTGTGGCGCAGCACTTTGCGGAGACCGGTGACGTCGCGCTCCCGCATCTCGACGTCGCCGACACCGACGGTTTCCTGGAACCGGTCGGTGCATTGGCGGACCTCGAATCCGGCCGAATCGGCATCACTCAGAAAGTCCTGGTCGGCATGCGCGGCTCGTACGGCGGCGTGCTCATGTTCGGCTTGATCACCACGATGATGGGCATGGCTCTGGTCAACCCGATCTCCATCGGCGCCGGGGTTCTGCTGGGCACCAAGGCTTATCGTGAAGACAAGCAGGCTCAGGTGCTCAAGCGTCGCGCTGAGGCGAAAGCGGCCATCCGACGGTTTGCCGACGACGTCAGCTTCCAGGTGGGCAAGGAGTCGAAGGATCGCCTACGCCTGGTGCAGCGGCTGTTGCGTGATCACTTCACCGACATCGCCGAGCAGGCGCTGCGCTCGATCAACGAATCCCTCCGCGCCACTCAGGAAGCCGCGCAGTTGGAGTCGAGTGAACATGCCGCTCGGATCAAGCGTCTGGAGACCGACATGCGCGTCGTCGCGGAGCTCGACGCCGTTGCCGGAACGCTGATCGGCGAAACTCCCGCTCCTGCCTCGGCAAAGGTGACCAACGCATGAATGCCACGACCACCGTGACCGCAGTGGAGTCGGCACACGCCCTGATCGACCACGCCAGACGTGCCTACGCCGATCAGCCGCAGACGCGCGCCCAGTTGGAAGAATGTGCGGCCAGGCTCGACGAGCCACTCCGGGTGGCGCTCGCCGGCTCCCTCAAAGCGGGTAAGTCGACGCTGCTCAATTCGCTTGTCGGACAGGATATAGCGCCTACCGACGCGACGGAATGCACACGCGTCGTCACCTGGTATCGGAACGGGACGACGCCGCAGGTGACCGCGACGGCCGAGAACGGTGCCAAGTTCAACGTGCCGGTGACGCGCCGCGACGGCAGGCTCACGTTCGATCTGGGCGAGTACACCGCAGACTCGGTGGACCGCATCGACGTCGACTGGCCGTCTTCGGCATTGGCTCGTACGACGATCATCGACACACCGGGCACCTCGTCGCTCTCGACCGAGGTCTCGGCCCGCACCTGGGACATGCTCGTTCCCGACGGTGAGGCACCGGGCGCGGATGCAGTGGTCTACCTCCTGCGGGCTCTCAACGCCAGTGACATGCAGTTCCTCGGGAAGATCGCGGATCACGTGGGCGGAGAATCCGGGCCACTCGGAGTGATCGGAGTTCTCTCGCGTGCCGATGAGGTCGGCGCAGGCAGGCTCGACGCGTTGTCTTCGGCGAAGGACGTCGCGGCGCGATTTGCCGAGGAGTTGGAGCGAACCGGCCTGTGCCAGTCGGTGGTTCCGGTGGCAGGTCTGCTCGCGCTCGCTGCTCGGACGATGAGGCAGAGCGAGTTCGCGGCCTTCTCGGCGCTCGCGCAGGTTCCGGCCGAGGATCTGAGCCTTGCGCTCCTCTCCGCGGATCGCTTTGCCAGGCAGGACAGTCCGCTGCCGGTCGATGCGGCCATGCGGGCGCAATTGGCCGATCGGTTCGGGCTCTTCGGAATTCGCCTCGCCGTGACGTCGATCAAGTTGGGGGCCACTGATTCACCGTCCCTGGCGGCCGAATTGTTGGAGCGCAGCGGCCTGGACGAACTGCGTCAGGTGATCGACGTTCAATTCGGGCAGCGGGCAGATCAGCTCAAATCGCACACGGCGCTGGTGACGCTGGGAAGAATCCTCGAAGCCGATCCGAGCGAGGAAGGCGATCAGATCGCGGCGGAGGCGCAACGGTTGCTTGCCGATGTTCACGGCTTTCACGAACTTCGCCTGCTCGGGCGTCTTCGTTCGGTACACACGGATCTGCCACCCGACGACCTGGCACAACTGCAAAGACTGATCGGCGGCTACGGAATCCGGGCAAGTGACCGGTTGGGCTGCGAACCGGAAGAATCGCCGGAGGTGCAGCGTGCGCGGGCCACGGCGGCTGTCCGCAGATGGCGCGAGTTGTCCAGACATCCGCTCTTCGACAGGTTCACCTCGCGCGCCTGCCTGGTCGCCGCCCGCAGCGCCGAGGGCGTCCTGGCTGAAATTGTGCCCGAATAGGGACCCGTTCACTATGCGAGCGCCGGACGAGGGTTCTATCTTGAGTTCGGGATGATCCGGACATAACTCCCAGGTTCGGGTCCCACCTCGATGGGAGCACGCGCATGGCGAGTGACATCAAGTCCGCTTCACCGGATCGAGCCACCCTCGTCCTGGGGACGCTCATCCTGGTCGCTGCGGTCGCGAACCTCAATCTCTCGGTCGCGAATGTCGCTTTGCCCGATATCGGGCGGGCTTTCGACGCCAGTCAGACGCAACTGAACCTGATCGCGGTCGGCTACTCGCTGGGCCTGGCCGGAACGGTGCTCTACCTGGGGGCCTTGGGAGACCGATACGGCCGCAAGATGTTGCTGGTCACCGGCATGGCGCTGTCCATTCCGGCGTCGATCGTGGCGGGATTCGCCGGGAACTTCGAAGTGCTGTTCCTCGCTCGGATAGTCGGAGGCGTCTCGGCAGGTCTGGCGTTCCCGACCACGCTGGCAATCATCACGGCGTTGTGGGCCGGACCGGCACGAACCAAGGCGATTGCCATGTGGTCGGCAATCGGTGGCGCGATTTCAGCACTCGGTCCGATCGTCTCGGGGGCGCTGCTCGAGCAGTTTCACTGGGGTTCGGTCTTCTTCGTCACCCTTCCCTTGGCCCTTGTGGCACTGATCTGTTCCCTGGTGTTGGTTCCCGCTCACGTCAACGAGACGACCGAGCGAGTCGATCACCTCGGCGGCATAGTGTCGATCGTCTTCATCGGGGCGCTGGTATTGTCCATCAACTTTGCGCCGGTGAAGGGTTCGGGCACGTTGGCTCTGGTGCTCGGGGCGATAGCAGTTGTCGCGGGTATCGGGTTCTTCCTGCAACAGCGACGCGCGGTCAATCCGCTGTTCGATCTTCACGTAGCTGCGCGCCCGACCTTCTGGGTCGCGGCGGTGGGTGGGTTGGTCGTGTTCGGTTCGCTCATGGGCGCGATGTTCATCGGCCAGCAGTTCCTGCAGAACGTCCTCGGGTACTCGACGCTGGCAGCCGGTGCGGCGATCATTCCGGCTGCGCTGGCGATGGTGATCGTTGCGCCGCGCTCGGCGACCATGATCGAAAGGTACGGCGCCCGCGTCACGCTGCTCGCCGGCTACCTGTTCGTGGTTCTCGGGTTGTTCGTCGCGCTGTTCCTGTGGAACGAAAGCACACAGTATTGGCAGGTCGCGTTGGCCTATGCGCTTGTCGGCATCGGCGTCGGTCTGGCCGGCACACCGGCATCGCGTTCGCTGACCGGATCCGTTCCCGTGCACCGCGCTGGTATGGCGTCGGGAACCTCGGACCTGCAACGCGACCTGGGCGGCGCCATCATGCAGTCGATTCTCGGCGGAATACTCACGGCCGGGTACGCAAAATCGTTGGGAAATGCGATCTCGTCCTCGCCGAACGCATCCGAAGTGACTCCCGAAACTCAGGCCGCGCTCACCAAATCCTTCTCCAGCGCCGAAGTTCTGGCGGAACGCTACCCGCAATACGCGGAGCAAATCATGACCGCCGCCAAAAACGCCTTCCTGGACGGGGATACAAACGCCTACATCGCGGCGATCATCATCGTGTGTGCCGGTGCCGCGGTGGTGACGTTCTTCTATCCGCGTCGCGAGCGCGAACGAGTCCTGCTGGCGCAGTACGCGGCGGAATCCGATCTAGCCGCGGAGAAGAGTTGAGCGCGCTCTGGTAGTGATGAGGGATGCCACAGCTACTTCTCATCGATTCGTCCGCCGAACTCCACCACTCGACCTCACGTGATCTGACCGCACTGTTCGCTCAGCAGTGGTCGAAGAACAGCCCGGATCACACGACGGTGACGTTGGACCTGCACCGGGATCCCTTGCCGCACCTCGCGGACGCGGCCCTGCACTATGCACCACGCTTGCGAGTCGAGGGCGAGATTCCGGATCCCGCAGCGGAAGCACTCCAGGCTCGGGTCATCGAGCAACTTACCGCTGCAGACGTCGTCGTGATCGGTGCGCCGATGTACAACTGGTCGATCCCGTCCACGTTGAAGGCGTGGATCGACTACGTACACGTCCTGGGGACTACGGTGCCTTTCGACACGCGTACTCAGCCTCTGGCAGCTAAGCCGGTGGTGATCGTCTCCAGCCGCGGAAACACCTATGCGCCGGGCTCGGGAAACGAGGCCAACGATCACACCGTCCCGCCACTCGTTCAGGTGCTCGGGGTGTCGATGGGAATGGATGTCTCCGTCATCACCGCGGAACTGACTTTGGCGCAACGTATTCCGGCGATGGCACCTCTGATCGAGCAGGGTGACGCGAGCCTGCGTGCTGCCCGGGAGTCGTTGACCGAGCTGGCCCGTACCTTGGGGGCCTGATCAAGAAGTTCGACCGGGTTCAGGTGAGAGACGAGATCATCGACGCCACGTCTGACGGTTCTACGTCGTAACCGGGGAAATAGCAGCACACTTCGTCGGCATGTTCGCCGAACCGCCGCCGAATCTCGGTGGCGCACTCTTCGGGAGTGCCGACGACGGCGAGTGTGGTCAGCATCGGATCGGTGATCAGCGACGCCATCTCGGTGTAGCCACCTCGCTTCGACAGGGCATTGAGTTCCGGTTGGACCTCGCCCCACCCTTCGACGTCGAGCACCGGACGGTATGCGGGCGTCGAACCGTAGAACGAGAGCAGGGCTCGGACGCCTCTGGCGGCCGCGGCAAGTTGATCGTCGCCGCGGCCGACGCCGACGATGACTTGCGGGATGATCGTGAATTCGTCTCGGGTGCGGCCGGATTCGCGAAGACCGGCATCGACGGCCGGAAGTGTTCGTTCGAGGAAATGACGTTGCGTGTGGAACGGCATGACCAGTAGTCCGTCGGCCACCTCGGCAGCCGTCCTGGTCATCACCGGTCCGAGCGCACCCATCAGGATGGGCGGCGGCCCATAGGGGTTGGGGCCGGGATCGAACGTCGGAGGCATCAACGTGTGGGTGAAGAACTCGCCGCGGAAGTTCAGCGTCGAGGTGTTCTCCCACGCAGTGAAGATCGCCTTGACCGCTGCGACCGTCTCCTTCATGCGGGCCGCCGGACGCGACCACGTTGCGCTGTAGCGTTTTTCGATGTGCGGTTTGATCTGCGATCCGAGACCCAGTCGAAAGTGGCCGCGACTGAGCAACTGCAGGTCGTTGGCCGAATGCGCCAGATGCATGGGACTGCGGGGGAATGCGATGGCGACGTTGGTCATCAGGTCGAGGTCGACGGCCGATGCTGCTTCGACGAGCGGGAAGAACACGTCGTGTGGTCCCTCGAACGTGAACAGGCCACCGGCGCCGGTCTCCGCGAGTTCACGGCTACGAGCAGCGCCCGCGCCCGGCGCGGAGTCCAGTTGTACGTGAACCTTCATCGGCGTCCCCGCAGCCAGGTGCTGACACCGGGAGCGAACGGAGCGATCGCCGCCACCGCGACCAGGGCGCAGTAGAGAATCGGGCCCCATCTCAGAACTCCGGCGCCGATGTCTGCTGCGCCGTCGACCAGAGACATGAAGCCGAGTCCGGCCGCGATGCTCACGACTCCCACGATCGCCGTCATCACCCGCCCGGCGTTCTTGCGTGCGCGGAGGAGTTGAAGGCTCATGAGTGCGAGCAGGACCAGGACGAGAGCGCCGCCGCCGCTGCCCGCGAGTACGACGGTCACGGCATCGGAGATGTCGGTGGACGAGTATCCGGGATTGTCGCGCGCAGTCGATTCTTCGAGAGCCGACCGGACGTCGTCGAGGCTGGTGACTACCACTCCGGCGATTCCGGCCAGGACGACGAACGAGCCGATCCAGGCAGAGGTAGACAATGTCACGGCTTTGGGTGTCTCGTCGCTCGCTGCAGGTCGGAGCGGCCGAACCGAGACGTCGGGTCGCTCGGGTGCCGGGCGTGGAGGTGACGGGCGAGGAGGTCGCGCGGGAGAATTGTCGGGATCGGTCACCGGCCGATCGTAGCCATTCGGAGAGATACGGAAGTGATGTGGCGCACTTTTCCGGCTTTTCGGGGAAGGCGGGAACAAATCTACGTGGGCTGTAGTTGACCATTTCGACAAGCTTGAGCGCCCTCGGCTCAACTTCAAGTTGACTCCCGGCCACGGTCGGAGGCAAACTTGAGCGGAGGACGCTCACCAAGCGAAAAACTCGCGGTCATGTTCGAGATCAACCACTCGGGCAGAGAACCGCAGAACGAAAGGTAGGAACACTATGGCTCGTGCAGTCGGTATCGATCTCGGTACGACCAACTCGGTAGTTGCAGTGCTGGAGGGCGGCGAGCCCGTAGTGGTCGCCAACGCCGAAGGCTCACGTACCACCCCCTCGGTGGTCGCATTTGCCAAGAACGGCGAGGTTCTCGTCGGTCAGCCCGCGAAGAACCAGGCAGTTACGAACGTCGACCGCACCCTCCGCTCCGTCAAGCGCCACATCGGCACTGACTGGAACGTGGAAATCGACGGCAAGAAGTACACGCCGCAGGAAATCAGCGCCCGCACGCTCATGAAGCTCAAGCGTGACGCGGAGGCTTACCTCGGCGAAGACATCACCGACGCCGTCATCACCGTCCCCGCGTACTTCGAGGACGCACAGCGTCAGGCAACCAAGGAAGCCGGCCAGATCGCCGGCCTCAACGTCCTTCGTATCGTCAACGAGCCCACCGCGGCTGCACTGGCATACGGACTCGACAAGGGTGACACCGAGCAGACCATTCTGGTCTTCGACCTCGGTGGCGGCACCTTCGACGTCTCCCTGCTCGAAATCGGCGACGGTGTCGTCGAGGTTCGCGCAACCTCCGGTGACAACCACCTCGGTGGCGACGACTGGGACGAGCGCGTCGTCGCTTGGCTGGTCGACAAGTTCAAGGCTCAGAACGGCATCGATCTGACCAAGGACAAGATGGCCCTGCAGCGTCTGCGTGAGGCTGCGGAGAAGGCGAAGATCGAGCTCTCCAGCTCGCAGAGCACCTCCATCAACCTCCCGTACATCACGGTCGACGCGGACAAGAACCCGCTCTTCCTGGACGAGCAGCTCACCCGCAGCGAGTTCCAGAAGATCACCTCGGACCTGCTCGATCGCACTCGTGCGCCGTTCCAGGCAGTGATCAAGGACAGCGGAATCGCCGTCAAGGACATCGACCATGTCGTGCTCGTCGGTGGCTCCACCCGTATGCCGGCCGTCTCCGATCTGGTTCGTGAACTGACCGGTGGCCGTGAGCCCAACAAGGGCGTCAACCCGGACGAGGTCGTCGCCGTCGGCGCCGCACTCCAGGCCGGTGTGCTCAAGGGTGAGGTCAAGGACGTTCTGCTCCTCGACGTCACGCCGCTTTCCCTCGGCATCGAAACCAAGGGTGGTGTGATGACCAAGCTCATCGAGCGCAACACCACGATCCCCACGAAGCGTTCCGAGACCTTCACCACCGCTGACGACAACCAGCCTTCGGTGCAGATCCAGGTCTTCCAGGGTGAGCGCGAAATCGCTTCGCACAACAAGCTGCTCGGCTCCTTCGAGCTCACCGATCTGCCGCCCGCCCCGCGTGGCGTTCCGCAGATCGAGGTCACCTTCGACATCGACGCCAACGGCATCGTGCACGTGACGGCGAAGGACAAGGGCACCGGCAAGGAAAACACGATCAAGATCCAGGACGGCTCCGGTCTGTCCAAGGAAGAGATCGAGCGCATGGTCAAGGATGCCGAGGCTCACGCCGAGGAAGACAAGGCCCGTCGCGAAGAGGCAGAGGTTCGCAACCAGGCCGAGTCGCTGGTCCACCAGACGGAGAAGTTCGTCAAGGAGCAGCGTGAAGGTGAGAACGCGGGCAAGGTCTCCGAGGAGATCCTGACCAAGGTCGAGGCAGCGGTCAAGGACGTCAACGACGCCCTGGCAGGCACCGACATCGCTGCAGTGAAGACCGCAGTGGAGAAGCTGGGCACCGAGTCGCAGGCTCTGGGCCAGGCCATCTACGAGGCTTCCGCTGCAAACGAGGCCGGAAACACCGACGGCGCAGGCAATGACGACGACGTCGTCGACGCCGAGGTTGTCGACGAGCCCACCGACTCGGACAAGAAGTGACCTCGGACAACCCCGAGAACAACCCGGTCGACCCCGAGACCGGTGCACAGGGAGAGGCGGCGGGGGAATCCCTGCCGCCGCTCGACTCGGAAGACACAGGGGTAGTTCAGGAAGCAGAGTCGATCGTGGAGGAAGCATCCGCCACCGATCAGCTCGCCGAACGGACTGCGGATCTGCAGCGACTTCAGGCGGAGTTCACCAACTACCGTCGTCGCGTCGAGCGTGACAAGCAGGTCATCAAGGAAACCGCGCGGGCTTCGGTCATCACCGAGCTCATCGGAATTCTCGACGACCTGGATCGCGCTCGGGCACACGGTGACCTCGAATCGGGTCCACTGCGTGCACTCGCAGACAAACTCAACACGACTCTGACGGGTCTGGGTTTGACCGACTTCGGTAGCGAGGGTGACGATTTCGATCCCGCACTCCACGAAGCGGTGCACCATGAAGGCGAAGGCCACGACCCGGTACTCGGGACGGTCATGCGCAAGGGATACAAGCTCGGCGACCGGGTCCTTCGGACCGCAATGGTGGCCGTGACGGACCGGGTAGGCGACAAGCCTGCAGACGGTTCAGAACAAGAAGCGAAGTAAGAGTGAGAGGAGGAGACGCCCAGTGAGTCAACGGGAGTGGATCGAGAAGGACTTCTACAAGGAGCTGGGCGTCTCGTCCACCGCGACGGCCGACGAAATCAAGAAGGCGTATCGCAAGCTGGCTCGGGATCTTCATCCCGACGCCAACCCTGACGATGCGAAGGCCGAAGAGCGTTTCAAGTCCGTCAGTGAAGCTCATGCCGTTCTGTCTGATCCGGACAAGCGCAAGGAGTACGACGAGGCTCGGCGCCTCTTTGCCAGCGGCGGCTTCGGCCCCCGCGCGCAGGGCGGCGGCGGATTCAACCCCGGCGCTGGTGGTTTCGACATCAACGACCTGTTCGGCGGCGGGGCCGGTGGGCAGGACTCGGGTCTCGGAGACATCTTCGGCGGATTGTTCAACCGCGGGGGAGCGGGCCAGCGAACAGCTGCGCCCAACCGCCCGCGTCGAGGCAAGGATCTCGAGACCGAGACGACGCTCGCCTTTCGTGAAGCAGCGCTCGGTGTCACCGTCCCTCTTCGTCTGACCAGCCCTACGTCGTGCACCACGTGTCACGGCAGCGGCGCAAAGCCAGGCACCAGCCCGCGAGTGTGCCCACATTGCAACGGAACCGGCGTGGTCAGCCGGAACCAGGGCGCCTTCGGATTCAGTGAGCCGTGTGACGATTGCCGGGGAACCGGCTCGATCATCGACTCGCCGTGTGAAGACTGCCACGGTAGCGGAGTCACCAATCGCACACGGACCATCACGGTTCGCGTGCCTGCCGGTGTGAGCGACGGTCAGAAGATCAGACTCAAGGGCAAGGGCGAAGCGGGACTCCGCGGCGCTCCGGCCGGCGACCTGTTCGTCAACATCCGCGTCAAGCCGGACAGTGTCTTCGGACGCAACGGCGACGACCTGACACTGACGGTTCCGGTGAGCTACGGCGAGCTGGTGCTGGGAACGACACTGTCCGTGCCGACTT
The DNA here is from genome assembly GCF_024436645.1 of Rhodococcus sp. T9N. Classification (NCBI taxonomy): domain Bacteria; kingdom Bacillati; phylum Actinomycetota; class Actinomycetes; order Mycobacteriales; family Nocardiaceae; genus Rhodococcus; species Rhodococcus sp. T9N. The sequence goes on along the minus strand of NZ_JAMSKS010000013.1, from coordinate 131,989 downwards.
TGGAAGGCCGTGTCGGAGTGAAGGTTCCGGCTGGAACGGTGGACGGACGCATTCTGCGAGTTCGCGGACGCGGTATCCCCAAGCGGCCGGACGGTGCCGGTGACCTTCTGGTCACGGTCAAGGTATCCGTTCCGCAGAAGTTGGACGACCCGGCGATCGAAGCGCTGAAAACCTATCTCGAAGCCGAGAAGGCGAGCGGGTTCGATCCACGGGCCGGGTGGGCCGGTGCATGATGACAGAGCGACCGCAGAATCAATGGGATGCGACGGTCGATCCTGACGCTCAGATCTTCGTGATCTCGGTGGCAGCCGAGTTGGCCGGAATGCACGCGCAGACTTTGCGTAACTACGACCGACTCGGGTTGGTCACCCCGCATCGAACCACCGGTGGCGGACGACGCTACTCCCCGCGCGATGTTGCGCTTCTTCGTGAAGTACAACGGCTTTCGCAGGACGAGGGAGTCAACCTTGCCGGAATCAAACGAATCATCGAACTGACCAACCAGGTCGAGGCTCTGCAGCATCGCGTCCGCGAATTGGCCGAGGAGATCGCGAAAGTCCATGCGGGCTATCGCCGGGATCTCGTGCCGATTCCGCGCAACAACGCGTTGGTGGTCTGGAAGCCCCGCAACCAGAGATAGTCGGACCTTTACACAAACGGCTCCACGCCCTGTCGGATTCATTTCGTCGAATCCGCCAGGGCGTGGAGCCGTTTCGGCGTTTCCACCCAGCGGGAAGAGATCTGTCGACGCCGCCTCAATGTGCATAGCGTCCGCTTCCATGACTCCACTTTTCAGCGTTTGACGTTATCCAGATCACATTCTATGCTCCATCCCAAGCAACTGCTTGCTAGATCATCAAGCGGGTGCTTGGTTGGCTGGTGCTCGAAATCAGGCACGTCCACCGGCCGATCATTCTTTCGTCAGGTATTCGCCTGACGTTCGGTGCATACATGTGTTCTAGGAGTGCAGACATGAATCGTCGGCCCATTCTTGTTGCGGCAGTTGCCGTGACGGCTCTGGCTCTTGCAGGGTGCAGTGGTTCTTCGGAGTCCGACGGAGGTGCGGACTCGCCCTACCGTGTGCTGCTGACTGGCGGGATCAGTGCACAGGGAGTTCTCGCGGCTAATTCGCAGACCTCGCTGCTCGCCACCAAGGCGGGCGTTCAGGTGCAGAACGAAGCCGGGGGGATCGGTGGCCGTCAGATCGAGCTCACTACGGTGGACGACGCGGGTGACGCAACCATCGCCGTCACCAAGCTGCGCGAAGCCATCAATTCGGGGAACAAGCCTGACCTCTACCTGAACTCGGGTCCGTCGTCGATCGCGGCTGCGGTTCTGCCGATCCTCAAGCAGAACAACATTCTCTCGATGAGCATGGCTCCCTCGCCCGATTCGACGGACCCCTCGAAGTTCCCGCTCAACTTCGATCTGGCTCCGGGTGCGACCGATACCGCTCGCGGAATTTCCGAGTACGCGAAGTCCAAGGGTTACAGCAGCGTCGGAGTCTTGCACGGCAGCACCGCTTACGGTGAGCTGTTCGGCGAAGAAATGACCAGTGCTTTGCAATCCGCAGGTCTGAAGGCCGCCGGTAACGAGGAGTACGACGCCGCCGCTTTGGACATGACGGCGCAGTTGCAGTCGCTCAAGAATTCGGGTGCCGTGGCAATCGCCTTGGATGCGTACGGCGCTCCTCTCGGATACGTGTTGCAAAGCCTCGAGCGACTCGGCTGGGACGTGCCGCTGGTCGGAAACACCTCGGTGTCTGCCACCAACCTGATCGCGAATGATCCGCCGGCCGGTGTGCTCGGCACCCCGCAGGTGAAGAACCTGGTGACGCAGGTGTTCAGCAGCACGGTGTTCGATCCGAACAACGCACTCGTCAACACGATGGTGGACACGATGGCTTCGCTGGGCTCCATCCCGTCGACGCTGATCCTCGCGGACAACTACGACGCTTTCCCCCTCGTCGCGGCGGCAGCGGAGAAGGTCGGCAGTTCGACCGATCCGAAGAAGCTCGCCGAAGCACTGGAAACCACTGAGGTCCAGGAGAATGCCAAGACCGCATTCCTCTCGCGCTACAACTTCAGCTCCGACAACCACGGCCCGAACCCGGACACCAGCGAGCTGAAGTTCATCAGTCCGACGAAGATCCTCAACGGTCAGTTCGGAAACCCGGCTGCGTCATGACCATTCTGTGGTCCGGATTGGCGCTCGGCGCGGTCTACGTGCTGGTTGCCATCGGGTACAACATCGTTTTCGTTTCCTCCAACACATTCAACTTCGCTCAAGCTCAGCTGATGATGGTGGGCACCTTTGTCGCCTACACGGGTCTGGTGACCCTGAAACTCCCCGTTCTCGTGGTGGCCGTCATGGCCACCGTGACCGTGATGCTCCTCGCCTCGGTCGAGGAGATCGTCGCGATCAGACCGGTGGCCGATCACCAGAACCAGTTGGTCACGACGTTGGGTGTCGCAACTCTGCTCAACGGCGCCACTCAATTGATCTGGGGTAGTGAACCTCTCACGGTTCCGTTCTTCGGATCGAACGAACCGATCACCCTGCTCGGCGGCCGTACCTACCCGGTCGAGATCGCTCTGCTGGTTGCGGCGATCGCACTGGTCGTCGGGTTGAGTTACGTCTCGAAGAAAACGATGACGGGTCTGGCTCTGATCGGCATCTCCGAGGATCGTGAAGCGGCGATGCTGCGAGGAGTCAACGTACGACGGTTGGCACTGGGAGCGTTTGCCTTCTCGGGTGCCTTGGCCGGTGTCCTCGGACTCTTCGTCGGCCCCAAGACGTTTGCAGTTGCGACGTTGGGTGCAGCGTTGGCCCTCAAGGGATTCGTGGCGTTGGCGATCGGCGGGTTCGGCTCTCTGCCTGGCGCTTTGATCGGCGGTCTGACCGTCGGCCTGGTGGAATCGTTCACCGCCCTGTGGGCGGGAAGTCAGTACAGCAATATCGCCGTCTTCACGGTGCTGATCGTCATCTTGATGGTCAAACCGGCTGGACTGTTCGGCAATGTCCGAGAACGGGTGGTGTGAGATGGTAAGTGCGTGGCGGACTTCCCGTTCCCTACCGAGCTGGATCATCCCACTCGTCCTGGCCGTGGTGATCCTGCTGCTGCCCGTGATGGGACTCGACCTGTCGACATCACGTCAGATTCAATTGGCCTGCATCCTGGCACTTGTGGTCAGTGGCCTGAACTTGAGCCTCGGCTTTGCTGGTGAACTGGCACTCGGCCAGGCAGCGATGTACGCGGCCGGTGCCTACACCGCGGGTCTGATGTCCCAGGCAGGTCACACCGACATTCTGCTTCAGCTTGCTGCCTCCGGAGCAGTGGCACTGGCGGTCGGAATCCTGACCGGTGTTCCCGGTCTGCGCCTGGGCAACTGGTCCCTGGCGATGACGTCGTTCTTCCTGGTTCTGCTGGTACCTGACGTACTGGCGATCTTCGGTGGCAAGACCGGCGGCCGAAACGGCCTCACCGGTATGGAGCCGCCGACGTTCTTCGGTTCCGAACTCGACACCCAGCAGTACTACATGGTGGTCGTCGTCGTGACCGTGCTCTGGTTCGCGGTGATGCGTAACCTGGTGGTCTCGCGGCACGGCATCGCGTTCCGCACGCTCAAGCAGTCGCCGGTTCTGGCGTCGTCGCAGGGTGTATCGGTGTTCCGGATGAAGCTGCTCGGTTATGCCATCGGTGCGTTCCCCGCCGGTCTGGCGGGTGCGCTGTTCGCCAACACCGACCTGTTCATCTCGCCGGAAGCCTTCGGGTTCACCTTTGCCACAGCAGTTCTGGCGGCGTCGATCCTCGGCGGTGCGGCAAGTGTGTACGGCGCCGTGGTCGGTGCCGCGATCATGCAGCTCGGTCCCAACCAGTCGACGGCGTTCCAGGAGTATTCGCTGATCTTCTACGGCGGCTTCCTGATCATCGGCGGTGTGCTGCTCTCCGGGGGTTTGACCAAGGTCGGGCGAGCGATCGTCTCGAAACTCGATCGCAAGGCCGGCCTGGGCGTAGTCACCGCAAAGGAAAACAGCGGTGGGACACCGGAACTGGCGCCGATCAACGGAGCACGGTTGGTGGTCGGCGGAGTGTCCAAAGCGTTCGGTGGCAACCAGGCGCTCAATGCGGCAACCCTGACCGCAGAGGCCGGTAAGGTCACCGCGTTGATCGGGCCCAACGGTTCGGGTAAGACGACCATGCTCAACATGATCTGCGGCTTCTACACCGCAGATGCGGGCGTGATCACGATCGGTGACACGGTGGTCTCGCAGTCGTCGCCGCACAAGGTGGCGCGCGTGGGTGTGGCGCGCACGTTCCAAACTCCGACGATTCCGGAAAACATCACGGTTCTGGAAGCTGTTGCATCCGGACGTTATTCGGTGCACCGAGCGTCGATGGCGTCGGCTGTGCTTCGCCTGCCCAGCTTCCGCAGGATCGCGAAGGCCGACATCGTCGAGGCCGAGCGTGTCCTCGAACTCGTGGGGATGTCGCACTTGCGCAACGAGATCGCGACGTCGCTGCCCCTGGGGATGCGTCGCATGCTCGAGGTTGCTCGCGCCGTCATCGCCGAACCGAGGGTCGTCCTCTTCGACGAGGTGGCATCCGGACTCGACGAGGACGAACTCGAACGCCTGGCAGATCTGATCCGGGTACTGCGAGATGCCGGGGCGACAGTGGTGTTGGTGGAGCACAACTTCCGCCTCGTCCTCTCGCTGGCCGACGAGATAGTCGTGCTGGCGCAAGGGCAGGTGATCGCCACCGGCGATGCGGCAACCATCGAACATCACCCACGCGTCTTGAGCGAGTACCTCGGAGTCAAGTCCGGTGACGAAGAAGCACTTCTCGAAGAAATCGGCGCGGTAGACCATCAGACCAGTGAGGTGAAGTGATGGAACCGATTCTGAAGGTCCGAAACTTGCAGACCGGGTACGGCGATCTGCGCGTCGTCTGGGATGTCTCGTTCGACGTCTATCCCGGTCAGGTGACCGCCCTGCTCGGACGCAACGGCGCAGGCAAGACGAGCACGCTCCGTGCCCTGTCCGGCCTCAACAAGGTGGCCTCCGGAACCGTCGAGATGGACGGCGCCGACATCACCGGAGTCCCCGCGCACAAACGGGTACGACAGGGGATGGCGTACGTGCAGGAGGGCAAGCGGGTCTTCCACAAGCAGACCGTCGAGCAGAACCTCCTGCTGGGCGGGTACACCCGCAAGGCAAAGCGCGGCGAGCTTATGGAATCCGTCGAATCGATGTACGAGATGTTCCCGATCCTGGGGGAGAAGCGTTCGCTTCCGGCCGGTTCCATGTCGGGCGGTCAGCAGCAGATGCTCGCGATCGGCGCAGCGCTGATGGCGCAGCCGAGGTTGCTCCTTCTCGACGAACCTTCGGGCGGTCTCGCTCCCGTGATCGTCGGTGAGGTGATGGACCGCGTCCAACAACTCAAGGAAACCGGCCTGGCTGTTCTACTGGTCGAGCAGGCAGTCGAGGCCGCGATGAGCGTCGCCGATCATGTCACGGTCCTCGACATCGGCAAGGTGGTTCTCGACGCCGATGCCAAGGACATCGACGACCTGGCAGTGCTCAAGGATGCGTATTTCGGACGCGTCTGAACGGCAATGACGGCTTCAGCCCGGCCACCTCGGCCGGGCTGAAGCCGTTTCCCGCTCCGTGGCACGGGCCCTAGCCGGCTCGGGGCCATCGATCTACCGTCCTGCAAACAACTCCCGCGAGAGGCAAACTCGATGACCACTGCTCCCGACGTGCTCGCCCCGGCGAAGCTCGGCCCGGTGACCCTTCGAAATCGAATCATCAAGTCCGCGACATTCGAAGGCAAAACTCCCGACGCCCTGGTCACCGACGAGCTGATCGAGTTCCATCGTCGCCCAGCCGCCGGCGGAGTCGGGATGTCCACCGTCGCGTATTGCGCCGTCGCACCGGAAGGGCGCACCGAATACGGCCAGCTCTGGATGCGGCCCGATGCCCTCCCCGGGCTTCGGCGGCTCACCGATGCCATTCACGCCGAAGGTGCTGCTGCGTCGGCGCAGCTCGGCCATGCCGGTCCCGTGGCGAATCAGAAGTCGACCGGACTGCCCGCGCTGGCACCGTCGAGTTCGTTCAATCCGTTGAGCATGAGGATGATTCGCACTGCCACGACAGCGGACATCACCAGAATTGCGGCCGCGCACGGGAGCGCTGCGCGACTTGCCGTCGAGGCAGGATTCGACGCCGTCGAGATCCACTTCGGTCACAACTATTTCGCGAGCTCGTTCCTGAGCCCGAAACTCAACCGTCGTAAGGACTCCTACGGCGGATCGCTGGAGAACCGGGCTCGCGTCGTACTCGAAACTGCACGCAGTGTGCGCGATGCCGTCGGTGACAAGATCGCGATCTTGGCCAAGCTGAACATGGACGACGGTGTGCCAGGCGGATTCTGGGTGGACGAAGCAATCCAGGTGGCGCAGTGGCTCGAAGCATCCGGAAGCGTCGACGCGCTCGAGTTGACGATGGGCAGTTCACTGCTCAACCCGATGTACCTGTTCAAGGGCGATGCGCCGATCCGCGAGTTCGCCGCCGCGATGCCGCAACCTGTTCGACTCGGTGTGCAGTTGGTGGGGAAGAGCATGTTGCATACCTATCCGTACAAGCCGTTGTTCATGCTGGAAGAGGCTCGGCAGATTCGTGCTGCGGTGAAGTTGCCGCTCGTGCTGCTCGGGGGTGTCACGGACAAAGCGGGCATGGATACCGCAATGGCGGAAGGGTTCGAGTTCGTCGCCATGGCACGGGCGCTGCTCAGAGAACCGGATCTGATCAATCGGATCGCGGCCGAATCCGATACCCAATCACTGTGCATCCACTGCAACAAGTGCATGCCCACGATCTTCAGTGGCGCCCGCTGCGTGTTGGTCGAACGCGTCTGAGCTGGTCAGCGCACACCACGTCCCGACATCCATGCGGATACCGGGTCGTGGGCCGTAGCGGATCAAGTTCGTGGTTGCATCAACGCTTGGTTCAGTTCTGCGTGAAGACGTCGTAGGAGGCGTTCATCGTGGGGTAGCCGGTGGCCATGTAGTCGGTGAGGATGACGTGCGTCGGGTCGCCGATGATGCGAGTCCCGTCGAGGGTGGGGTTGCCGACGTAGTTGTTGGCAGCCATGACCGTCTGGACGCCGTCGGCGACGTTGTAGGTGACGTCGACACCGATACCGCGGGGATCGCTGCTGTAGGCGGTGACGATCTCGGTGGTGTGCGGGGCCAGGTAGGAGCGGGGGCCGTTGATCCACTGTCCGTAGGGGTTGGACGCGCTGTCCAGCAGCATCGGGTTGTCGGTGTTGTTGGTGATGGTCATGGCAACCGTCGGGCCGTCGGTGGGCATGGTGCCGGCGTTGGCGATCGCTGCGGTTCCCAGTGCGGTTCCGCCGACAGTGAGGGCGATTGCGGTGACTGCTACGAAGCGGGTGGTGTTGGTACGCATGATGTCTGCTCCTGGGATGGTGTGTGGTTGCCGTTCTCGGCGATGAATCAATCTTGTCGCGAATGAGTGCTGCAGTATGTCCGCCGACGGGGCCGTGGCGGGGTTGAATCTCTTGTCCCCCGATCGGGGGAGGCGTAAGTGCTCGCATTGCTGGTACGGGCGTGAGAAAGTGAGCAATGCGCGAAGGCACGAAGCCGCTGGCCGGCAAGGTTTCCGTGGTGGTCGGCGACGACCACCCACTGTTCCGTGAGGGCGTGGTTCGGGCTCTGACCGGCAGTGACAGCATCGACGTCCTGGGCGAGGCCGACGACGGCGCAGCAGCGCTCGCAATGATCCGCGAACTACGCCCGCAGGTCGCGCTGCTCGACTTCCGGATGCCGCACCTGGATGGAACTCAGGTCGCCGCCGCAGTCGTTCGAGACGAGCTTCCGACGCGTGTGCTTCTGCTCAGCGCTCACGACGAATCGTCTGTCGTGTACCAGGCCCTGCAAGCCGGTGCTGCCGGATTCCTGCCGAAGGAATCCACTCGCGCCGAGATCGTGAGCGCCGTGCTCGACTGTGCTGCGGGACGAGATGTGTTGCCGCCCAGTATCGCCGCCGGATTGGTAGGAGAGGTTCGGCGTCGTAGTGAACCCTCCGGTCCGACGCTCAGCGCCCGCGAACGTGAGGTTCTCGGATTGATCGCGCAGGGCGCCAGCATCCCGGCCATTGCCTCACAACTCTTTCTTGCGCCCTCCACCGTCAAAACCCACGTGCAGCGCCTCTACGAGAAACTCGGAGTCAACGATCGAGGCGCGGCCGTCGCCGCTGCAATGCGGCAGGGATTGTTGGAGTGAGCAAGCGTCACCGAAGCACGTACGTGACGTTCATGGCCGGGTAACCCGAGGTCATCGTCACCGTGACGTCGTGGCTGTCGGGGGCGTGCGTACCGCCGGCATCCGCCCTGGTCTTCGAGTTGGTAGCACTGAAGACAAACACCCCACCGTCGTCGGAGCGGTACGTGAGCACGATGGGGAAGTCGTTCTGGTTCTTGCTCGTGGCCACAACGTTCACGTTCATGTTGGGGAGGATGTAGTCCGCCGGCGGGACGACCCAGTCGCCGTTCGGATTGGACGCGTGGACCAGATACAGGGCCCCGCGGCCCGAATTGCTGATCATCGCCGTCGTGACGGATGTGTCGGTCATCGACTTCACCGTGTTCGTACCGGCGGAGCGGGCAACCAGAGCTGCCATGCTGAGGCCGGAGAAGGAAAGTGATTCGGGTCGAATTGTGTTGGTGCTCATCATGTTCTCCTCGATTTGTCGGTCTCGGTGACCGTGTGTTTCTGTGATGAGACAACTATGGCCCCGAAATCCCTTCGGGTCTGTCCACCTACGGGTCCGAGTGCTGGACGACATCGCTGTCCGCCGATCGGTGGACACAGCGCTCTCCGCCCACCCAGCGTCATGGGGTGGAGGCTCCGCCCACCCAGCGTCATGGGGTGGAGGCTCCGCCCACCCAGCGGGAGAACCTGTTCCTCTACCATTCAACCCACTCGTAGCGTGGCCACCATGACCGATCCTGACTTCTCTACCGCACCACTCGACGTCGTAGTCATCGGCGCCGGCGTCGCCGGCATGTACGCCATGCACCGACTTCGCGAGCAGGGGCTGCGTGTCCACGGCTTCGAGGCGGGCTCCGGAGTGGGCGGCACGTGGTACTTCAACCGCTACCCGGGCGCACGCTGCGATGTCGAGAGTTTCGACTACTCCTACTCGTTCTCCGAAGAGTTGCAACAGGATTGGGACTGGAGCGAGAAGTACGCCGCGCAACCGGAGATCCTGTCCTACCTCGATCACGTCGCCGATCGCTTCGACCTACGCAGTGGGTTCACTTTCGATACCCGTGTCCTGAGCGCACAGTTCGACGAGGACTCGTCGACGTGGCGAGTGCACACCGACGGTGGTCATGACGTCACCTCGCGGTTCGTGGTGTGCGCCACGGGCAGCCTCTCGACCGCGAACGTTCCGAACATTGCAGGTCGCGAGACTTTCGGCGGTGAGGTCTTCCACACCGGCTTCTGGCCGCACGAGGGCGTCGATTTCACCGGCAAGCGAGTGGGAGTGATCGGCACCGGATCGTCGGGCATCCAGTCCGTTCCGTTGATCGCCGAGCAGGCCGATCACCTCTTCGTGTTCCAGCGGTCCGCGAATTACAGTGTGCCGGCGGGAAACACGCCTCTCGATGACAAACGACGCGCAGAGATCAAGGCCGACTACGCCGAGCGTCGAGCGCTGTCCAAGCGCAGTGGCGGTGGATCTCCGTTCGTTTCGGATCCTCGCAGCGCGCTCGAGGTGTCCGAGGCCGAGAGGAACGCGGCCTACGAGGAGCGGTGGAAGCTCGGCGGTGTTCTGTTCGCCAAAACCTTCGCAGACCAGACCAGCAACATCGACGCCAACGCGACGGCGGCCGCATTTGCCGAGGCCAAGATCAGATCGGTGGTCGAAGATCAGGCCATCGCCGACCTGCTGATCCCGAACGACCACCCCATCGGGACCAAGCGGATCGTGACGGACACCGACTACTACCAGAGCTACAACCGTGACAACGTGAGCCTGGTCGATCTCAAGAGCGCACCGATCGAGGCAATCGACGAGGCCGGGATCAAGACGACCGACTCGCACTACGAACTCGACGCATTGGTGTTCGCCACCGGTTTCGATGCGATGACCGGGGCACTCGATCGCATCGAGATCCGTGGCCGCAACGGCGAGACCTTGCGAGAGAACTGGCATGCGGGTCCGAGAACCTATCTTGGTTTGGGAGTTCACGGCTTCCCGAACCTGTTCATCGTCACCGGGCCGGGCAGCCCGAGTGTGCTGTCCAACATGATTCTCGCTGCCGAACAGCACGTCGACTGGATCGCCGACGCGATCAACCACCTCGATTCGGCGGGCATCGACACCATCGAGCCGAGTGCCGAAGCCGTGGACAACTGGCTCGAGGAGTGCTCACGCCGGGCGTCGGCAACATTGTTCCCATCCGCGAACTCCTGGTACATGGGAGCCAACATCCCGGGAAAGCCGAGGATATTCATGCCCTTCATCGGAGGCTTCGGTGTCTACTCCGACATCTGTGCAGACGTGGCAGCAGCGGGATACCGAGGCTTCGAGCTGAACAGCGCGGTGCACGCATGAGCCGGCTGGAGGGCAAGCGGGTACTCGTGACGGGTGCGGCCGGCGGAATGGGACGCTCACACTGTGAGCGGCTCGCCGAGGAAGGCGCGTCCGTGATCGCGTTGGATGTCGAACAGGCGCAATCGGGGTTGGCGGAAACCGCTCAGGCAGTGCGTGATCGAGGCGGTGTCGCGGTCACCGGTGTGGCGGATATTCGGGACTTCGACGGTCTGGCCGCCGTCGTGGCCGAGTGCGTTACCGAACTCGGCGGGTTGGACGTCGTGGTCGCGAATGCAGGCGTCTACGACACGCCGGGACCGTCGTGGACCATCGATCCTGCAGTGTGGAACCGCTCGCTGGACGTCAATCTGACCGGGGCGTGGCACACCGTCAAGGCCTGCGTTCCGCACTTCGGCGACGGTGGATCCGTCGTTCTGGTCAGCTCGACAGCGGGAATCAAAGGTATTGCCGGAGCAAGTCATTACAGCGCAGCCAAGCATGCCGTGGTGGGCCTGGCCAGAACGCTGGCCAACGAGTTGGGGGCGCAGAGTATCCGCGTCAACTCCGTGCATCCGGGTTCGGTACGTACCCCGATGATCATCAACGAGCGAGTGTTCGCGAACCTGTGCCCGGACATCGAGAATCCCACCGAAGCAGACGCTGCTGCAGTGCTCAGCGCTCGCAACTTGCTGCCCGTTCCCTGGGTCGATCCGGTGGACGTCAGTAATGCGGTCCTGTTCCTCGCATCCGCGGAGTCCCGCTACATGACCGGCTGTCAGTTGATTGTCGACGCCGGCCTGACCCAGAAAGTGTGAATTGATGACTTCTCGATTGGAAGGCAAGATCGCGCTGATCACGGGTGCGGCACGAGGAATCGGGCGGGCTCAGGCCGTGCGTTTTGCCGAAGAGGGCGCGGACATCATCGCGGTCGACGTGTGCACTTCGGTGGAAACCACAGTCACGCCGCCCGCGACGGAGGCCGATCTCGATGAGACAGTGGCGCAGATCCGGGCGCTGGGGCGAAAGGTCGAATCTGCGGTAGTGGACGTTCGGGATCTCGAGGCACTACGCAGTGCCGTGGACTCGGCCGTCGGAACGCTCGGTGGTCTCGACATCGTCTGCGCTACAGCTGGTATCACGTCCTCCGACGGGGCCCTGACCATGTCGGAAACGATGTGGCAGACCATGCTGGACGTCAATCTGACCGGCGTGTGGCACACCACGACCGTCGCGGCTCCGCACTTGATCGCGCGGGGCGGGGGATCGATGACACTCACAAGCTCCATCGCCGGACTTCGGGGGCTGGTCGGAGTCGCGCACTACACCGCAGCCAAGCATGGAGTCGTTGGTCTGATGCGTTCGCTGGCAAAGGAACTGGCTCCGCACAACGTACGCGTCAATACGGTCCATCCCACCAACGTCGACACCCTCATGATTCAAAACCCGTTGGTGCGCGGCAAGTTCCGCCCCGATCTCGAGAACCCGACGCGCGAAGAATTTGCTGCCGCAGCGATGACGATGAACATGCTCGCCATTCCGTGGATCGAACCGGTGGACGTAGCGAACGCTGCTCTGTTCCTGTCTTCCGACGAGGCTCGCTACATCACGTCGGTCGCCCTGCCGGTGGATGCAGGAAGTTCGTCCCGCTGAGGTTTCGAACAGCTGAAATCTTGAACAGCTGAAATCTTGAACAGCTGAGGTTTTGACACGCTGAGTTCCGCCACGGTGTGTAGCGTCGGTTTCACCTAACCGAAAGGCGTACACCGTGGCGGAACGGCGCTATCTGGAAGTCACCGTCGGGATCAACATCGTGATGGTCCTCGACCACCGCACGGTGGAGGTCTTCGACCGCACCGCCGCGAGCACGAGCGAAGTGGCTCGTTGGCATGTCGAACACATTGCGGTGAAGGCGAAACCGTCGAAGTCGGGACTGAAACTCACCATCGGGAACAGGCTCGCCGACGACTCGATCGCGGTAGCGGGTCCACGGGCATCGCTGACTGTTCCGCCGGAGAACGAGGCAGCCGTCATCGCGTTCTTCGACGAGGTCAAGGCTGCTCGGGTGTGAATCGGCAGAAGACCTTCGGCGCGGATGATTCGGGTTCTCTAGTCGAGCACGTCGTGCGCTGCCACGAAGATCGGGCCGGACGCACTTTTGTCGGGATCTCGGGAATCGAGGCTTCCGGAAAATCGACGATCGCGGACGAGTTGGCTGCCGGTATCTCGAAGTCGGGCCATGACTTCATCATGATCCATGGGGACGAGTTCTCGACTGCGAAAGCGGTACGGAACAAAGATCCTGACACGGTGCGTGGGTATCTCGAGGATGCGTACGACTATTCGAACCTGAGTAGCCGTGTGATGGTGCCGCTACGGTTGGCCGAAGTTACCGAAATTTCCTACGTCTCGACTGATCCGGAGACAGACGAATCTGTGGTGTCGAAGCCACGAGTCCCGGATCGCGCCATTGTGATCGTCGAGGGAGTGCTGCTTTTTCGCGGACTGATGCGAGATCAGTTCGACCTACGAATCTGGGTTGAAGCAAGCTTCGACGAGTCCTTGCGGCGTGCGAAGGGACGTCCGCGCGATGTGAGCTATTACGGGACGGCCGAGGCGATAGCGTCCCGGTACGAATCCCGGTTTCATCCGGCGCAGAGGATTCATCTGCGTGACGATCGACCACAACTGACCAGCCACGTAATCGTGCGTGGCTAGTCAGTCGAAAGGCCGGCGATATCAAGCTTTACGCGCGGCGGCATGGGCCCCGGCGACACGGCCGAATGCGAAGGCGTCGGCAATGTGGAATCCGCCGTCCTTCGCCGCGCTGTAGGTGGAACTGACCGCGCCCGCGGCGTAGAGGCCAGGAATCGGATTGCGGGCAGTATCGAGTACGCGGGAATGACCGTCGCGGCGCGGCCCACCGCTACTCCATCCCAGCAGTGGCGACCCGGAGACGGCGTAGAACGGAGCGGTAGCCACCGGGGCCAAAGTTTCGGGATTGCGGCCGAACGAATGGTCGATGCCGTCCGCGCACGCCTCGTTGTAGCGTCGCACGCTCGTTTCCACGACTGTTGGGTCCAGTCCGAGTTTCTCGGCGAGTTCGGCGAGCGTGTCCGCCTTTAGGATCCATCCCTTGTCGATCTCGGCTTGATTGTCCGAGCTCCACTCGTACCCTTCGTCGAGAACCCTGTGGCCGACGGGCAGTGCGTCGCGGCCGGGGCTCAGCTGTCCGGCCAACCTCATCGTCTCGTCGAAGACGACGTTCATCGGTTGCACCGGAAAGTGTTGGTAAGAACCCTCTCTGAACACATGACCATGCCGCATTTCGGCTGACTCGTCGGTGAAGCGTCTACCTTCCCGGCTGAGGAACACATAGTTGTGCGCGTTCCACAGTGCGAGGAAGAATCCAGTCGGATTTTCGAGGTCGCCGGGAATTCCCGTAATGGTCATCATGTTGTTCATATGCCACAGATCGGCGCCCACGGCCTGTGCCATGCGGTGACCGTCGCCGGTTGCCGATGGTGAGCCCCAGATCTTCGGATTCTCCAGACGCAAGTAGTCGCGCACCATCGTCGGATTTGCTTCGAATCCTCCGGTGGCAAGGATGACGCCCCGGCGTGCCTGGATCTGCGAAGTCTTTTCACCCGAACGGATCTCGACTCCGGTCACCGCTCCGGATTCATCCGTCAGCAGTCCGGTGGCTTCGGTGTCGAATAGTGTTGTGACGCCGCGTTCAGCGAGAGCGGAGACGAGGAACCGGTAGAGAAGTTCATTGCCCATCTTCCCTTCGACGGTGTCCATCCCTGCGTAACAAGAACTTCCGTCAAGTTCGGCGAACTCTGCCGCGGAATGGAAATCGCCGGTCATCGCTACAGTTGCACCCAGACTGCGGATCCAGTCGGACAGTCCGTGAGTGTTCTCGGCCCAGGCATCGATGACGTCCTCGGCAACGGGGAACTCCCCGTTCAACGAACGCAGGAAGGTTCGGGCGGCAGCGGGGTCCTGGTTGACGAACCATCCACTGCCGGACAGTCGAGTGTTGCCGCCCGCGGAATCAGGTCCGCTCTTTTCCAGAATCACGACCGATGCGCCGTCGGCGTGCGCTTGGAGCGCTGCGGCCGATCCGGCAGCGCCCGATCCGATGACGAGTACGTCGACAATGTTATCCATGTCACAGAAGGTATTGCGGAATGGTGGTGCGGCGAACCCACCTTCCCGATGAGCGAGAAAGCCAGTGGTCGACGCCGCAGAGACGTCGCCCCGCAGGCACGTCGGGGGCCAGGCGAGGTAGCGGTTCAGTGCGTCGGGGGTGGCGCCAAAAGTGCGATATCGCGCTGTGACGTTTTCGAGACCCTAGCGTTATAGATGTGGTTGTGTCGGCGAAACCTGCCGGTGGCAGAGTTCGTCTGGAACGCAGTGACCGACACGGTTGGTTATCCGACGCACAGTGATTCATCGCTGATTCGGGCGGTGGGGCACGCCGAGTCCAGACAAGAGGCTTTCATGACTACGATCAACGAACGTTCTTCAGCTGCAAATGTTCTCGATCTCTTTGACAGCGCCGGCCGAGAAGGGCATCGGTACAGTATCGACGTGGAAAGCTACACCCCTTCGTATGCGGTACTGAGACTTGCCGGAGAATTGGACATGGGTCAGCGGGTGGAATTGGTGCACGCGCTCGACCGACTTCTCCTGGTCGGAACCGATATTCACGTCGATCTCTCCGGCGTGACCTTCATGTCGTCCGGAGTGGCGAATGCCGTTGTCGATGCTGCGGGGCGTGGCAACAACCGCATTCGCTTGTTTGCCCCGACGCGAGCGGTCTCCATGATCTTTCAGGCTCTCGGCGCCTCCGAACTCATTGCGGGCGTTGCCACGTCGACCGCTGATGCTCTCGGTGCTTGAGCCGGAAACAACTCCCACGAACGATGTGAAGTGAGCAGTGCTCGATACGCGTTGACTTGGTATCTGGTCTGATCTGCGTGTCGATGTGCACTTTGCGGCGCGGGATCAGGTTGTCGTCACCGGGTTGCGCCGAGATTTGCGGTATTCTCGTTCGGTGTCGAGCAGCCGGCGCTGCCATCGACGCGTCCGGCCGCATGAACGCTTGGTGGTCCCGACTCGTAGTGAAGAGCCACACCATGGCGTATGACACCAGCAACGGTTCGACATCGTCGAATTCTCCGATCACCCAGTTCTCCGATGTGATTGGTCTGGAAGTAAGCATGCAGTTCGCACCGATACGCCGCCTCGACGACCACGCACTTGCAGGCGCCGAGTTGCAATTGCGTGGGCCTGACAATTCCTCTCTGTGTTCGGCGCATGCCCTCCGTCGCGCCTCGCAATTGATGCAGCAACGCTCGGAATTCGACAGTCACAAACTGGCCATGTCCCGTACTGCACTCGCATGCACCGTCGCGGATCGCCTGCCGTTGCTGGTGGCAGTCGACTCGGCTTCCCGAGCAGCTCTGAACGCTCCTGGTATCGAAGGAGTGACGAGAAATCTGCAACGGATCGTCATCACGGTTGACAGCGCATCGGTGCTTACCGATCCCCACAACTCTCTGGCAGTGATCAGAGAAGCCCGCGCGGGCGGGCGTCTGATTGCACTCGACGGCGTCGGCATCGACAGGCACTCGGCGACACTTCTGTCTTTGGTCGAACCCGACATCATTATCACTTCCGCTGAATTACTCTCCAAGGCGGCATATTTCGAAGTTGGAACGACGGTGCACGCGCTCGGCGCCTACGTCGAGCGATCGAACGCGATTATCCTTGCCGAGGGTGTCGACTCGGAATCGTCCCGTCTTGCCGCAATCACCATCGGAGCCACATACGGAACGGGTGAGTTGTATCCCGCAGTCGACGATCCGAGTTCACTGTTGTCCGAACCGGTCGTCGCGATGCCCGACAGTCCGGTGTGGAGTGATCCCATCCCCGACGTGGGCACTCCCTACTCGATCGTGTCTGCTCACAGCCGGATCCGGCGCGGTACCAAGCGTCTGTTGATCCAACTGAGTAAGTCTCTCGAAGCGCAAGCCGCCACATCGGGTTCCTCGATGCTTGTTCTGGGCACCTTTCAACAAGCCGAGCATTTCACCGCATCCACAACAGCACGGTGGCGTCACCTCGCCGATACCGTAGGGTTTGCCGGTGTCTACGGTGTCGGACTGTCCGTGATGCTCGACGGTAAAGTTCAACACGCACCGCTCGACCCGGGTGATGATCTCGTCAACGAGTGGACGGTCGTCACTCTGGGACCACACCATGCGGCGATGCTGTCGGCGCGAGATCTTCATGACAACGGTCCAGATCTCGAGCGGACCTTCGACTTCGTGCAAACCTACGATCGCACCACCGTCACCCAGGCAGCGCACTCTATTCTTCGTCGTTACCCCAAGACGAATTCGTGAACCCCGTACCGATGTTCTCGACGTTCGCCGCGAGCGCTGCCCGACCGGCGATCGTGGCTAAGGAGTGGCCGGGCGCCGCGCAGCACGTCTCTTTGCTGCAGAGTTGAGTAGATACCTTTCGGCGACCGTGTAGTCCGTGACGGTTGCGCCATCCGGCGCTGTGGTGTGGGTGAGCAGTTCGAGATAGCGGCGACGGAAGACATGGGCGTCGGATTCTGCGAGTAGGAACTCCGCCGCTGAGACGACCTCTGGTTTCGGAGCAGCGCGTGCATGCCGGTTTCGGGCGGGCCGAGTGCTCATGTTTTCCTCTGGATTTCGAAAGCGTCTGTGCCGGTAGTCATGTGCGAGTTGATCCTGACGTCTGTTCGGTCGCTACCGGTCATGAGAAGTCGTGAGTGGTTTCAGATCGATCGGCTGTCCGTCGGAGGGGAACGGCAAGGACATGTAGTTGAGAGGGGCGGTGTAGCCGGGCGCGACCTGCCAATCGAAGCGTGTGAGCAGGTGGTGCATGATCGCTTTGATTTCGACGCCGGCGAAGTGCATGCCGAGGCATTTGTGCACGCCTCCACCGAACGGTTCCCAGGCATACCGGTGCACCTTGTCTTCACGTCGGTGGTCCGCGAAACGTTCGGGATCGAAATGTTCGGGGTCGGGCCAGTACTGCGGCATGTGGTGAGTGAAATGTGGCACCACTGACACGTAGGTCCCAGCGGGTACGAAGTGGTCCTGTATCTGGGTGTCACACACCGCTCGGCGAGCCATGACCGGCACGGGAGCGACGAGTCGGAGGCATTCTTTCATCACCAGGTCCAAGCCTGCGAGTTGGTCGAGTTCGGCATAGCTCGGCGTCGACGTACTCAGTGCGAGTGATTCCGCCCGACATCTGTTCTGCCACTGAGGATTCTGGCCGAGATATTGCATCATTGTCGAGATGGTGATGGTGGAGGTGTCATGTGCGGCCATCAGCAGGAAGATCATGTGATCGATCACCTCGCCGTCGCTGAAGCGCTGTCCGGTGTCTGATTCGATGTGACAGAGAACGGAAAACAGGTCGTCGGTTTCGCGTGAACGGCGCGCAGGTAGGTAGCGGCGGAAGAAGTTTTCGAGGGTTCGGCGCCCGTCGAGGCCGCGCTTCCATCTGGTGCCGGGAACTCGATAACGGATCACCGAGGTTGCAGCTTGCACGCAATCGACGAAAGCTTTTTTCACAGAGTCGATTTCGTTGTCAGTGGTCCCTTCCGCGCCGCCCATGAAGATGTCGGTCGCGAGGTTGAGTGTGAGAGCTTTGAGAGCGGTGTAGGCGCGGAAGCCATCGGACGGAGTCCAGGCGTCGAGCGCGGAGGCGATCGCGGGATTCAGCACGTCCACGGTCTTTTCGAGACGCGATCTCGTGAAGGCTTGTTGCATGATGCGTCGTTGTCGTAGGTGCTCTTCGGAGTCGAGAAGCATCAGACCCCCGTGGAAGAAGGGGCCGATGAGCACTGACCAACCGTCGCTGTTGACAAAAGCGCGGTCCTTGTTCTGGAGAACTTCTTGGCATGCGTCGGGTCCGAGGGCTGCGACCCACCGTCTACCGGCCATCGAGAACCACGAGACCTCGCCGTAACGATCCCAGCGTTTTTGCATCAGAGCGAGAGGGTCGCGGATGTATTCGAAAGTTTGCCCTATTCCGGGTAGTCCCGAATTGCCTGAGATGGGACGCAACTGCGACCGGATGGGTGGAGCGGCCAGGATTTTCGACATCACGTACCTGCCTTCCGTTTGCATCTGACAGTGGCGCCTGTCAGATGGGGGTAGTCTGCGTCACAGTCGCGTTGTCTGTCAAGATCGACTCATGGCTTCTCCCACACCCCGTCGATATGCCGGTCTGAGTGGTGAGCAGCGGGCCGCGCTTCGGCGTGAAAGCTTGCTCGCAGCAGGACTGGACGTGTTTGCAGCCGCGGGCAGGCAGGGTGCCACCATGACCGCCATCTGTGCGCATGCCAAGCTGACAGAGCGATATTTCTACGAGAGTTTCACCAGCAGGGACGAACTCCTCCAGCAGGTTTTCGACGGAATCGTCGACGAGGTGCGCGTGGCCGGAATGGCTGCACTCCGAACGACCGATGGGACACGGGAGGAGCGCGTGCGGAGCGCCATTGCTTCGTTCGTCAACATCCTGACGGACGATCCTCGAAAAGGGCGTGTCGCGATGGTCGAGTCGGTGGCTTACGAGCCGCTGCGCACTCACAGGCGGGGAGCGCTGCGTGGGTTCGCGCAGATGGTGGCCGACGAGGCTGCGCTCTTGTACGGCGATCGAGCTTGGCCTCCCCATCAGGGTGAGATCAACGGATTACTGTTCGTGGGCGGCCTGGCCGAATTGGTGACGGCCTGGCTCAACGGCGAAATCGACATCACGCCCGCTGAGATCGTGGATGCCGCAACCTTCCAATTCACATCCACAGCGCACCGATGAAACGCGGGGCCGGCGATGCGGACTGCCAACTCCAGTGGGCGGCATGTGTCGTGATTCGAGGCAGTTTCGGGTCTGAATTGTCGATGACACTGTCCGCGCGGGTCCAGGGCTCTGCAGCCGCGAAGTACAGACGTTGGCCGCCGACATAACGGTTCATCGACGGGTGTTCCGGATCCGCGTTCGTTCCGTCGCGAAGGTTCATTCGCTCGGCGGTGATCTCGAAGGGCACGTCGAGAAAGATCGAATAGTCCCATCGGGAAGCAAGTTCGTCCCGATGCAGAAAGAGTCCCTCGACGAGGACTACGGCTCCGTCGGCTGCATGCAAGTACGCGTCGCTGTCCCGTCGTGGTCGGTACTCGCGGTTACCTCCCGGTCTCAGAGGGGCGAGAACATGACGCTCGAGGGCGTCGTAGTCGTAGCTGTCGAGCCAGAAGCCTTCCGGTGACAGCCGACCTCTGCGATGGCGAATCTCCGGCGGATTGAGGAAGTTGTCGACGTGAATCACAATGGCGGGGCGTTCATTCAGCTGTGCTGCAAGACTTTTCGTGAATGTCGTCTTGCCGCTCCCGTCGACGCCGTCGATCGCGACGACGGGAGAGCCGCGCAGCGCGTTTATTTCGGCGGCCAAGGTCTCGAAGACCGTCTTGGTGCTCATCGAGCAGTTCTTCCCTCGCTCGTAGCGACGCGAAGAGGCCCGGTGTCGTACAGGATTCGGTGGCCGTCTTCGAGGACGCGTCGAGTGCCCGCGTCGAGCGGAAGGTCGGCCCAGCTCTCGCTCGCGAAATTCAGTTCGACGAGAAGACCGGACCGTAGGCGGAAGCGTCGTTCTCGGACTGGCCCCCAGTTGGCGGCTCTGATGAATCGCGCGTCGGGGCGGAGCCGGTCGAACCAGTCTTCATTTGCGAGCGCGTTCGCGTCGTCGGCCAGGATCATCAGATCAAGATCACTCGCCATACGCTCCGCGCCGCGCGCGTAGGACCCGACCAGCGCTACAGCTTTGACGTCATCGTGCTCAGCGGCCCATCGTTCGACGTCGACGAGCAGCGCGTTCACCGCACGTCTTCGCCCCTTCAACCTTGCTGACATACCGGCATCATTCCCCATCGCCACCCTTCTCCGTAGCTTCGCCGGGGCCTCTATCCTGGAACTGTCAGTGACAAACCAGGCGGAGGGATGCGTATGTCCAAAATGAGAGAACTCAGCCGATGAAAGCAATCATCGTGTGTACCTCTGTCTCCCATGGCAATACGAAGCTGATCGCCGACGTCATCGGAGAAGTTCTCGATGCTCGCGTGGTCGAGCCCGGTGACATCGACGCCGCGCAGCTCGCCGACTACGACCTGGTGGGGTTCGGCTCCGGCATCTACCTACGCTCGTACCACGCAGATTTACGCTCGTTCGTCGAGGCACTCCCCGAAGAACGGCGATCCAAGGCTTTTGTCTTCGCCACCAGTGGTTTTCCTGACAAGGGGATTCATCGCTTCTCGCGTCCACTGGTTCAGTTGCTCGAACAGAAGGGCTTCGATGTGGTCGCAGCCTTCTCGTCCCGTGCGTGGGATACCTATCTCCCGTTCAAGCCTTTCGGCGGTATCCGGAAGGGGCGGCCGAACGCCGACGACTTGGAATCGGCGCGCATGTTCGCCGAAATGCTACGCGGAAGCGTTCAGGACAGCTTGCCCGGCACCGGGTAGCTGCGCAGGCTCATCTCCAGCTCACCGGCGTCGGCAAGGTCGTTGATCGTCTGGCGCAGAGCGCCACACGTCCGCTGAGCGTTGGCACGGCTGTTCGCGCGACCCAACTCCGGGCACACTTCCTGCGACTCTTCGAGCCATTGGACGCTGGTGTGCGCTTCGCTGTACTTCTCGACGAGGACACGGTTTCCGCAGTTGCGGCAACTGACCTGACGCATCAGCGTGCAATCAGATCGGCCGGTGACCAGAAGGCGCGCATGCTCGTGATCTTGGCGTCCTCGTCGAAAGTCATGACGTCGATCGGTTCGACCTCGTAGACCTGATCGCCCACCGGTGTGACGACGCGGAAGTGGAAGGCCGCGCTGGATCCGCTCACCCGCAAGGTAAGCAGTTCCGTCTCTTGCGAACCGCCCTCGAGAGCGCCGTAGAACTCGGTGATCGCGGCCTTGCCGACGCGGGGTTCGCTGCCGACCGGGTCTTCGAGCGTCGCGTTCTCGGCGTAGAGGGCGGCGATGTCCGCTGACGATCCGCGAGCCACGGCGTCGAGGTAGGTGGTAACCGTCGCCGTGATCGCGGCCGTGGTGTCTGGTTCGAGAGTGGTCATCGAGTTAGTCCGATCAGTCGAGAAGTTCAGGGTCTGACAACTACTTCGGACGCTATCGGTGCGGGCTCGATTCGGCGCCGGCATCTCCCACGCAGCGGGACAGCCTGAGCACTCAGGCGTCGAAGCGTCCGAACCCGCCGCGGTAGAACAGAAGCGGACCGTCGTGGCGCAGCACGTTCAGATCGGTGATGCGTGCGACGACGATGGTGTGATCACCGGCGTCGTGCTCCTGCTCGACCGTTGCTTCGATGCGGGCGAGCGCGCCGCTCAGCGCCGGAGCACCGTTGCCGGCGGCATCCCACTCGACGCCGAGGAACTTGTCCGTCCCGCCGCGAGCGAACGCCGAACACATGTCCTGCTGATCGTGGGCGAGAACATTGATGCAGAGAGTTCCCGTTTCGCGAAGCTTCGGCCAACTTGTCGACGTCTTCGCCGGGCAGAACGAGAGCAACGGGGGATCAAGCGATACCGAGACCAGGGACTGGCAGGTGAAACCGAGGGGTGAATTTCCGTCGTGAGCGGTGATGACGGTGACGCCGGTGCAGAAATTGCTCATCACGTTGCGAAGTGTGCGTCCGTCCAGAACTGGCGGCTCGGCGTTTTCCACGGTCATGTCGTCTCCTTGTTCAAATCTTTTGTTCAAAACTCTGCAAACAGCTTCAGAAGCAACGATGTGTGGCGCCGCGGCCGTAATCCAGCGGCAGTCCCACTCAATGGCAGCAATGGCTTCTCGGCACGGGTCAGGACCGACCGAGTGGCAGGTGGAGGGGTTTCGAGCAAATTTGATCCCGCTCAGCGGTCCGTTCGGATTCTACGAAACCAGCAAATGACCAGTGATTGTTAGACTTCGGGCATGTCCGAACCTGATGACGTGTCCCGAGGACTTCCCGCTACCAGCTGGGCAGTGCTCGGGATGCTGACGTTCGGGGAGGAGCTGACCGGAAACGATTTGAAGAAGTGGGCTGACTGGAGTGTCGGCTTCTTCTATTGGAGCCCGTCCATCAGCCAGGTGTACGCAGAACTGAAGAAGCTCGAAAGCATTGGGTTCGTGGAGTCCCGGGTCGTCTCCGAACCAGGGGTGCGAGGCAAGCGCCTTTACTCCATTACTCAGTCAGGAACCGACGCCGTCCGGACGTGGTCACGGGAGGCACCGGTGGAAGTTCCGGTGCTCAAGCACGGTGTGATGTTGCGTCTGTGGATGGGACACCTCAACGAGCCCGAGCGACTGAAGGCGCTGGTGGAAGCCCACATCGCCAATGTCGAAGAGCAGATTCGACGCGCGAAACTCCACGCAGATCATGCCGAGAACGAGCCGGCCTGGTCGTTCCCGGTCATGACGTTGCGATGGTCGGAACGGTACTTCCGAGCCGAGATCGAACTTGCTCGCGAACTGCTCGACGACATCGATCGTGCGACCGCCGAGTTCGCGAACGTCGCCGAGCACGACCGACTGGGATCACCGTTGCCCTCGACGCCTGGCAAATGGAAGAACGTCGAGGAGTACGTGTTGGCGCTCGAGCAAGCCGGGCTCACCGGCAACGGTTCGAGTATCTGAGTCAGGCCCCGGCTGCGGTCGGCATGTTGCGCAGCAGATGACGACGTTGCAAAGTCGGAGTGACGCTCAGCGATCCGCCGTCGATGCCTCGCCAAATTGCAGCGGCCGCCATACGTACCGGCGCTGCGCTGACGTGGTCGAGGCGGAGGGCCTTCGACGGCGCGCAGATGGATACCGCGGCGACGGCGCGGCCGATGGGGCCGATCGGTGCCGCAAGACAGCTGAATCCCGGTAGGCCGTTTCCGGATTCGAAGGCCACCCCGGACTCGCGGATTCTGGCGAGGTGGGGCAGTGCGTAGCCCGAGGACTTCGGCGAACCGAACGCGAGCAGTGCCTGACCGATCGCAGTGGTCTCGGCGCGGCGTCGACCACCGACACGCGTCGGCACTGCGGCGGCGAGGCGTCCGCCGATCTTCTCCATGTAGACCACATCGGGCCCGTCGAGGATGCCGAGGTGAACCACGAATCCGGTGACTCGGTAGAGCTCGTGGAGAAGGGGCATGGCTGCAGCGTGGAGGCGGTCCTGATGAACCGCGAGCGATCCCAGTTCGACGAGGCGCATACCGAGTTCGTAGTCACGGCCGTCGCGACGCAGCCAACGCATCGAGACGAGACGTTCGAGCATGCGGTGGGCAGACGAGCGGGGAAGGCCTGTGCTCCGAACGACTTGAGCGAGCGTCAACCTGCCGGGACCGTCGAAGGCGTCGAGAACCAGCGAGACGCGATCGAGAATTGCTGTCGGGGCCGAATCGGCGCCTAAAGCATCCACAGCCTGCAGTGTCATCGTGTACCTCACTTCTCTTAGAGCTCCACAACCAGTGAACTGGCTATTTCAATTAGAAATAGTGTCATAAAGTTACGGATTTGTGAAGTGGATCACCGGTCTGTTTTCGGGCGCGTCGCGGTGGAAACGACGAGGGGGTTTGCGCGAATGCTCGCGCAAACCCCCTCGTCGTTTAACTACTGGCAGGTATTACATCGCCACCGGCAGGTATTGATCGCCACCGGCGGGTACTACATAGCTGCCAGTGGTTCGCTTCCGGACCAGTCGTGGCCCCAGTAGCTGTCAGCGGTGATCTCCTCGGAGGAGTACGAGTCCTGATCCACCCTCGCGCCCTCGGTGCCGAACTCGATGTCCCAGCCGCCGGGTGCGCGGACGTAGAAGGAGATCATCTTGTCGTTGGTGTGACGACCCAGGGTCGACGACACGGAGAATCCGTCCTTCATCACGCGGTCGAGTGCCTGGCCGACGGCGTCGAGGGTGTCCACCTCGACCATGATGTGAATCAGGCCGGGTGCGCCGCCGTGCGGTGCCGGGCACAGGGCCAAGCTGTGGTGACGCTCGTTGACGCCCATGAAACGGATTCGCAGCGGCCCGAATTCAGGCGGGGCCGGCAGGCGGAAGGCGCCGCGCGGGTAGAAGCCGAGCACCTCGGTGTAGAAGTCGAAGCTCGCAGCACTGTCCATGACGGGGAGTACGACGTGGCCGAGGCCCTGTGAGCCGGTGACGAATCGAGCGCCGAAGGGCGTCACCACGGGGCTGTGGTCGAGGATCGCTCCGTGGAAGACCTCGATGGCTGCTCCGCCGGGATCGGTGAAGGCGATGACCTCTTCGACCCGTCGAGCATCTGCTTCGGCGAGCGAAAGCTGCTCGACCTCGGTGCCGTTCTTCTCGAGTGCTTCTTGAACGCGGCGCAGTGCGGCGTGGTCGGCGACCTCCCAACCGATGTTGACGATCTCGTCGCGCTCACCCTCGACGACGACGATGCGAGCAGCACGCTCGTCGAGTCGTAGGTAGAGCGCGTTCTCGTCCGGCCCACTGCCCTTGGCGAAGCCGAGAACGTCGAAAGCGAAAGTGCGCCAACGTGCCATGTCGTTGGTCGAGATCTTGACGTAGCCAAGTCCCTTGATGTCAGTGCGTGTCATCGTGTCTTTTTCCTGTCGATTTCTTGTGTCGAAGTCTGATCAGATCATCGCCCGCAGCGGACCCTGCGGGTCTGCGCCGAGACGGCTCAGTGATGCGGCGTGGAAAACGGTGCTCGGCACGTGAATTGCGTGATGCTGTCCAGCATGAGCATCGCGCCAGAATCGCTGAAGCGGCTTGTCCATCCGCAATGCGTTGCCACCGCAGCGTGGGTAGACCTGATCGATTGCGTTGACGGCGCGCCAGGCGGCCTGTACCTGAGTCTGACGTCCCTCCGCGCGCTGCTCGAAGGTCACTTCCTTGCCAGCGTCCACTCGATCCCACATGCGGTCGACGTTGGCAAGCAGGGTGTCGCGCGCAGCCCGGATGTCGGCGGTTGCCTGACCGATGGCGAACAAGGTGTACGGGTCGTCCTTGATCGCCGTGCCCTGCGCGTTGATGCGATCGGCTTGGTACTCGTTGGCGTGGAAGAGCATTCCCTCGCAGATGCCGATCGTGGCGGCGGTGATTCCGAGGGGGAAAATGTTCGACCACGGCATGAGGTACAGCGTCTCGGTGCGCCCGTACTTGCGCACTGCCGTGCCGTCGATGACCTCGTCGCAGTCCATGACGCGGTAATCGGGGACATACGCATCCTTGACTACGAGATCCTTGGAGCCGGTGCCGCGAAGTCCCATGACATCCCACGAGTCTTCGATGATCTCGTAGTCGGTGCGCGGAATGATCACATGGAGCATGCGCGGCGGCATCTCCATGTTGCCGTCCTTGTCGCACGCCATCGCGCCGAGGAATGCCCAGTCGCAATGGTCGGTACCGGAGGAGAACTGCCAGCGACCGGAGAACTTGTAGCCGCCGTCGGTGGGGATACACATTCCGCCGGGCATGTACGGCGATGCCATCCAGGTGTCGGGATCGGATCCCCAGATCTCCTGCTGCACCTTGGGATCCGCGAACGCGAGTTGCCACGGGTGAACTCCGACGATCCCGTGGACCCAGCCGGCCGACGGGTTCAGTGAAGCCATGCGCATGACGGTTTCGGCGAATTCGCGCGGATGCGCCTCCATGCCGCCATGCTCCTTGGGCTGCAGCATGCGGATGGAACCGATTGCCTTCATCTTCTTGGCAGTGTCGTCGGCTACCCGGCCGATCCGCTCGGCCTCGATGCCTTCGGCGAAGATGTCGTCGGCCATCGCGTTGATCTGTTCGAGCACTTCGTACGTCATGTTGTTCCTTGCATCCAGTCTGGTTGTCTCAGCAGTGTTTTCGACTGCGGATCAGGAGGTTGTCTCGAGTGCCTGGGCGTCGCGTGCGGCAACGTTTTCGGCGACTTCCCGCTTCCAGCTCTCCACTGCGCGGGTGGTGTCGATCTCGAATTCGAAGCGCTTCGTCATGTCTTCCGTGACATTCTCGACGTCGGTGTAGAACTGGTTGTACCAGCGACGCAACTGGTAAACCGGGCCGTCCTCCTCGGAGAGCAGTGGGTTGTCGATCGGAGCTTTGTTCTTCCAGATCTCCACGTCCTGAAGGAATCCCATCTCGACGCCCTCGGTGAACTGCGCGGCCATCGCGGCAGTGGACTCGTCGTCCATGCCGGGTAGCTTCTTGACCATCGCGCCGTACTGCAGGACGAACGCATTGTTCGAGATCGGGTAGTGGCAGTTGATCAGGACGGTCTCGATGATCTGCCCGTTGGCTTCGCTCTTGATCCAGTCGATCATGTACGACGGTCCGAAATATGAAGCATCCGAACGGAGCACAGCGTTGGGATCGCCGTAGTTGGTGCCGCTGATGACGTCCTCACGTCCCACCGATTCCATGTACTGGCTCGCGACATGACCTTCGAAGATGTTCTTGAAGTACTTGGGGAACGAGTAGTGAACGTAGAAGAAGTGGGCCATGTCCACGACGTTGTCGACGATCTCGCGGCAATGAGAGCCTTCGATGGTGAGCGTGTTCCAGCTCCAGTCGCTCCACTCATCGCTTCCGAAGCCCTCGATGTCGGGGATCGTGACCTCGGCGGGCGGGGGATTTCCCTGGGGATCGTGCCAGACGAACAGCTGACCGTTCTTCTCGAGAGTGATCCATGCCCGCGTCTTGGCCAGCGGCGGAACGCGTCGTGCGTAGGGGATCGCCGTACATTTTCCGTTACCACCCCAACGCCAGTCGTGGAACGGGCAGGCGATCGAATCGCCTTTGACGGTTCCGTGAGCAAGGTTGCCACCCATGTGGCGGCAGTATGCGTCGAGAATCTTGATGTCGCCCTTGCTGTCGGCGAAGACGACAAGGCTGGTGCCGAATGCCTCGATCTGGTGGGGCTGACCGTCGCGATAGGTATTGCTCAGTCCGAGGCAGTGCCATCCACGTGCGAACCGTGCGGGAGGCGCTGCCGCTTCGATTTCTCGAATTTCCTCGCCGGCGCCCGTCTGCGTCGGGGTGTCCGTAGTGGTGAGTGGGCCGGTTCCGAGTGCCATGTCTTCCTCCGAGCCGCGTCTTGCGACGCTCCAGTGATGTGATCCGTCTCATACAACGACGAAGCGTCCGCTGGAGATACGGCAGTTCCCGCTGGATGGAACGCCTACTCGGTGACCTGCAGAGATTCAGCTCGCGAGTGTCGCCACATCGTCGATCGCGTAAGTCGCCCAGGCCCGGGCAGTGACCACCCCAGCGGGATCGGTGGCGACCAGAGCTACGTCGGCCACGCTCTCGTGGTCCTTCTCGTACGTCGCGAGCACTGTCACGGAGCAGTGCAGATCTGTTCCCGTGGAAGTCGCGGTGCAACGTCCGCGGAAGCGTCGTAGTGACGCCGAGCCGTAACGACGAGCAGCGAAATCAGCAAGGGCGGCAACGGAATCGGTTCCGGTGCCCGCTGTCGGGGCTTCCCGGACGAAGACCTCGGCCACCAGATGTCCGGTCTGGTCGTGGTATTCGGTGATCCGCTCGAGTGTCGAACTCAACGCCCTCACGGATCCGGTGAGCAGTGCGCCGGGATCGGGGCGTCCGAAGAACACGACGTCCTGCTCGACGACGGCCCCGTCGGGTGCCGAGCGCACGGTGCCGTACAACGAGTCGAAATCGGAGAGGAGCGTGGTGGCAGTACGCGGAGCAGTTGCCGTGAAGTGGGCGGTACCGAGGTTGGTAGTCATGACACTCTCCGTTGGACGCGACCGAGACGCTGTCGTCTCGGTGGGTACATCGACGCTAACCACCGCTCTCGCGGGTGACGACGGGCTTCCCGCTGATCGGGAGCATTCTCGGATTCAATCGAAGAGGTGGAACCTGTTCCAGTTTTGTGCAATTCTGGATATCGTATCCGTGACCGGGAGCACATCTCGATGACTGCACGCGCCGAGCAGAAGGAAGACCAGATGACAGACGAGTTCGCTGACCTGCACCGACCGGTATACGGTCCGGACCTGCTCATCACCGCTCTGGAACGCAATCACGACAAGCCCGCGCTGTACCTCGGCGACGTGATCCTCACCGGCGGTCAGATGCGCGATCAGATCAGCTGCTTCGCCCAGGCGCTCGCGTCTTTGGGAATCACTCAGGGCACCAGCACCGCGATGCTGTCGAAGAATCGCCCCGAGGTTCTGATCAGTATGGGCGCGACCATGATCACCGGCTGCCGGGCGAGCGCCTTGAACCCGATGGGATCGCTCGACGACCACAAGTACATCGTCGACGACGCCGAGATCGAGACGCTGATCTTCGATCCCAATGCCTTCGAAGAGCGTGCCGCCGAGTTGAAGGCGTCGTCACCCTCGTTGACCAACGTGCTCTCGATGGGGCCGTCCGAGGTGGGAATCGACATCCTCGCGCTGGCTGCCACGTTCGAGCCCGCGCCGCTGAAGGCAGCGCACGTCGACGCAGAAGACGCCAGCAGCATGGTGTACACCGGTGGAACGACCGGCAAGCCCAAAGGTGTTGTCGGATCCTTCCGTTCGGGTGCTGCGCTCAATCAGATCCAGATGTCGGAGTGGCAGTGGCCCGAGGACAACCGCTTCCTCATCTGCACGCCACTCTCGCACGCGGGTGCAGCGTTCTTCATCCCGACCTTGCTGCGCGGCGGTGCCTTGATCGTCCTGCCTGCCTTCGAGCCAGGTGCTGTGCTCGAAGCGATCGAGAAGCACAAGATCACGGCAACCATGTTGGTGCCCACCATGATCTACATGCTCATGGACCACCCCGATCTGCCCAAGCGGGACGTCTCGAGTTTGCAGACGCTGTTTTACGGAGCGTCCGCGATGTCTCCCGCCAGACTGCAGGAGGGCATCAAGAAGTTCGGTCAGATCTTCTTCCAGTTCTACGGTCAGACCGAGTGCGGCATGACTATTTCGGTGCTGCGCAAGGAAGAACACCTCGCCGACGATCCGGCCCGCCTCGCCACGTGTGGGCGTCCGGTGCCGTGGCTCGACGTCCGGTTGCTCGACGACGACCTCAACGAGGTGCCGCAGGGAGAACTCGGTGAGATCTGCGTCCGTGGCCCGCTGATCATGAAGGGCTACTGGAAGAAGCCGGCCGAAACCGCCGAGGCGTTCCGGGGTGGTTGGCTGCACACCGGCGACATCGCGCGCAAGGACAAGGACGGGTTCATGTCCATCGTCGATCGCAAGAAGGACATGATCGTGACCGGTGGTTTCAACGTGTTCCCCCGCGAAATCGAGGACGTGATCTCGGCGCATCCGTCTGTCGCGTCGGTGGCGGTAGTCGGTGTGCCCGACGACAAGTGGGGCGAAGCCGTCAAGGCCTGTGTCGTACTTCGTGCCGGACTGACCGTCGACACCGAGGAACTGGTCGAGAAGGTGAAGGCGGCCAAGGGTTCGGTTCACGCGCCCAAGAGCATCGACTTCGTGGATTCCCTTCCGCTGACGCCGCTGGGCAAGCTGGACAAGAAGGCGCTGCGCGCGCGGTACTGGGAGACCAGCGCCCGCGCGGTCTAGGAACCAGCGTCGTGTAGCGAAGGGTCAGCGTTTCCAGACGTAACGACGTTCCGGGCGGCCCACCACTCCGTATTTCAGCGAAGTGGTGGACCGCCCGGTTTCGTAGAGGTATTCGAGGTAGCGCCTCGCGCTCGCACGTGAGATGCCGACCCTCTCGGAAATATCTGTGGCCGAGGCGGGTTCGGTTTCGTCTCGTAGTGCTGCCTCGACCAGCTGAAGGGTCTCAGGACTGAGTCCTTTGGGCAAACCTTTGTGGGACGACGCCCCGGGCGCGCCACCTGCCACACCGAAGGCCTCGTCCACTGCTGTCTGTTCTGCTTCGCCGGAGCTGTCGAGATTCGCATATGTCGATCGGTACCGCTCGAGACGCTCACGGAGAACCTCGAACGTGAAGGGCTTCATCAGGTAATGCACGACGCCGCTGCGCAGCGCTTTCTTGACCGAGCCGGCCTCACGCTCACTAGTGATGACTAGAACATCCAGCTCCGGTGCCAGCTCGCGAAACGGGGCGATCAGATCGAGTCCGGTGGTGCCGGGCAGGTGGACGTCGAGAAGAACCAGGTCGGGTTGCAACTCACCGACTGCGGCCAGTGCGGTCTCGGCCGAATGGGCAACGCCGCACACTTCGAAACCGTCTATCCGTGAGACGAATCCGCTGTGCACCTTCGCCACCATGAAGTCGTCGTCGACCACCAGTACCCGGATCATGCGCCCTCTCCGTCGTGTAGGACTGCGCTGAAGACAGTCCACTCGATGTCCTCTGCCGAACGAGTGCTCACGGTGACGTCGCCGCCCCGCCGACGACACGTCAGGCGCACCAGCGCCAAACCGAAACCGTGTCCGTCACTCGATTGTCCCTTGGTGCTCCAACCCTGGCCGAACACCCTGTCGCGATTCTCCGGCGCGATACCGGGGCCGGCGTCCTCGACCCGAACTTCGACCGCGGTGCCACGGCCCCGAATCGACAACCGAACCTTGCGGCGCGCGGCTTCCGGCATCTCACCGACGGCGTCGACGGCATTGTCGACGAGGTTTCCGACCACCGTCACGAGATCTCGTCCGAGTCTGCGGTCCACCGTCTCCAGATGCGTGTCCGCCGCCAGCTCGACCGTGACCAACCCCTGTGCAGCAGCACCTATCTTGGCGATCACGAGTGCGGCGGTGCCGACGTCGGCGATCTTCTCGGTCACGGTCGCGCTGACCTGCGCGCGCTCCATGGTCAGACCCTCGACGTAGCCGACCACCTCGTCGTATTCGCCGAGCTGGATGAGGCCGGAGATGGTGTGCAGTTGATTGTCGAACTCGTGGATGTGGGCGCGTAGTGCGTCGGTGCTGGTTTTGGTCACGTCGAGTTCTTCTTCCACGGAGCGCAATTCGGTGCGGTCGCGGAAAGTGGTGACCGACCCGATGGTGCGGCCTTTCGATTCGATCAAGACGGTGTTGAGGACGAGCAGGCGATCGCCGACAAGAACCAACTGATCGGATTCGGTTGTGCCGAAGGTCAGTACACTCTGGAGGCGGTCGTCGAGACCGAGGTCCCGCACCGATCTACCGGCGCTGCCGCGTGGGATGTCGAGGAGTTGGTGGGCACTGTCGCTCATCAGCACCACCTTTCCCTGCGCGTCGAATGCGATGACGCCTTCCTTGAGACCGCGCAGCATTGCTTCACGTTGGCGAACCAGGTCCAGGATCTCGCCGGCTTCCATGCCGAGGGTTTGCCGTTTTACCCTGCGGGCCAACAGGATCGACCCGACGCCGCCGAGAAGGGATGCCACCGCGAGGTATACCAGGAGATTCGGTGCAGACTGCAGCAGCCGTGTCCAGATCGAGGGGTACTCGATGCCGACGATCGCGGTTCCGGTAATCGCTCCTTCGCTGCCGAGAATCGGAACGTGCGCCTCCACGGCCTTGCCGGAGGGCGTGTCGACCAAACCCGTCCACGACCGATCCTCCGTCTGACGTGCGTCGATGCCGACATCACCGGGACGCGTCGAAATGACGACACTGCCGTCGGCGTCGGCAAGCGAGACGTAGGTGACGCCCGAGATGGCGCGTACCGAGTCGACCGAACCTTGTAGTCCGGAGCGGAGACGGGTCTGCGCCTGGGGGAGTAGCTCGCGTACTGCCGGATTGGCTGCGAGCGATTCCGCTGCCGAGAGTGCGCGACGTCCCTCCTCGCGTTGGAAACTCGCGGACGACTGCGCGAGGGAGAGGGCGGTGACGCACACGAGAACTGCAACGACGATCAGAAGTTGCAGTTCGAGAAGTTGTGTCGCCAGAGTGTGCCGGCGGCGAACCAGCCGGGCAAACAGAGACGACTTGCTCTCTCGCTCCGCCTGCTCGTTTCCTGAGGACACCAGCCAGACCCTAGCCTTCAGTTCGATGCCGGGAAAGCGGCCGTTCGTGAGCACAATGAGCACAAATCAATTTGCTTTCCCAATGGTGACCCCAGTCACAAAGTGCGTCAGTATGAAACCTGTTCACACATCGGTACCGGCAGACAAGGACGAAGCCATGAGCACATCGAAGCGGCTGAGCAGGCATATCGCCCTGCTCGGTGCCTGCGCGATGACTCTCGTGCTCTCGACCGGATGCACTCCGGTCGAGTCCTTCGTCGCCGGTGGCCGAGCGGGTGAGAGTTCCGAAGAACTGCGCGTGCTGGTGCCCTCGGTGGCCGGTGGTGGTTACGACCTGACCGCCCGGACCATGGTGCAAGCACTGGCCGACGAAGGGACCGTCGACGCCGACGTCGTTGTGCTGCCCGGATCGGGCGGCATCGTCGGACTCAACCGGTTGGCTCTCGAAAGCGGGAATCCCGACCTACTCATGGTCATGGGGCTCGGAGTTCTCGGTTCGCTCGAGATACTGCCGTCCGAGCACACACTTGCCGACGTGACACCGATTGCGAGACTCGTCGAAGAACCGGAAGCGCTACTGGTTCCAGCAGATTCACCGTACAAAACTCTCGCCGATCTGACGCAGGCCTGGGTGGCGGATCCGTCGTCGATCTCGATCGGCGGTGGTTCGAGTGAAGGTGGACCGGACGGGTTGTTCCGCCTTCTGTTCGCACGGGCGGTCGGCGTCGATCCGTCGCGCTCCCCGTACCGCATCTACGACGGCGGCGGCGAACTGCTTCCCGCACTGCTCACGAGGCAGGTCGACGTAGCCGCCACCGGTATCGGTGAGTACCTCGATCAGATTGCGGCAGGCACGGTTCGGGTCCTTGCGGTCAGCTCGCCGGCCCGTACCCCGGCGGTGGATGCGCCCACGATGGCGGAGTCTGGCGTCGACGTCACGTTCACCAATTGGCGCGGCCTCATGGCGCCGCCGGGCCTGACGGACGATCAGCGTCAGCACTTGCAGAATTTGGTGCGGGATCTGGCGGCAAGTCCGCGCTGGAACGAGCTGTCTCGCCGAAACGGTTGGAACAGTGCAGTTCTCACCGAACCCGAGTTCTCCGCATTCCTCACCGATCAATCCCGGTTCGTCGACGCAACACTCGATCCGCCCGGCATCAACTGAGCACTACCGAAGTTTCGTTTCACCTCCACGAAGGTCACCGGCTCGATTTGCCGTGCCGTTTTTCTCGGCAATTCAGCACTAAAGGAGTTCATCATGCTCGTCACACTCGGCTTCCTCATGGTTGCGGTGTTCATGTTCCTGATTCTCACCAAACGCGCGACCCCGGTGGTGGGACTGACTCTGGTTCCGGTGGCCTTCGGACTACTTGCCGGGGCCGGCCTCGGAATCGGCGACATGATCACCGACGGCATCAAGTCGCTCGCACCCACCGCGGCGCTGTTGTTCTTCGCGATCATCTTCTTCGGAATCATGATCGACGTCGGCCTCTTCGATCCGCTGGTCAAGCTCATCCTGCGGATGGTGCGAGACGATCCGATGAGGCTCG
Organism: Rhodococcus sp. T9N; assembly: GCF_024436645.1. NCBI lineage: Bacteria > Bacillati > Actinomycetota > Actinomycetes > Mycobacteriales > Nocardiaceae > Rhodococcus > Rhodococcus sp. T9N. The sequence continues at coordinate 97,871 of NZ_JAMSKS010000013.1, read as the reverse complement.
TGGTCGGAACCGCAGTGCTCGCGATGGTGGTCTCGCTGGACGGAGACGGTTCGACGACCTTCATCATCGTGACCTCGGCGCTGCTTCCGCTCTACCTCAAACTCGGTGTCAGTCCCGTCGTTCTGACGGTGATCGCCGGCCTGTCCAACGCGACGATGAACATCATTCCGTGGGGCGGCCCGACCGTCCGGGCCGCGAGCGCGCTGGGACTCTCACCCTCCGACGTGTTCGTGCCGATGGTGCCGTCGTTGATCGTCGGCCTGATCATGGTGCTCGGATTCGCGATTCACCTCGGGATCATGGAGCGCCGCAGGATCGGGACTTTGGTCCTGACTTCTGAGCGCATCCTTGAAAAGGTCGGAAACGGTGGAAGTTCCAGCACCGGTAGCGCCGGCACCGGCGGCTCGAACGACTCCGAGGACGACGGCGGCGACACCGGACGATTCATCGACGGCCTCGACCCCAAGCGGGACACCTTGCGGCCGAAATTGCTCTGGTTCAACGCTGCGCTGACGACGATCCTTCTCGTCGTACTCGTGATGGACATCCTGCCCATCCCGGTGCTGTTCATGATCGCGTCGTCGATCGCCCTCGCGGTGAACTTCCCGGCGGTCAAGGATCAGGGTGAAGCAATCGCACGCCATTCGTCGAGCATCGTCTCGGTGGTCGCGATGGTGCTGGCAGCAGCGGTGCTGACCGGCGTTTTCCAGGGAACCGGCATGGTCGAGGCGATGGCAGAGTGGCTGCTGCAGGTCATCCCCGACGCGATGGGCCCGCACCTCGCCGTCATCACGGGCGTCCTGAGTATCCCGCTCACGTTCTTCATGACCAACGACGCGTTCTACTTCGGTGTGCTGCCGGTGCTGTCCGAGACTGCAGCGCAGTACGGCATCGAGCCGGTGGAGATGGCGCGCGCCTCGATCACCGGGCAGGCCGTGCACATGCAGAGCCCGCTGGTCCCGGCGATCCTGCTACTGGTCACACTCGCCGGTGTTTCTCTGGCGGATCACCACAAGAAGGTTCTGTGGCGAGCGGGCCTGATCTCGATCACGATGCTCGTGGTCGGCGTCGGATTGGGGCAGATCCCCTTCTGAGCGCGATCAGTTGTGGAAGGGGCACCGGCCTTGGTCGGTGCCCTTCTTCTTTTTTGTCACGAAATTGGGCCGGATGTCGAGATCGGGCTCGTCGTACAGGCGGTGGAACGTCGGCGTGAGCGAGCTGGACATGGGCGGGTTCACCCATGACCAGTCGGTCGGGCACTTGCGCCCGGCCTTGTCCTCACGCGCGATGTGATCGATGAATTGCTTTGCGACAGTGTGATGGTCGACCATGATGACGCCGGCCTTGCGGTAGCTGTGGATAACTGCACGGTTCAGTTCGACCAGTGCGCGGTCCTTCCAGAGCGTGCGGTCGTGGCTCATGTCGAGCTCCATCATCGCTCCGATGGTGGGCAACATGTTGTAGCGATCGGTGTCGCTGAAGTTGCGTGCGCCTACCTCGGTGCTGACGTACCAACCACTGAACGGCGTGCAGGGATAAACGATTCCGCCGATGTCGAGGTTCATGTCCGAGACCGCAGGGACGGCATGCCATTTAAGCCCCAGATCAGCGAACCAGCTGTATTCGGGATGCTCGATCTCGACCTCGAGAACCAGGTCGGTCGGGACGTCGAAGTACTGCAGGGGTTCGTCGGGAACCGAAATCAGCACGGGGAGAACGTCGAACGGCGTACCGGCGCCCTTCCACCCCATGGCGGTGACCTGAGCAGTCAGATCGACGTGCCACGGGTCGCCCAGGATGGTGCCGTCAGGCTGCCGGTAGCCGGCGTAGCGGATCAGTTGCGGGCTGAGGATTCGGTACTCCTGACCGTCCTCGCGGGGGAGTGGCCCGACCGTCACGACCGACTGCAGAGCGCCGCCGTTGGTCGACAGTCGCAGGTGCTCCCAGCATGCTTCGGCGAGAGCGGAAGCCGTGACGGCATCGCGCGCGTCGATGAGTTTGAGGGTCCGCCAATGCGCGCGACCGACGCACCTGGCGTGGTTTCGCCACGCGAGTTTGGCGCCGACGAGCAATTCCTCTGCTGTGTGCGTGTAGGTGCCGGTCCGATGGAGTTCACGCAAGGCCTCACGCCGCCGAGACGTCGGGAGGTGTCCCAGTTCCGGAGAGTCGAAAAATTCGACGCACTCGAGTTCCCGACGTTGAAGCTCGGTCAGCGTCGGGGTAGTGGAGGCGATCTGGGACGTAAGCCCGCTATCGGTGGGCAATTCGTCCTGTCGAACAAAATCCACGGCACGACTCCTGTTTGGCTGGTTGAGATTTCGCTGAACGTTAGCTCGGCGATCGAGAGTGTCGAAGCTCTTGTTTATCTTGCACGCAAGAATAAGAAAGGGACGGTCACACCGCGAAATGGGGTCGCATTGTGACACTTGTCCAGAATGATTTACGAGTCAGACATTTGTGACATAAGCTGCAGACGAAATTCCGCGGCGGGTCTTGCCGCGTCTAGTCGGGACGAGGATGAGCGTGGATTCGCAAGCAATCTCTCTGGTCCGGTCGAGCTTCAAATCCGTCGCTGCGGTAGAAGATGGTCCGGAACGGCTCGCCCGTACCTTCTATTCGATCCTGTTCGCTCGATCGCCCGAAACCCGGGAGTTCTTTCCGGCAGCGATGGATGTGCAGCGTGACCGGCTTGTCAGCGCTATCGCTCACGTCGTCGAACGCCTCGACGAGTCCGACGCGATACTCGAGTACCTCGCACAGCTCGGCCGCGATCACCGTAAGTACGGCGTCACCGACGAGCACTACACGGCAGTCGGCAATGCCTTGATCGAAGCACTCGAGACCTTCGGTGGCGCCGAAATGTGGACCGACGAGGTCGACAGCGCGTGGCGTAACGCGCTCGCGATCATCTCGGCGGCGATGATGGATGCCGCCAACGCGGAAGACGGTCCGCCCGCGTGGAGTGCCACGGTCATCGAATGCCGCCCGGTCATCAAGGGCGTCGCCGTCGTGCGGCTGCAACTCGACCAGACGATGGAGTACCGCGCCGGTCAGTACGTCAGCGTGCAGGTCGCCGCGAGGCCACGGATGTGGCGCTACCTCTCTCCGGCCACGCCGTACGACGGGACCGGAATCCTCGAGTTCCACATCCGCCAGGTCACCGGCGGGTGGGTCAGCCCGGTCATGGTGAACCAGACCGCTGTCGGTGACACCTGGGTGGTCGGTTCGCCCATCGGCGCCTTGGGGATTCCGGAGAACTCCAAGGACCTTTTGATGATCGCGTCGGGAACAGGTGTCGCGCCTCTTCGCGCTCAGATCCTCGAACTGATCCGACGCGGCAACACCCGCAAGGTCCAACTGTTCTACTCCGGACAGCATCCGTGCGATCTCTACGACCTTCCGCATCTGTGGAAGCTGGCCGAGAAGTACCCGTGGCTCACGATCATCCCGGTCTCCGAAGAAGACGAGAATCCGTGGTGGCACACCGAAGCGGAGCCACTGCCGCCGATCGGCATGAAGCGGCGCATCGTCGGCAAGGTCGGTAAGGTCGTGACCTCGTTCGGGGACTGGGCGGGCTACGACATTCAGGTCGTCGGCAGCGAATCCATGGTCAACAGCACCAAATTCAGGCTTCGCGCAGTGGGCATCGACGTCGACACCGTTCGCAACGACCCGACGTACTGACCGTCAGTACGGATCGAACTGAATGACCTCGGCCGGCGTTCCGGCCTCGATCAATCGATCACGCGTCGACCGAACCATGGCCGCCGATCCGCACACCAGGACCTGATGTTCGGTGAATGCACCGTACGACGCGACGACGTCGGCGAGCGTGCCTTCGATGAGATGATCGTCGCCGAATCCGATGTCGACGTTCAACCGGTCGAACCATCCGTCGGGCGGGCCGCCGTCGGAGAGATCTTCGACGACAGGAATGGGCTGCAACCACGGAAACTGGTCGGCGAGCAGCCACAGCATGTCCGCAGCATAGAGATCACGAAGCGTTCGGCCACCGAAGAAGAGGTACACCTGCGGCGGGTTCGGGGTCTGAGCCAGATCGAGAATGATCGACCGGAGTGGGGCCAAACCGGTTCCGCCCGCGACCATGATGACGGTGGGGCCGTTCTCGTCGACGGACAGGTTGCCGCGCGGGTCGAGGATCTGCCAGACGTCACCAGGCTGGGTGTCCTTGACTATCGAACCGCTGACCCAACCACCGGGAACCGTCTTGACGTGAAACTCCAACTTCCCGTCGTGTGAGGGAGGCAGTGCGGGGGAGAGTCGACGGAGCAACCGCGAATTCTGCGGGACGCTGACGTCGACGTACTGGCCCGGTCGGAACGGGACGACGTCGCCGACAAGACGAACAACCGCCAGATCCTCACGGAGACGGTGATGTTCGACGACTGTGCTCGACCAGGTTCGCTGGGCCATGAAAGTACTCCTGTAGTCAGTAGAGCGGGTCGTGCCGGATCTGGTCGAGCGGAGTTCCGCCGGCACGCAAGGCGTAGACGGTTGTCTTGATCATCGACGGTGACCCCGAGATCTGCACCTGACGGTCGGCCCACGAACCGAACTGCGCGACCACTTTTCCGATCGGTCCGATCAGCCGGCTGTGCATTCCGAACGGTGGTTCGAGCACCGGTCCGTTGTGCCACCAAGGGTTTTCGGGTTCTTCGGAAACCGGTACGACGGTCAACCACGGGTTGCTGAGCGAGATGTGCCAGAGGGTTTCGAGGTCGTAGAGATCGCAGGGATAGCGGCCGCCGACGAACAGGTGCACGCGCGGGTTGTGCGCGCGTTGAGACATTTCCATCACCTGTGCCCGCAGTGGAGCGATACCGGTGCCGGACCCGATCATGAGAACGTCACGGTCGCTGGTGAAGTCGACCTCGAGGCCGCCGAGGGGAGTGGACATGACCCAGCGGTCACCGACGTTGGTTTCGCTGACGATCGCGGGGCTGACCCATCCTCCCGACACCTTGCGGATGTGGAACTCGAGCTGACCGAAAGGGTTGGTCGGAATCGCCGGTGAGTAATACCGCCACATTTTCGGGCGCTGGGGAATCTGAACACCTACGTATTGCCCCGCCCCGTACGGAATGGGTGGGTCGGCTTCGAGGCGAACAATCGCCAGATCGTCGAGGACTCGTTCGTGGCTGACCACGGTTGCGCCCCAGAGCGCCGGGGTCGTATCGGATTCGGCGCCGTCGGCCATCGTGCCGACGACGAGGTCGGTGAACTGAGACCAGGCCTCGTCCAGCTCCGGCGTCCACTTGTAGCGGCTGTGCGCGCTCGTGCCGTACATCGACCGAACCGCGCGCTTCAGAGCGACGCCGGCGGCCTCGTAGTGCTCACGCTCGACGCCGTAGCGACGGTGGTCGCGGCCGAGTTGGGTGAGGAACTTCCGGATTCGGCGATGCTGGGGCAGATTCTTCACGACGAACTCGATGGCTCTGAAGAAACGGTGGCCCTGCGATTCCATCCCGGCGGGGAACAATGAGCGGTACAGAGGATGTTCCGCAAAGAGGCCGGTGTAGAACACTGCCGAGAAGTGCGCACGGCTCTCTTCGTCGTCGGTCAGAGAATCGAGGCTGGATTGCAGACGGGCGATCACTGTCGGATCCAATCCATCCCCCTTTCGCACCAGCTGCAACTCTCGCCACAATTCTAGTACGGCTGAAAATGTGACCTACGAAACCAACTCGGCCTGGCGAAAACAAACTTGAGCGGAATAGACTCAAGTTTGTCCGCGTTGAGCATATTGACACAGTCGCAATACCAACCGGTCGCGGCTCTTCCCGTTCGACTTCGCCAGAAAGGTGACAAGTGGACTCGTTCACACCAACAACCAAGACCCAGGCTGCGATGACGGCTGCACTGCAGTCGGCGTCGTCGGCGGGTAACCCCGATATCCGGCCTGCCCATCTGCTGGTCGCATTGCTCGACCAGACCGACGGCATCGCTGCCCCACTACTCAAAGCTGTAGGCGTCGACCCCACGGTCGTACACCGTGAAGCACAGGCAATCGTCGATCGCCTGCCCAAGACAACCGGCGCAAGCTCCACCCCGCAACTCGGGCGTGAGGCACTCGCGGCACTCACTGCTGCTCAGCACCTCGCCACCGAGATGGACGACGAATACGTCTCCACCGAGCACGTCCTCTACGGACTGGCCGGCGGCGACTCCGACGTCGCACAGTTGCTCGTACGGCACGGCGCCACCCAGGACGCATTGCGTGAAGCCTTCACCACCGTCCGCGGTAGCGCTCGCGTCACCAGCCCGGAGCCCGAAGGCACCTACCAAGCGCTGGAAAAGTACTCCACCGACCTCACCGAAGCTGCACGTAGCGGCAAGCTCGACCCGGTGATCGGTCGCGACACCGAGATTCGCCGTGTCGTGCAGGTGCTCTCGCGTCGTACCAAGAACAACCCGGTACTCATCGGTGAGCCCGGCGTCGGCAAGACCGCGATCGTGGAGGGCCTTGCCCAACGCATCGTCGCGGGTGACGTCCCGGAATCGCTGCGAGGCAAGACCGTCGTGTCCCTGGATCTCGGGTCCATGGTCGCCGGTGCCAAGTTCCGCGGTGAATTCGAAGAACGCCTCAAGGCTGTCCTCGACGACATCAAGAACAGTGCCGGACAGGTCATCACCTTCATCGACGAGTTGCACACCATCGTCGGCGCCGGAGCCACCGGTGAATCCGCGATGGACGCAGGCAACATGATCAAGCCGATGCTCGCCCGTGGTGAGCTGCGGCTGGTCGGTGCGACCACACTCGAGGAGTACCGCAAGTACATCGAGAAGGACGCAGCACTCGAGCGTCGTTTCCAGCAGGTGCTCGTCGGTGAGCCCTCGGTCGAGGACACCATCGGTATCCTGCGCGGCCTCAAGGAGCGCTACGAGGTGCACCACGGCGTGCGCATCACCGACTCCGCGTTGGTGGCGGCTGCCGCGCTGTCGGACCGCTACATCACGTCGCGGTTCCTGCCGGACAAGGCCATCGACCTCGTGGACGAAGCCGCATCGCGACTTCGTATGGAGATCGACTCGCGTCCCGTCGAGATCGACGAGGTGGAACGCACGGTTCGCCGACTCGAAATCGAAGAAGTGGCACTCGAGAAGGAAACCGACGACGCGTCCAAGGCGCGGCTCGAGAAGCTGCGTCAGGAACTCGCGGACGACCGCGAAAAGCTCAATCAGCTCAGCACCCGCTGGCAGAACGAAAAGCAGGCCATCGACTCGGTGCGCGTGCTGAAGGAACAGCTCGAAACCCTGCGAGGAGAGTCCGAACGCGCTGAGCGTGACGGCGATCTGGGCAAGGCAGCCGAGTTGCGCTACGGCCGTATCCCGGCGCTCGAGAAGGAACTGGAAGAGGCAGCAGCCGCTTCCGGAGCTGCCTCCGACGGTGACGTGATGCTCAAGGAAGAGGTCGGGCCCGACGACGTCGCAGACGTGGTCGCAGCCTGGACCGGAATCCCCGCCGGCCGGATGATGGAAGGCGAAACCGAGAAGCTGCTCCGCATGGAGTCCGAACTCGGCAAGCGTGTCGTCGGCCAGACCGACGCCGTCGTCGCCGTCTCGGATGCGGTTCGCCGCGCCCGAGCAGGTGTCGCCGACCCCAATCGGCCCACCGGTTCGTTCCTGTTCCTCGGCCCGACCGGCGTCGGCAAGACGGAGCTCGCCAAAGCCTTGGCGGACTTCCTCTTCGACGACGAGCGCGCGATGATCCGCATCGACATGAGCGAATACGGTGAGAAGCACTCGGTGGCCCGACTCGTCGGTGCTCCTCCGGGATACGTCGGCTACGAAGCCGGTGGCCAGCTCACCGAAGCAGTTCGACGACGCCCGTACTCGGTGGTCCTCTTCGACGAGGTCGAGAAGGCACACCCCGACGTGTTCGACGTCTTGCTCGCAGTACTCGACGAAGGCCGACTGACCGACGGTCAAGGCCGCACGGTGGACTTCCGCAACACCATCTTGATCCTGACCTCCAACCTGGGATCCGGTGGCACGCGGGAGCAGGTCATGGATGCGGTACGCCACGCGTTCAAGCCGGAGTTCATCAACCGTCTCGACGACGTGGTCATCTTCGACTCGCTCTCCGAGGAGCAGTTGGAGCACATCGTGGACATCCAGCTCGAGCAGTTGCAGAAGCGTCTGGCTGCGCGTCGTCTCACCCTCGAGGTGAACGGTGCGGCTCGGATGTGGCTCGCAGTGCGCGGCTACGACCCGCTGTACGGCGCTCGGCCATTGCGTCGACTCGTTCAGCAGTCGATCGGCGACCAGCTCGCCAAGCTGCTCCTGGCCGGCAAGGTCCAGGACGGCGACACCGTACACGTCGGTGTCAGCGAGGACGCGGATCAGTTGGTTCTCTCCTGATTCGGTAAGCGGAATGCCCCGTCGAGCCACTTGGATCGGCGGGGCATTCGCATTTTGTTCTACCCTGGATGGCTGGATGCTCGAACCGGGGACGATTGCACCCGCGCCTCTCCGAACGACTTCGACGCTCTTTCGTCCCAACCGAAGGTGAGCCAGGCATGACCGATCAGAACGATCCGCGTAACTCGGGTGGGCCGCGCCGTGAGGATCCCGAGGCGACCGAGGTGTGGGGGCGTACGCCCGACCAGCCGACGGAGCAGTACGGGACGGTGTCCGGCCAGAATCCGAACCAGCCGACGGAGTATTTCGGTCAGCAGCCGGGGGCACAGCAGTATCCGGGGGCACAGCAGTATCCCTACGGCGGACCGGATCAGAACACGGAGTACTTGGGGCAGCAGGGGCAGCAGCCGAATCCCACTCAGGCGTTCCCTGCCTACAACCCGCAGTTCGATCCGCAGGCGCCGCCGCCTGGTGCGACGCAGGCCTATCCGCCGTACACCGCTCAGCAGTACGGGAACCCGGATCAGTACGGGAACACGCAGCAGTACGGAAATACACAGCAGTATCCGGTTGCCGGTGGTGGCGGTGGAGTTCCGCCGGAACAGCCGTTCATCGACGATGGATCGTCGGGCGGCGGTAAGAAGCGCAAGCTCGCGACGTGGGTGGCCGCCGGTGTGGTCGGGATCCTGGTCGCCGTGATCGCGATCATCGCGTTCTCGGCGTTCGGCTCGAACGACAAGGGCACCCAGACCGCTTTCGTTCCCCCGACCACCACGACGCAGGCGCCGACCACGACACCGCCGAAGGCCAGCACCACGGCGCCGACTCCGACGACGGATTCTCCGCTCAGCCAGCTTCCAGGCGGGCTCGGCGAAGTCATCGGTGACGCCGGGGGAGCCGTCGGCACCGTGAAGTCGAACGACGGCGGCACGTTGGTCATCGATTCGATCGGGGGTTCGCAGGTGACGATTCTGACCACCGCGGACACCACGCTCATCGCGCTCAACCGCGCCACCATCGCCGATCTGCAACCGGGAGACAACATCGTCGTCGACGGAACGCCGGTGGAGAACGGCACGATGACCGCCAACACGATTCTGAGTACGTCGCTGCCGAAGTTCGGCAACTGAGTCGTTCACGACACATCGGGCGAGTCCACCAGGGTGTCGCGGGAGGTTGAGGCCGCGAGTCGCTACCCTGGAGGGTGATGACTGGAATGTGGTTCGGACTGGCAGCAATTGCACTCGCAGGCGCGGGTGCGCTTCTGTACGTCGACAGGACGAGGCGAGATCAATCCGGGCGAGTGCGTCAGATCTGGGCCAAGGCGCAGGGTTACACGTACACGGCCACTGACGATCAGCTGGCAGGCGAATGGCACCGCGCGGTCATGGCCAAGCAGGACTATCTCACTGCTACCGACGTCGTCCGCGGCCGCCGTCGCGGAGAGCAGTTCGTGCTGTTCGACCTGGAGGAGACCGCAACCATCGTGGCTGTTCGCCGCGAGATCGGGTCGGACGTCGACATCGATCTTCGGTTGAAGTCGACGGCTCCGCCCAAGGACGGCGACCTGAACCTGTTGGGTGCGATCGGTTCACGAGTCGTCTTCGCGACCGATCTCGAGATCGCACGTCGTGTCTGTGATCAGCGCATGGTGGCGTTCACCGAATCGGTTCCGCCGTCGATCAGCATGCTGTGGAGCGAAGGGCAGTGGACGCTCGGTTCGCTTCCGGTGACCAGTAACGGCCGGGACTGGGACGCGGCAATCGAGTCGGTTGCGCGCCTGTCCGGCATTCTGCATGTCCTGCCTCCCGTCACCGATCCCAACGAACTCGAGGTCGATCACGATCCGAGCCGCCCGCGGCCGGGCGCCGAGAAGTCTCGCCCAACTCCGGATCCGGTAGAACAGCCCCGTTCGCGTCAAGAGCAGCCGCCCCGTGACGCTCCGCCGCGTGAATTTGCCCCGCGTGAGTCCGCACCGCGTGAGCCCGCACCGCGGGAATCTGCGCCACGTCCGGATCAACCGCTGCGCAAGCCCGAGGCGGCTGACAAGCCGGCTCAGCGCCCGGCGTCGCAGCGCTCGGGCACAATTCGCCCGGTCGACTGACCTTTAAGGTTCCCGTCCAGGCGCGATAACCACTAGCGTGGCCGGTATGTCGACTTCCCACTCGGATCGCCCTGTGCGTCCCGTTGCCCTGGTGACCGGACCCACCTCTGGTCTCGGCGCCGGTTTCGCCAAGAAATACGCCTCCCTCGGATACGACCTGGTTCTCGTCGCACGTGACGAGGTCAGATTGCACGACCTCGCGTCCGAGTTGAAGACGATGTTCGGCACCGAGTCGGAGATTCTGGTTGCCGATCTCGCATCGGAGGCCGGACGCGACACGGTCGCGCTTCGTTTGGAGAAGGGCGTCGAGGTGTTGGTGAACAACGCCGGATTCGGTACCTCCGGCGAGTTCTGGACCGCCGATCCGGCGCTTCTTCAGTCTCAACTCGACGTCAACGTCACCGCCGTGATGCGGCTGACCCGTGCGGCGCTGCCCAGCATGATCGCGTCGGCGCACGGAACGATTGTCAACGTGGCGAGCGTCGCGGGCCTGCTGTCCGGGCGGGGTTCGACGTATTCGGCAAGCAAGGCCTATGTCATCTCGTTCACCGAAGGGCTGTCCGGCGGGTTGGCCGGGACGGGAGTGCGCGTGCAGGCGCTGTGCCCGGGCTTCATTCGCACCGAGTTCCACGAGCGCGCGGGCATCGAGATGTCCACGATCCCCAAGCCGATGTGGCTGAGCGTCGACCAGGTGGTTGCGGCGTCGATGAAGGATCTCGGTGACGACAAGGTCATCAGTATTCCGGGATTCCAGTACAAGGTCCTCACGACGGCCGGGCGTCTCGTTCCCAAGGGGCTGGTTCGCCGGCTGACCAACATCGTCGGACGTGGCCGCGGGCGGACGTAGCCCAGAGGCGGAAGCCGGACGTAGCCCAGAGGCAGAAGCCGAACACAAGGCAGTGGTCGGTAGGCTGAGCACTCATGAGCGATCGTGAGGATTTGGCTGCGCTGGTGCGCGAATTGGCTGTTGTACACGGAAAGGTGACGTTGTCCTCGGGCAAGGAAGCCGATTACTACGTCGACCTTCGCCGCGCGACACTTCACCACAAGGCAGCGCCGCTGATCGGCTCGCTGCTGCGTGAACTGGTCGCGGACTGGGATTTCGACGCCGTCGGCGGTTTGACGATGGGCGCCGATCCGGTCGCTATGGCAGTGATGCACGCTCCCGGCCGACCGATCGATGCGTTTGTCGTCCGCAAGGCCGCGAAGGCCCACGGGATGCAGCGCCAGATCGAGGGCCCGGACATCGTCGGCAAGCGTGTCCTGGTTGTCGAGGACACGACCACGACGGGCAATTCGCCGTTGACAGCAGTGAAGGCCCTGCGCGAGGCAGGGGCCACCGTGGTCGGAGTCGCTACGGTCGTCGATCGCGCGACGGGTGCGGATGCGGTGATCGGTGCCGAGGGCGTCGAGTACCGCTCGCTGCTGGGCCTGGAAGATCTGAACCTGAGCTGACGCCCCGTGAGTGGTTAAGGAGTCCCTGCACTCCTCAACCACTCACAGGGGTCAGTCGCCTACGGTGACGGCGAGTGCTTCGTCGACGCTGTGCGGCGCGGGATCGTGGTCGTCGACGTGAGCGAGAACCTTACGTCCGCTCGACAGGACGAATACGGCGGCGAGGGTGAGCACCGCGCCGACCCAGAACGGCATGTGGACGTTGGATTCGCCGAGCTTGCCGGCTACCCACGGAGCAGCGGCGCCGCCGACGAATCGAACGAAGCTGTAAGCAGCCGAGGCGGTCGACCGCTCCACGGGAGCTGAGATCATGACGGTTTCGGTGATGAGTGTGTTGTTCACGCCGAGGAACAAACCGGCGAGGACGACACCGACGATCAATACGATCTTGTTCTCGGTGAACAGCGCCATCATGCCCAGGTCGAGTGCGAACAGGGTCAGTGCCAGCATCATCATCCGCAGGGTGCCGAAGCGTCGTTGCAGGCGAGGGGCGAGGAAAACCGACGAGATCGCCAGCATCAGGCCCCAACCGAAGAAGATGAATCCGATCGGGTACGCCCCCATGTCGAGGGGGAACGGCGTGTACGCGAGCAGCGTGAAGAATCCGTAGTTGTAGAGCAGCGCGGTGATGGCAACGGTGAGTAGCCCGCGGTGCCGCAACGCCTGGAAGGGCGCAGCGATGGATGTGTGGTGTTCGGGCTTGGGTGCGCTCGGAAGCATCACGACGATGAGAATGAAGGCGACCGCCATCAGGGCTGCGACGCCGAAGAACGGTGCGCGCCAGCTGATGTCACCGAGAACTCCGCCGACCAGCGGTCCGACTGCGATACCGATGCCCAGTGCAGCCTCGTACAGGATGATCGCCCGTGCCACGCCGCCGCTGGCCGCGCCGACGATTGCCGCGAGCGCCGTTGCGATGAACAGTGCATTGCCGAGTCCCCAGCCCGCACGGAATCCGACGATCTGGCCGATGGTGCTGGAAGCGCCTGCCAGAGAAGCGAACACGATGATGATAGCAAGGCCTGCAAGAAGTGTTTTCTTGGCGCCGATGCGGCTGGACACCACACCGGTGATGAGCATGGCCACGCCGGTGACGAGCATGTAGCTGGTGAACAGCAGCGAAACCTGCGACGGTGTGGCGTCGAGTTGTTCGCCGATCGGTTTGAGGATCGGATCGACCAATCCGATGCCCATGAAGGCGATGACGCTGGCAAAGGCTACCGCCCACACCGCTTTCGGTTGTTTCAGGAGGCTCGGCGGAGCCTCGTTCTGGTGCGTTGATGTCGCGGTCGTGTTGCTCACGGCCACCTCCTTTTTCAGTGGTGGGTGTTTCAGCTGGGATCGGAAGTCTTGATGATGGAACGCAATTCGGCCAATCCGTCGGCCAGTTTCTTGATCTGCTCGGGCCCGAGTTCGACGAAGTGGGGGACTAGAGCGTCGGCGATCTCGTTTCGACCGTCGTTCAAGATCTTTCGGCCCTTGTCCGTCATGGCCACTCGAACTGCCCGGGCGTCTTCGGGGTCGGCGCGGCGTTCGACGTAACCGTTCTCGCCGAGTTTGCGCAGTAGTGCAGTGGCAGAGGGCTGCGAGCTTCTGTCGAGTCGAGCGAAGTCGCTGATCCGCATTTCGCCGTATTCCTCGAGTAACGAGAGTGCGCGCAGCCAGGCGCGTGGGTACTGATCGGACGCGAAGGAGCCTGCCAGCTTCGCGAAGCGGTGCGTATTGCTCACGAGGTCGACGAGTAGTTCGTGCAGTTGCTGTTCTTCGTCTGTCACGAAGAATATTATTGCATAGGTTAACTATGTAAATCAACGAGTCCGTGGAAGGTGGTCCGTCACGGCGGTGGCTACCAGCGACGGCACATCGAGGTCGGGTGCGACGAGTGCGAGGCTTCGATTTGCCGCCAGCACTGCGATGCCGTGGGTTCCGGTCCAGATGTTCAACGCAGATGTGGTGGGATCGGAGGCGTCGGCCTCTTCGGTCAGGGATTGCAGGGCGGCGAAGAGCGGGAGTGAAGACTCTCGGAGGTTGCTGCCTGCGCCCTCGAGGAGGTCGTGGCGAAACATCAACTCGAACATCGCCGGTCGCTCCTGGGCGAATGACACGTATTCGATTGCTGCCGAGATCAATCGGCTACGAGCGGGTTGTTTGCCGGCGAGGACGGGATCGAGTCTGTCGGCGAGATCGCGCAGGCCGTATGAGGCAATTGCGGCTAGCAGGCTGTTGTGGGTCGGAAAGTATCTCCGCGGGGCGCCGTGCGACACGCCCGCCCGACGCGCTATCTCCCGTAGCGTCAGTTCTGTGGCGCCGTCGGCATCGAGAATCTCGACGCCGGTGGCGACGAGTGTTTCGCGAAGGCTGCTGACAGTCATGGAAGACAGTGTCTACTATTCTCGTCGTAGACACTGTCTACTAGACGGAAAAGGTGATGCCCTGTGCTCTATTGGCTGTTCAAATACGTCCTGATCGGCCCGGTCCTCTGGCTGTTCGGGCGGCCGACGATCGAGGGTCAGCACCACATCCCCAAGAAAGGGCCGGTGATTCTCGCCGGCAACCATCGGGCAGTCGTCGACTCGTTCTTCCTGGTTCTCATGGTGCGCCGACGCATCACCTTCGTCGCGAAGAGTGAATATTTCACCGGGACCGGTGTGAAGGGCGCGATGCAGCGCTGGTTCTTCGGTGGGGCCGGTCAGGTGCCGATCGACCGTAGCGGCGCCGACGCCTCCCGTGCGGCGTTGGACACGGCCATCGGGATTCTCGACAAGGGTGGTGTCTGGGGGATCTACCCCGAGGGAACACGATCACCCGACGGTTGCCTGTACAAGGGAAAGACCGGAGCGATTCGAGTCGCCTTGGAAACCGGGGCGCCGGTCATTCCCGTCGTCGTACACGGCGGCGACGCAGTCAACCCGCCGGGTACGCGGATGTGGCGCTTCAGCAAGGTCCGGATCACGGTAGGGGAGCCGATCGACTTCTCTCGGTACCGCGAACTTCGTGGCTACCAGGCTGTCGTGCGTGCGGCGACGGACGAATTGATGGCAGTGCTCTGTGACCAGTCGGGGCAGGAATACGTCGATGTCTACGGCGCGGACGTCAAATCCGGCGATGCCGCCTGAGTGACACAGTACGGTCGCTGTTGGACGTGTAACCAACAGGAGGATTGTGATGGCGGGCAAGTGGGGCATCGAGCACGCAGTTTTTGCGGCGGCGACGGCAGCGACAGTGGTCGGGGCAGTAGTCGGTAACGAGCGGGTTCAGCAGATCGCGAAGCCGTTGATCGCACCCGCTCTGGCCGCCCGAGTGCTGCGCAAGCGCTCGGAGACGGAAACTGCCGATACCGCACTGCTTCTGGCCGGTCTCGCCGCTGCAACTGTCGGCGACGTGTTCATGATCGACCCGGACAACGATGCTCGTCTGATCAAGGGCGCGTCCTCGTTCGCGGTGATGCAGGCCAGTTACTCGGCGCTCCTGCTGCGGCGCGGCGCTCGGCCGACCCGCGCTGCCCTGCGGCCCCGCATCAGCGGTTGGTCGACGGCGTCCGGACTGCTCCGTGCCAAGGCCCCGAGCGTGTCGACGCCGCTCACCGGATACGGATTGATGTTGGGAACCACCTCGACGTTGTCGGCGGACCCCGCTCTGGCACCGCAGTCCAAGGCCGTGCTCGACGTGGTCGTCCCGAACAAGGATCGACGCTCCTGGCTCGGATTGGGCGGAGTGCTCTTCACCGCATCCGACGGACTGATCGTGGTGCGTCGTCTGTTCATCCGCGGGACCGCCGGCCGCGCTGCTGCCGAGGGTGTGATCCTGGCGTCGTACGCGGGAGCGCAGCTGATGCTGGTGGAGGGCATGTTGGCGCTGGGGCGCAAGAAGAGCGTCTAGTCTTTCACGGGCACAGCATGATTCGGTCTCGGTTCTTCGGGTCCACCATGACGGTGACCGTGGATCCGGGAGTGATCTTGTCTTTGTACTCGGGTCGGATCTCGTACTCGATCCGGCCCGAGTACGAATCGGAACCTGGAACCGTGAGGTGGAGTGCGAGCTTGGCCAATTCGCCGTCGACGGTTCGGCGCAGGGGTGTGACGGTGTCGATTCGTGCCCACCCTTCGAGGCCGTGCTTTTCGAGTTTGCGCTCGGCGCGGGTCGGGCGGTTGGCCCATGCCATTCCGAATCCGAGAACCGAGCCGAAAGCGGCGAGCAGCCCGCCGATCTGATAGGGCAGCGTGCCAGGCGGAGTGTGCTCGACCAGCCATCCGAGCCACACGGCGAGCACGATCAGATACCCCACCGCGATGAAACACACGGTGTGTACGACGCGACGGTGATTCATCAGATTTCCTCCACATCCAGGATAGCCTGACCGGATGAGCGAACCGAACGTCTTCATCACCGGTGCTGCGGCTGGAATCGGGCGGGAGACGTCGCTGTTGTTCGCGCGCAACAGATACCGCGTCGGCGCGTTCGACATCGACGACGCCGGCCTTGCCTCCTTGAAGGCCGAGATCGACGGTTTCGGCGGCAGTGTCGTGACGGGTGTCCTGGATGTCACCGATCCGGCGGGATGGGCGCAGTGTCTGGCCGATTTTGCCGGGGAGTCCGGGCGTCTGGACATCCTGATCAACAATGCGGGCGTGCTCTCCTCGGGACGGTTCGAGGATATTTCTCTTGCGGCGCATCGCCGAATGGTCGACATCAACATCACCGGCACCCTCAACGGCACGCACACGGCTTTCCCGTACCTTCGCGATACCGTCGGCGCTCAGGTGGTCAATCTGTGCTCCGCTTCGGCGATCTACGGCCAGCCCGAACTGGCGACGTACGGTGCAACCAAGTTCGCGATCCGCGGCCTGACCGAGGCGCTCGATCTGGAATGGGCACAGCACGACATCCGTGTTCTCGCGCTCTGGCCGTTGTTCGTCCAGACCGCGATGGTCACTGGAATGGACACCGGAGCCACCAGATCGTTGGGTATCAAGCTGACTGCAACCGACGTCGCGCAGGAACTGTGGGCGGCCACACGCGGCGCCGGACGGATGCACAAGGTTCACTACCCGGTCGGAACTCAGGCGAAGCTCTTCCTCAGCGCGTCGCGCTTCTCGCCCGCGTGGCTCTCACGGCTGATGAACAAGCGCGTCACCAGCACTTAGTCGACCACACGATAGAGTGCACTGTCGGCTGTTGCTGGGCCAAGATGACGTGTGTGGAGGTAGTCGGGTGGTTCGTGTTCGGGTGGGGTTCGTCTTGTTGGGCGTCGGGTCGGCGCTCGTGCTCGCAGGGTGCAGCGGGGAGGCGGATTCAGCGCCGACCGTAGCGGCGCAGCCCAGTTCGTCCACCACTACCGCAGTGCCGACGACAACCACCACCGTCGCGCCCGTCGTCCCCACGACCACCGAACCACCGACCACGACGCTGCCACCGACGACGACACTCACGGACGTGCAGTTCGAGCGCAACGAGTCGTACTACTTCACCACTCCCGACGGAAACTTCCAGTGCGGCATCATCAAGTTGCCCACCAGAATCGAAGCCGGGTGCGAGGGAACGACCACTCCCGTTCCGCCGCGGCCGGAGAGCTGCATGGTCAACTGGGGCAACGGTATTCGCGTCACCGACGAGGGTGAGGGTGCTTTCATGTGTTCGGGCGGAGAGGTGTACACCTCTGGCGGCCCCGACGCCGATCCGGTGTTGGCGGCCGGTCAACCGCTGAGCAAACTGGGTTTCACCTGTACGACCACCGCGACAGACGTCTCGTGTGTCAACGATCAGACCACGCACGGCTTCACCGTGGCTGCAGATTCCAACGAGGTGTTCTGATGACCGAAGTCGCAGCCGACGACGTGTCCGGCGGAGCCGGTGAACCGGGACCCACCGAGTGGGGCGAGAATCCCAACGGCGTCGGACCCTGGGCCGAGGAGCACGACACGGAACCGCCGACCGACGAGCGCTACGACCCGGTACTTCTGGCCGAGGGTGATCGTCGAAACGTCTTGGACGAGTATCGGTACTGGACGCGGGAAGCGATAGTCGCGGATATCGACTCGCGCCGTCACACGATGCATGTCGCCATCGAGAACTTCGCGCACGACGCCAACATCGGCACGGTGGTCCGCACGGCCAACGCGTTTGCCGCGGCCGCGGTCCACATCGTGGGGCGTCGGCGCTGGAATCGGCGGGGCGCCATGGTGACCGATCGATACCAACACATCGTTCACCATGCAGACATCGGCGAACTCGTCGAGTACGCCCGTGAGAATTCACTCACGATCGTGGCCGTCGACAACACCCCGGGGTCGGTGCCGCTGGAAACGGCAAGCCTGCCGCGGGAGTGCATCCTGCTGTTCGGTCAAGAAGGCCCCGGAGTGACCGATCATGCGAAAGAGGTTGCGTCCATGACGGTCTCGATCGCACAATTCGGTTCGACTCGCAGCATCAACGCCGGTGTCGCGGCCGGCATCGCGATGCACGCGTGGGTACGTGAGCATGCCGATCTCGCCGATTCCCGCTGATCTCGCTCGCGAATTCCGGCTAGCGTGTAGCGCCTCGACCAGACAGGATAGGTAGTTATGCAGGAAGTGTGGGCAGAGCGGGCCGATGCGGCTGAGGGCGCGATAGTCAGTCGTCACCTTCGGCGCCTGTGGGGAATGCCCCGGACAGCACTCGGCGTGGTTGCCTGGCCTGCTGTTCGGCGCGAGCGGATGTTCAAGCCGTGGCACTACTGGTGGCAAGCACACCTGCTCGACACTGCAATCGACGCGCTCGAACGTGACCCGACGCCCAAGCGTCGTCGCCGGGTGGCGAAGGTTGCCCGCAGTGTGCGGGTCCGCAACGTCTCGGCGTGGACCAACAACTATTACGACGACATGGCGTGGCTGGGCCTCTCGCTCGAACGTGCTCAACGCATGTTCTCGGTCGATCACCGGACCGCGGTCCAGGCGCTCGAATCGCAGCTCTTCGATTCGTGGTCCCCGGCCGACGGCGGCGGTATTCCGTGGTGCAAAGGCTCCGATTTCTACAACACACCGGCAAACGGACCCGCCGGAATCATGCTGGCGCGCACCGGAAAACTCTGGCGTGCGCAGGCAACGGCCGACTGGATCGACGAGACGCTGCGGGATCCGGACTCCGGACTGATCTTCGACGGTATCCGCCGCGACGGCACCCTCGAGCGCGCGATCTACTCGTACTGTCAAGGCGTCACGCTGGGGTTGGAAACCGAGTTGTCGACGCGATTGGGCGAACCGCGCCACCGCGAGCGAGTCCACAAACTCGTCGACGCGGTGTACGACGGCATGACCGAGTACGGAGTTATCACGGGCGGTGGCGGAGGCGACGGCGGACTGTTCAACGCAATCCTGGCTCGCTACCTCGCGTTCGTGGTGGTGAACCTGTCCTGGGAGACTCACGAGGACCTGCGAGCGCGCGAACTCGCAGCGCAGATCGTTCTCTCCTCCGCGGAAGCTGCCTGGAACAACAGACTGCAGATCGAAGGCCTGCCGCTGTTCGGGCACGACTGGACCAAGGATGCTCAGTTGCCGAGTCTGTCCGGCGACATCGCCACCTTCGCCGCCGGAACGGTGCGCTCGTCGAGCGTGCCCGAGCGAGACCTCTCGGTGCAGGTGGGTGGGTGGATGCTCATGGAGGCGGCCTTTGTCGTCTCGGCGGCTGGATACCCGCGTAAGCGTTAGGCTTTTTCCTCATGGAATCCCGGCACGTGGTCGACACGGACGGCGTACGTCTTCACGTCGATGTCGGTGGGGCAGGGGCGGACGTTCTGGTTCTCTCCGGCGGCCCGGGATGCGTTCACTATCTTGCTCACGACGAGCTGGTTCCGGAAGGAATGCGCGCGTGGTGCCCTGAGCCACGCGGAGTCGGCCGGTCCGGTGGCGGCGCTCATACGATGGCGCAGGCCGTTGCGGACCTCGAACTCGTCCGACGCACGTTCGAGATCGACAGCTGGGTCGTGCTGGGGCACTCGTGGGGATCCGACTTGGCGGTGCGGTACGCACTCGACTGTCCGGAATCGGTGTCCGGCGTCGTCGGCATCGCTGGGCACGGCCTCCACAAGGACCGGACATGGTCGAAGCAGTACGAAGCGGGAATCGAGCCGGACCCGCAGATACCTTGGGAACCTGTTGTCTGGCAATCGCTTCAAGAATCGTTCATCGAATGGATCCATGAACCACAGCTGTTTCGGCAGTTGGCCGACTCACCAGTGCCCATGACATTTCTCGCGGCGGCCGACGACATTCGCCCGTCGTGGCCGTTGCAGCAACTGGCCGAACTCGTGCCTAACGGTAGTTTCGAGGTCGTCGACGGTGTCGCGCACAACTTCTGGCAGTCTCACCCGCTCCTGTGGAGGAAGATCGTCACCGAGGCTTGTGCGGCGCACTCTCGGCTCTCCTGATTTCCACCAGGATCCGCTCCGCGACGGTCTGGTATCCCAGGCTCCGATTGACGGTCAGCATCGGGTGATTCTCCGCGTTCACCGTTGTGTAAATCTTTCGCAGGGAGGGAAATTCAGTTGCCAATACAGACGCTTGTTGCTCCTTGACCCACTGAGCGAGACCGTGCCCGCGGTGCTGGGGAAGTACCACGGTGTCGTGCTGCGATGCGTGGGTGCTGTCATGTTCGTCCACCGTCACCACTGTCGCTGCGGCTACTTCGCCGACGCTGTCGTCGACCGCGCAGCACACCAGGAGTACTTGAGAGCCACCCGTCATCTTCTGTTCCCACGATCTGACCTCGTCGGCTCCCCAATTACGTTCGGGCACCTGCAGTTCAGCGCCCGGCGCGTCGAGGAGTCGATTCAAAGCCTCCGAGAAGGAGTGGATCAGCTCGTCCGGGGTTCGGTTGCGCCAACTGACGATTCGATAGCCGGGGCGAGCGCTGTGTGCGGTGGGAGCACTGAGGTGCTGGACCTGGTTGGCCAACCGAAGCAACACGCGGTGACCGTCGAACGATCGCAGGAAATGCTCGGCTGCGCTTCCGACGAGCGCCGTCACTCTGATTCTTCGCACGCCGAACCCGGCGATGTCGATCTCGACGAGTTCGGCAAGCGCTCGTCCCACCCCTTGTCGCTGCGCGTGGGGTGTCACGTACATCCGAAACTCTGCGAGATCGGCTTCGGCCGAGTTGCGTCGTGCCTGGGCGATGCCGAGGACCTCGTCGGTGCCGGCGTCGCGTGCAATCCAACGCCGTACATCGGCCGAATTGTCCTCGGCCTCGATCATTTCCATCAGCGCGGTCGCTGTCGGCGCAGTCCCGGACAGGTGACGTTGGCCTTCGGCGAACACCTCACACCACTGATGAAGAACAGTTGCTGTCGCTCCGGACGGTACGAACTCGGCTACAACTACGCGGCTCACCCATGTGACGATACCGACCTGCCCACCCTGAGTTGGAATCACGCGAACCCTAACCCTGTCGGACTGCGGCGGCAGTTGCCAGCATTCAGGCATGTCTGATTCTCCGCGCCAACTGAGCCTCAACGCGTTCATCCACCCCGCCGGTCATCACGAAGCGGCGTGGCGTCATCCGTGGACAACCCCGGAACGTCTGTTCGACGTCACGTATTTCCAGGAGATCGCTCGCACTGCTGAGGCGGCGAAGTTCGACGGAATCTTCTTCGCCGACGGTCCCGCGTTGCGCAGCGACGTCGAGCACGGTCCCGCAGGGACATTGGAGCCGATCACCTTGTTGACGGCCATTGCAGTGGCGACCGAGCGAATCGGATTGATCGCGACGGCGTCGACCACGTACTACGAGCCGTACAACCTGGCTCGGCTGTTCGCCTCGCTCGACCACATCTCGAACGGACGCGCGGGGTGGAACATCGTCACCACGGGTACGGATCTGGCGGCAGCCAACTTCGGGCTGGCCAAGCACCCGGATCACGGGGACCGGTATTCGCGCGCACGGGAATTCGTCGACGCGGTGGTGCGGTTGTGGGACAGCTGGGAGGACGACGCGATCAGTCTGGACCGGGAGAACGGAATCTACGCGGACAGAAACAAGATTCACGAGATCAACTACGTCGGCCGGCATCTGCGGGTGCGGGGACCGTTCAACGCACCGCGAACTCCGCAGGGATACCCGGTGCTGGTGCAGGCCGGTGCGTCCAACGACGGTCGCGCGTTTGCCGGTCAGTACGCGGAGGCGATTTTCACAGCGCACCAGAGACTTTCCGATGCGCAGGCGTTCTACACCGACATCAAGTCGAGGGCTGCGCAGTTCGGGCGCAACCCCGATCATGTCAAGATTCTGCCGGGAATCAGCCCGTTCATCGGTGACACCGAGGAACAAGCCAAGGCGCTCGAGCGAGAATTCAACGAGTTGACTTCGCCGGAGTACGGGCTCGCGCAACTCGGTGCACTCACCGGGACCGATGTTCGGAATCTGGAACTGGATGCACCGGTTCCCGTCGAATTGTTCGCGGCGGCAGGTGATGTCACCGACAACAAGCAAAGTAGATTGCAGGTGATCGCCGGCATCGTCGAGCGCGAGCGTCCGACGGTTCGTGGCCTCCTTCATCGATTGGCGGGTGCGCGCGGGCACCGGGTGTTTGCCGGAACCGCCGAGCAAGTAGCTGACACGATCGAGGAATGGTTCACCAGCGGTGCTGCTGACGGCTTCAACGTCATGCCGCCGTACTACCCGGGTGGGCTCGAGATCTTCACCGAGCGTGTGGTCCCGATCCTGCAGGATCGCGGTCTTTTCCGGACTGAATACACGGGTACGACCCTTCGTGATCATTTCGGTTTGCCGAGGCCCGAGAGCCAGTTCTCGGGTAGTGCCTCTGCAGTGCAGTAGGCCCGCCCGCTGTTGTCGATAATGACAATGGTTACCATTAAGGAATGAAGCAGCTACCGGTAACCGTGCTGTCCGGATTTCTGGGCGCAGGCAAGACCACACTCCTCAACCACATTCTCGCCAATCGCGATGGCCGGAGGGTCGCCGTCATCGTCAACGACATGAGCGAGATCAACATCGACGCGGCCCTCGTCGCGGGCCAGGGTCATCTCGACCGCACGGAAGAGAAGTTGGTCGAGCTGACCAACGGATGCATCTGCTGCACGCTGCGTGAGGATCTGATCGACGCCGTCGGCGCCCTGGCCCGAGAGGGGCGATTCGATCAGTTGGTGATCGAGTCCACCGGCATCTCCGAACCGATGCCGGTGGCGGCCACCTTCGACTGGGAATTCGAGGACGGATTCAGCCTCGGCTCGCTCGCGAAGCTCGACACCATGGTGACCGTGGTGGACGCGTCGACCTTCCTCGGCGAACTGGCAAAAGGCGAACGACTGGACGAGCGCAACCTCGAAGCAGGGGAGGGGGACGGACGCAGCATCTCCGATCTCCTGGTCGATCAGGTGGAGTTCGCCGACGTCATCTTGCTGAACAAAACCGACCTGGTGAGCCCGCGGGCGGCGGGAACCGTCGAGGCGACGCTTCGAAGGCTCAACCCCACTGCTCAGCTGATTCGGACCGACCACGGAAAAGTCACCCTCGATCGCGTCCTCGAAACCGGTCTCTACAACCCGGAACTGGCTGCGCAAGTACCCGGTTGGGACGAGGAGCTGGCCGGCGGGCACACCCCGGAAACCGAGGAATACGGAATACGCAGCGTCACGTATCGAGCCTCGCGACCCTTTCATCCGGCGCGACTCGAGGCTGCGCTCGGTCAGTTCGCGGGACTCTTGCGAAGCAAAGGCTTCTGCTGGATCGCCAGTCGGCCCGAGTTCGCCGCGATCTGGTCGCAGGCAGGCCCCAACCTCGTCATCGAACCGGCTCAACTGTGGGCGTCGGCGGCGGAGGTGCCAGGGCAGGAGATCGTGTTCATCGGAGTGAAACTGGACCCGGCGGCGCCGTCACGAATCCTCGATCCGGCTCTGCTGACCGATGACGAACTACGCGAAGGGCCGCGGGCATGGACTCGCTACGAGGACCCGCTGCCGGCGTGGGACCAGGGCCACCTGCACTGAGCAGTCAGCTTCTAGTCGAGGACTTCTTCGACCTCGACGTCTTCGGCCGGTCGGGCCATCTCCTTGCGGTACTGCCAGATTCCCAGCGCAGTACCGATGACCAAGCTGACCATCATCACGATCAGCACGGCGGGCAGCAACCACGGCACGCGATCGAGGAACGAGCCACCGTAGAAACCGAGTAGCAGGAGCACGGGCGCCCAGATGATCGCGCCGATGGTGCTCGCGATGGTGTAGCGCGTGTGGTTCATCTTGGCTGCGCCCGCGACCATCGGGCACAGGGTGCGCACCCACGGAACCCAGCGAGCAATCAGGACCGCCCAGAACCCGTGTTTTTCCAACAGGATGTTCACGCGGTGCAGGTTCTTCTCGGTGAAGTACTTGCCGCCCTTACGGGCTTTGATGTGATTGCCGGTCCGGTGGCCGATGACGTACCCGACCTGGTTGCCGGCAATGGCCGCGATCATCGCACCGACAGACAACGCCCACACGTGGCCCGCGCCGGATTCGTGGCCGGCAAGAACGATTCCGGCTGTGATCAGAAGCGAATCACCGGGGAGAAACAACCCGAGGATGATCGCGCACTCGATGAAGACGAACGTGACGACGATGATCCAGACCAACAGAGGCCCGGCAGTCTCGAGCGGGGAGAAACTGCCGGATGCGAGCGTCATCGTCGTCAGTTCTTCGCCTCGTTCTGCAATCAGGGGGTGGGGTCTTCGGGGACTGTCACCGTCGAATTGTCCGTAGTGGAAGTATTCGCCGTTTCACCACGTCTCGACGCCAGAATTCGCTTCCCGATTTCGAAGACGATCGGCAGAACCGACACCAGGACGATCAAGATGAAGATGTAGTCGACATTGTCGCGGATGAATTCGATCTGCCCCAGGAGGTAGCCGAGCAAAGTCACGCCGGCACCCCACAGGATGCCGCCGACGATGTTGTACGTCAGGAACAGTGAGTACTTCATCTTCGACGCGCCGGCGACAACCGGAGCAAAAGTACGCACGATCGGCACGAACCGAGCCAGGATAATGGTGATCGGGCCGTGCTTTTCGAAGAAGGCGTGTGACTCGTCGATGTACTTCTTCTTGAAGAACCGCGCGTCGTCCGTCTTGAACAGGGCAGTTCCGCCCTTGGCGCCGATGTAGAACCCGACTTGGTCACCCAGAATCGCGGCGATCGGAATCGTCACCAGGAGCACCCACAGTGGCGCGAACGGTTCGATCTCGGTGGACTTGGACGCCGCGATCAGCCCTGCGGTGAAGAGGAGCGAATCGCCGGGCAAGAGCGGAAACAGCAGGCCTGATTCGATGAAGACCACCAGAAGCAATCCCACCAGAACCCACGTTCCGAAGGAATTCAAGAGGTTCACGGGATCGAGGAAGCCGGGCAGCAAGGCCAGGTTCGTCACGGATTCAGTTGCTGCCTGCACATTCACGGTGGCCAGAGTACCGGCCGAATCTGAGTGTTTCCCACCACCGCAGGTCATCGCGTCGGTGGCGGCGGGCCGAGACCGCAAAGAGACGTGACGAGTCGGACTTGCCATACTGCTAGGACCACACGAAGCGCTTTCACATCGCCGAGCGCTCCGAACGACACTTATATGGAGGACTCCCGCCGTGCCTATCGCAACTCCCGAGGTCTATGCCGAGATGCTTGGTCGGGCCAAGGAGCATTCCTTTGCCTTCCCCGCCATCAACTGTGTCGGCTCCGAATCCATCAACGCAGCCATCAAGGGCTTCGCGGACGCCGGCAGTGACGGCATCATCCAGTTCTCGACGGGCGGCGCCGAGTTCGGTTCCGGTTTGGGCGTCAAGGACATGGTCACCGGCGCTGTTGCGCTCGCCGAGTTCGCACACGTGATCGCGGCAAAGTACGACGTCACCATCGCGCTGCACACCGATCACTGCCCGAAGGACAAGCTGGACACCTACGTGCGTCCGCTGCTCGCGATCTCGCAGGAGCGCGTCGACGCCGGTCGTAACCCGCTGTTCCAGTCGCACATGTGGGACGGCTCGGCTATCCCGATCGACGAGAACCTGGCCATCGCCAAGGAACTGCTCGCCCTCTCGAAGGCTGCACGCATCATCCTCGAGGTCGAGATCGGTGTCGTCGGCGGTGAAGAAGACGGCGTCGAAGCCGAGATCAACGACAAGCTCTACACCTCGAGCGAAGACTTCGAGAAGACGGTCGATGCTCTGGGCATCGGCGAACAGGGCAAGTACCTCCTTGCCGCCACCTTCGGCAACGTCCACGGCGTCTACAAGCCGGGCAACGTCAAGCTCAAGCCCGAGGTTCTCGAAGAGGGCCAGAAGGTCGCCGCTGCCAAGCTCGGCCTGGCTTCCGGTTCGCAGCCCTTCGACTTCGTCTTCCACGGTGGATCGGGATCGTTGAAGTCGGAGATCGAGGACTCGCTGAACTTCGGCGTCGTCAAGATGAACGTCGACACCGACACCCAGTACGCGTTCTCCCGTCCGATCGCCGGACACTTCTTCACCAACTACGACGGCGTCCTCAAGGTCGACGGCGAGGTCGGAAACAAGAAGGCATACGACCCGCGCAGCTACCTCAAGAAGGCCGAAGCCGGCATGACGGCTCGCGTCGTCGAGGCGTGCAACGACCTGAAGTCGGCCGGACGCTCGGTGTCGGCAGGCTGATCGGTTTCACAACTGCGCTTCACAGAACAAAATGCGCGCCGGCGAAATTCTCGCCGGCGCGCATTTTCTGTTCAGGTACCTACTTGCTGGGATCGCAGACCTTCCACGTGCCGTCCTGGCGCTCGAGGTCGAACGTGCGCCACGACTGCTCGCCCGTGCTCGGCAAACTCGCCTGGACCTGAGCGATCGCGGTGTCGTCGGTGATGCGCACCGCGTCGACGGCTCCGACCTGCGGGATCGTCTTCTGCGCGACGGCATTGTCGTGGACCTGCGCGAACGCTGCGTCGGGAATGGTGCGGTAGTACTCGCCCAACGCCCCACAGGTCGACGTTCGCAGCGTTGCCAGATCGCCGGTCTGCAGAGCGTCGACGTACGTCGAGATGGCGGTCTGGACCTGAGCTTCGGGTGAGCTTTCACCGCTACCGCTGTTGGACGAGACGAATACGGCGACGCCGATCGCCGCGAGGACGGCGACGCCGGCCGCTGCTGCCGCGATGTACCAGCCCTTGCCGCTGCGCTTGGTCTTCTCCGGCGCGGCGGGCTCGATGCGAGTCGGCATCGGCTGAGCCGGCGGTGGGGTCGCTGCGACACCCACACGTTGAGGCGCGGCGCGCTGCTGCGGTTGAGGCGCAGCGCGCTGCGGTGGTGGTGGGGTCGGAGCCTGCCGGGGTGGTGGTGTCGGCTGCGTGGCTTTCGGAATCGCGACGGTGGCGGGCTCCGGCTTGGGCTGGGGTGTCGGTGCTGCTGTGGGTGCCTGAGTTGCCTTGGGGATCGCGACGGTTGGTGCGCTGGCAGCTTTGGCGTCGCCGTCCGCTTTCGAGGCCTTGTCTGTCTTCTGGATCGCCACAGTCGCAGGTTCGGTCGGGGCCGACTTCTCGGGCGCACCCTTCGGTGCTGCGCTCTTTTTCGAGTTGTCGTCTTTCGAGTCCGGCACGGGTAACCCTTCGGTCTTATGCAGCAATGACCATGTCAGGGTAACGACCGGTATGTAGCCTGCATAACTCCGACCGTCGGCGAGGCGGTCCTGTGGCAGAAAGGCGTAGCGGGCACAATGAGCGCATGACCCAATTCGGTGACCTGCTCGGACCCAAGCCCACTCTGCTTCCCGGCGACGACGACGCGGAATCGGCACTGCTCAACCACGCTGATCCGGCCCAGGTGGCGGCCGACCACCCCACTGCCTCCATTGCGTGGGCCTACCTGGCCGAGGCTGCCCTGGACAAGGGCGAAACCATCACGGCCTACGCCTACGCGCGTACCGGATACCACCGCGGACTCGACCAACTGCGTCGCAACGGTTGGAAGGGTTTCGGTCCCGTGCCGTACAGCCATGAACCGAACCGTGGTTTCCTGCGTTGCGTCGCAGTCCTGGCCAAGGCCGCGAAGACGATCGGTGAAGCCGACGAGTATGCGCGTTGCCTCGATCTGCTCGAAGACTGCGATCCCAACGCCGCCGAAGCGCTTGGCCTCGGTTAGCAGTTTCCGTCCGAGCCGGGCCGGCATCAAGGACCGGGCTCGCAAATCGGTGCGTCGGCTTCAGACGTCGGCGCTACCGATCATTCAATGCGCCTTGGCGGCCGGATTGGCGTGGTGGGTTGCCACCACGGTGATCGGGCACCACGCGCCGTTCTTCGCGCCGATTGCCGCTGTGGTCTCGCTCGGTCTGTCGTTGGGTGCACGACTACGACGCTCGTTCGAGTTGGTTGCGGGAGTCACGGTCGGTATCGGAATCGGTGATCTGATCATCTCCGGTATCGGGAGTGGACCGTGGCAGATCAGTTTGGTTGTCGTGCTGGCGATGTCCGTCGCGGTGCTTCTCAACAGCGGGCCGATCTTCTCCATGCAGGCGGGAAACTCGGCTGTGCTGGTGGCGACGCTGATCCCGCCGGGCGGCAGCGGCGGTCCCGATCGCATGATCGATGCCCTTGTCGGTGGTCTGGTGGGTATCGCGGTGGTCGCGATCATCCCCACCCACCCGGTACGACGGGCGCGCAAGGATGCTGCATCGATCCTCGGAACCGCTTCCGAGGTACTGCAATTGGTGGCAGACGGCCTCGTCGCGAATGACCCGGACCCGATCGTGAAGGCACTGCAGAAGGCGCGCGCAACTCAGGGTGCCATCGACGGGTTGCGCAGTAACCTTCTCGGCGGGAGGGAGATCAGCCGAATCTCCCCGCTGTACTGGAACAGTCGGCCTCGCCTCGAAAGGCTCATGGCGACAGCCGATCCCATCGACAACGCGATGCGCAACATTCGAGTGCTCGCGCGTCGTTCGTTGACGTTGGTCAGGGACGACGAGATCCTCGATCCGCGCCTGGTGGCTCAGGTCGAGCGCTTGTCGAAAGCCGTCGAAGTTCTCGAGGACATGATCCTGGCGGAGCCGGGGGAGCAGCCTGATCAGGCCGAAGCAGCGCGCGTCCTGCGCTCGGTCGCGAAGGAACTGAAACCGGCGATAGTGGAGAATGCGGGCTTGTCCTCGACGGTGGTGTTCGCCCAGATTCGATCGCTGGTCGTCGACCTGTTGCAGGTCGCGGGCATGAAGCGAATCTCGTCGATCGCAACTCTGCCGCCCACCGTGCCTCATCCCGCCTACGAGCCGGATCACTGACCTCTGCCGTTTCCCGCTCACTGAGCAACTCATTGTATGTATGCGAATGTATGCATATGCTCTGAGAAGGACTTGGGAGGGAACAGGACAAATGGGAGCAGGGCACGGTCATTCACATGGCCACTCGGCAGCAGATTCGGTCGGCGTAGGACCGTCACCGCAACGCATCAGAAAAATGGCGATCGCGCTTGCGATCCTCGTTGCGTTCCTCGTACTCGAGGCCACGGTCGGCATCCTGATCAACTCGTTGGCTCTGCTTGCCGACGCCGGTCACATGCTCACAGACGTGGTGGGTATGGCCATGGGACTGACGGCGCTGCTGCTCGCGAAGAGGGGCAGCACCACCGCTGCCAGGACCTTCGGTTGGCACCGCGCCGAAGTGCTGACCGCCATGGCCAATGCGGTGATGCTGCTGGCCGTCGCCGCCTGGGTCTTCTACGAGGCAATCGGCCGCATCGGTAACGAACCCGAGATCCCGGGCGGCGCCCTGATCATCACGGCGGCCGCCGGCCTGGCCGCGAACATCGTCGTGATGCTGATGCTGCGCGGCGATTCCAAGGACAGCCTGGCCGTGCGTGGTGCCTACCTCGAAGTGCTTGCCGACGCCGTCGGTAGCGTCGGCGTTCTGATCGCCGGTGGCCTTGTCCTGCTGTTCAACTGGACGTGGGCAGACGTCGTCGTCGGTGTTCTCATCTCGCTGTGGGTGGTGCCGCGTGCGATCAAACTGGCCGCAGCATCGCTGCGCATTCTGACGCAGGCGTCGCCGGCCGACGTCGACGTCGAAGCGGTCGAGGCCGACCTGGCGGCGCTGCCGAGCGTGGTGGGTGTTCACGACCTACACGTCTGGACGCTCACCACCGGCATGGATGTCGCGACGGTCCACCTGACCAGTGACGCGAATTCGTCGAACGTTCTGGAATCCGCGCGCACCGTCCTCGAGAGTCACGGTCTTTCCCACGCCACCGTTCAGGTGGAATCGTGCGCCAACGGCGAGCATTGCGAGAAGAACGTCACTTGGTGAAGCGGGTGATCTCCTTGCCCGGCTTCCAGAGATCGACGTACATGTGCTCGTCGTCGACCGTCGTGTGCACCACCTCATCGATGTCGAGCACAAAGAGGTGCAGGGGTTTCGGAACCTCGTAGGTGTAGCTTGCGAGCACGGCTTCGAACTCGTCGCCGGTCACCTCGCGTGCGATTCCGGCGATCTTCGCGTCACCGCCCTCCATGGTGTGCTCGCCGGGATTGCTGTGGAGGGCGTAGCGCCCGTCACGGATGAGATCCTTCGCCTTGAGTGCGCCGAACATCGAACCGAGCACCAGACGCCCGTCGAGGATTTCGACTTCGGTGCCGCTGACCCGTGGTGAGCCGTCCTTGCGCAGCGTTGCGAGGACGTGATGCTTGTGGGCTTTGAACCGCGCTAGGACCGCGTCGGCAAGAGCGGGTACTTCTTCGGAGAACTGCTTCCAGGTGACCATGACGGTCATTGTGCACCCCTATTCCTGACAACTTCTGTCAGTGATTCTCGGTAATGTTCGGTCCATGAGATCCGCGCGGTTACTCCAACTCATGCTGCGTTTGCAGGGGAGTCGCGGCGTCGTCGCCGAGCAGTTGGCCGACGAGTTCGGTGTGTCAGTGCGGACGATCTACCGCGACGTGGCCTCGTTGTCGGCTGCCGGTGTGCCGATCTGGACCGAGAGCGGCCCCGGTGGTGGCATCCGTCTGCTCGACGGATGGCAGTCCAAGTTGTCCGGCATGACGGACGACGAGACGTCCGCACTCATGCTGTTGGGTGTGCCGTCCATCGCTGCAGATCTCGGACGATCAGACGCCGCCGGTTCGGCGGGGGCCAAACTGCTCCGCTCCCTGCCCGGTCCGCTGCGCGAGAGCGCACGGTTGTGGCAGGACCGCATTCTCGTGGACGTTCCGGGTTGGTTCGGCGGCGTCGACGACATCTCTGCGCTTCCGATCGTCACATCCGCTGTGCTGGACTCGCGTCGACTGCGCTTCGCCTATCGCGATCGCGAGCGGACGGTCGAACCGCTGGGTCTGGTCATCAAAGCCGGAATTTGGTATCTCGTGGCAGGTTTGAACGGACGTACGCTCTCGTTCCGGGTCGGCCGCATCAAAAACGCCGTCGTAGAGGATGATTCGTTCGCCCGCCCGGCGGATTTCGACCTGCCGTCGTGGTGGGCAGCGTC
The DNA here is from genome assembly GCF_024436645.1 of Rhodococcus sp. T9N. NCBI lineage: Bacteria > Bacillati > Actinomycetota > Actinomycetes > Mycobacteriales > Nocardiaceae > Rhodococcus > Rhodococcus sp. T9N. The sequence continues at coordinate 66,486 of NZ_JAMSKS010000013.1, read as the reverse complement.
GATGGCCGAGTTCGACCGGTCGCTGCTTCGCTTCGAGTGTCGCGTGCGATTGACACCAGAGGGCAGGCGCCGGCTCCCCGATGTGGTGGGCGAGCTTGCCGCTGCAGTCGAAGTGGGGCCAGAGGACAACGACGGATGGGTCAGTGCCGAGCTGAAACTCGAGAGCGAAGCTGTCGCGCTCTCGCAGCTGATCGGGCTGGGAGCCGACGTCGAGGTGCTCGAACCCTCGTCTTTGCGTGAAGGGATACGCACCGTGGCGGAGCAGATGGTGCTCCGCCACGGGCACGACAGCTAAGCCGTCGCAGAACGCTTTGCGAGCATGCGGGTGATACCCAGTTGAGCGGCGACGATAACGGCGCCAACCACCAGGCCCAGTGCTGCCGAGGCAAGTGTGTTGACGATCCACGCCAGCACGCCACCGACTCCAGCGATGTCACTGACTGCTTCTTCGCCGTGATGAACGGCGTCGTAGAGCGGGTGGAAGCCCAGTTCGTCGATGCCGACCAACAGGATGTGGCCACCGACCCACAGCATCGCGGCGGTACCCACGACCGAGAGCACTGACATCACGTGAGGCATGCCGCGAACGAGGCCTCGGCCGACCTTGTGGGTGAAGCCAGACGACGTCTCGGCGATCTTCAATCCGATGTCGTCCATCTTCACGATCAGTCCGACGACGCCGTAGACGACCACGGTGATGACGACCGCCACGACGGCAAGGATCACCAATCGGCTCCAGAAGCCTTCGCCTGCGATGGTGTTGAGTGCGATCACCATGATCTCGGCGGACAGGATCAGGTCGGTGCGGACGGCGCCCGAAACCACTGCTTCTTCGTCGCGAGGATGCTCGTCAGCGGCCTCGTGGTGGTCACCGTGGCCGAAGATTGCACCCCAGATCTTGTGAACCGCTTCGTAGCTGAGGTAACAGCCGCCGACCATCAACAGTGGCGTCAGCAGCCAGGGGAGGAACTGACTCAGCAGCAGAGCGATCGGAAGGATGATCAGCAGCTTGTTGCGCAGCGATCCGATGGCGATGCGCTTGATGATGGGCAACTCGCGTTCGGCTGCGAGCCCACGGACGTACTGCGGCGTGACGGCTGCGTCGTCGATCACCACGCCGGCCGCTTTGGCGGTCGCCTTACCGGTTGCGGCGGCAACGTCGTCGATCGAGGCGGCAGCCATGCGAGCCAGGGCTGCGACGTCGTCGAGCAGGGCGAAGAGTCCGCCGGCCATCACAGACCTCCAGTGGAATCAGTGGAAAAAGGTGGCCGGACCGAACCGGTGACGCAGTTACTTGATCGCACGAGGTCTCTATCCATGATCGTCGTAGGTGAGGTCAGGGTCACCTGGAACGATACCGGGGGCATCCGTCAGGGACGACCTCGCGAGGTCGGTTGCCCTTCGTCACGAAAGGTCTTCCCGACCCGGTGCTCGCGTGTAAGACTGCACAGAAGATCGATCGAAACGGGGCACTATGCGTGAACCAGACACTGCACAGGTCGCCAAGACTTTCGACGCAATGGCGGCGCACTACGACCGACAGATCGGGCGCTTCGAACGCTTTGTGCTCGGTGACGCCCGGAAATGGGCCGTGGACCAGGCGCATGGCCGCGTGGTCGAGATCGCCGTGGGTACCGGACTGAACCTGCCTCTCTACGGAGACGACGTCGATTACGTCATCGGCGTGGACATCTCGACTGCGATGCTCGATCAGGCCAGGCTCAAGGTCTCCGAAGGAGTGAAGACCGAAGTCGACCTACGACTCGGAGACGTGCAAGCACTCGATGTTCCCGACGAGTGCGTGGACACGTTGGTCTCGACCTACGCCTTTTGCACGATCCCCGATCCGGACCGAGTTGCGAACGAAGCATTTCGAGTCCTGGTACCCGGTGGTCGATTCGTCCTCGCCGAGCACGGACCGAGCAAGAACGTTGTTGCTCGTACGTTGATGAAGGTCGTCGAACCGCTTTTTGTTCGGTTCGGTGCCGATCATCTCACCCGTGAACCGGTTGAATACCTCGAAAACGCCGGTTTCCTGATCGACGAGGTGCAGCGCAGCGGCCGGGGCGGAATCGTGTTTCGGGTCGTTGCGCGCAAGCCGGATCCCGAATGGACGGCACTCGGTCACTGATGTCGGAATGCCGTCCATCGGGGATCGCTCAGCCCAGGCGCTCCAGGATGGTCGCGTTTGCCAACCCACCTGCCTCGCACATGGTCTGGAGTCCGTAGCGCGCGCCGCGCTGCTCCATCGCGTTGACCAGGGTGGTCATGATCCGCGTTCCGCTGCCGCCCAGTGGGTGGCCGAGCGCGATGGCGCCGCCGTGGACGTTGACCTTGGACAGGTCGACGCCGGTGTCCGCTGCCCACGACAGGATGACGGGGGCAAAGGCCTCGTTGACCTCGAACAGATCGATGTCCGAGACCGTCAACCCCGCACGGGCCAGGACCTTCTGCGTAGCCGGGATGACCGCGGTGAGCATGTAGAGCGGATCGTCGCCGGCAACTGCGAAGCTGTGCAATCGTGCCTTCGGGGTGAGGCCGAGTTTCGCGGCGATCTCACTGGTCGTGATCATCACCGCCGAACTGCCGTCCGAAAGCGGGCTGCTGTTGCCCGCGGTGATGGACCAGTCGATCTGTGGGAATCGCTGTGCGTAGTAGTCGGATTCGAAGGCGGTCCGTAGGCCGGCCAGGGTCTCGACCGTGGTGCCGGGGCGGATGGCCTCGTCGACCGACAGCTGCGGGAGCGTGGCGAGTTCCTTGGTGAAGTAACCACTCTCGCTTGCCAGCGCGGCTTTCCGATGACTCGACGCCGAGAACTCGTCGAGTTGGGTGCGGCTCAGTCCCCACTTGGCGGCGATCAATTCGGCGCTGATGCCCTGCGGTACCAGACCGTCCGGATAGCGCTCTTCGAAACCCACGCCGAGTGATTCGCGCCCGATGCTGCTCGAGCCCATAGGGACTCGGCTCATCGACTCGACTCCGGCAGCGACAACGATGTCGTACGCACCGGCAATGACGCCCTGAGCGGCAAAATGAACTGCTTGTTGGCTACTTCCACACTGTCGGTCGACGGTGGTTCCCGGTACCGACTCAGGGTAGCCTGCGGCGAGAAGGGCAGTGCGAGTGACATTCTGGCTCTGTTCACCGACTTGGCTTACCGCTCCACCGATGACGTCGTCGATCAATGCTGCATCGATTCCAGTGCGTTCGACTACCGCCTTGAGGCTGTGGGCGAGGAGGTCGACGGCGTTGATGCCGTGCAGGGCGCCGTTCGCCTTTCCCTTGCCGATCGGAGTGCGAACGGCTTCGACGATAACTGCGTCTCTCATGACAAATTCCTTTCAGGGATGGCGGATTCAGCAGGGACAACCGGGGTGGGTGTGGTCGCAGGCGTCATTCCCAGTGATGCCAGGGCAGACACAAGCGCGACGCCAAAGATCACCCACCAGGCCTGGCGGAAGGTGTCGTAGTCGACAGCAGAGCCGAGAACCGCGATCAGAACGCTCACGCCGAGAACGGTTCCGATCTGTCGGCTCATGCTGACGATTGCGCTACCGGTGGCCGATCTGGCAGGTGCCAGATCCGCCGTGGCCTGCGACAGAATGGTCGGCAGGGCAAGGCCGACACCGATCCCGGCGATGATCCAGCCTGGTAGGAGTCCGGTCGCGTAGTTGGGCGTCGTATCAACCGAGACGAGAACGAGTACGGTTCCGACTGCCCACAGAAGGCTGCCGAGTGCGGCGACGCGTCCCGCCGAGTACCTGCGCGTCAGCGATCCGCCGGCGATGGCGAACAGCGGAACGAGAAGCGGACCCGGTGAGACGGCGAAACCGGTTCGCAGAGCGGAGTATCCCCAGGCTTCCTGGAGCCACAGGATGTTCGAGAGAAGACCCGCGGCGAATGCTGCGCTGAACAGGATGGCGGTGACGTTGGACCAGGCAAACGAGCGGATCTTCAGAAGATCCGGAGCAATCAACGGAGTCCGGTGACGAGAGTTGCTCCACCAGAACGAGAGTAGTGTCACGGCAGCCACGGCGAAGGCGATCAGAACGCGATTGTCGGTCCATCCCCAGTCCGGACCCTGGACGAGTGCCAGGGCGAGAGAGCCGATTCCGACGGTGAGGAGGGCAGCGCCGACGAAGTCGATACCGGCATCGGGATCCTTGTGTGTTGTATCCGGTACGAGTCGGACTGCGAAGTAGAGCAACACGATGCCCACTGGAACATTGATCAGGAAGACCCAGCGCCACGAGGCCTCTACGAGGATGCCGCCCACGACAGGGCCGAATGCAGCTGCTGCAGCGCCGGCGGCTGCCCAGATGCGAACGCCGGATTGACGTTTCGCGGCGGGAAGCGCATTGATCAGAAGCCCGAGGCTGGCCGGGGTGAGCGCTGCGGCGCCGACTGCCTGGACGATACGGAAGACCACCAGTGCCCACAAGGACGGGCTGAAGGCACAGGCGGCGCTGGCGAGGGTGAACAGTGCGAGGCCGGCGATGAAGGCGCGCTTGTGCCCGATCCTGTCCGCCCAGCGTCCGAGGGGTATCAACAGTGCGGCGTAGACGATCGCGTAGCTGTTGAGGATCCAACTGAACTCGCCGAGCGAGTGACCCGGGTAGCTCTTGGCGATGTCGCCGAAGGCCACGTTGACCACAAAAAGATCGAGGCTGGCGACAAACGGCGCCCCCGACAGTATCGCGAGCAGGGGTCCGATCCGCACCGGCTGGCTATGAAGTTCCATAGTCAGCAATCTAGACTCTGGCTATGGTTATGGCAAGCCAGGGGGTATGGTGAAATGCATGGACGCTGTACGACTGACCGGAGTGCTCGAAGATCGCGACGCCTGGCGGGCCACGCACTGTTCGATCGGGCGGGCCATGGAAGTGGTCGGCACTCGATCCGCGATGCTCATTCTGCGAGAGGCCTATTACGGCACAACGCGTTTCGACGACTTCGCGTCGCGAGTCGGCATCACCGAGGCGGTTGCGTCGGCGAGGCTGAAAGAACTCACTGAGGCGGGACTGTTCGAGCGTGTGCCGTACAAGGAGCCTGGAAAGCGGACGCGGCACGAGTACGTGCTCACCGAGAAGGGCCGTGACCTGCTGCCGGCGGTTCTCGCGCTGATGCAGTGGGGCGACAAGTATCTGCACGGCGGAAAAGGTGGACCGTTGGAGGTGGCCGACGACGCTACTGGTGAGCGCGTTCGCGTCGAGGTGCGCAGTGAGTCGGGTCGTGAAGTGCCTTTGGGGGAGTTGCGAGTCTCTGTCAACGAATCGCGTCGGCGGTTGCGCGAATAGCGATGCATCTCAACAGCTCTCGAGTGTAGGTCTTCTTGAAGTTGTCCGGTTTGTCTCTGGTTATCGAAAGTATGTTCGATTAAACTTTGAGCATGGACAGTCGGGAAGCATGGCAACTGGATAGCGAGGACCTCAAGGGTGAGGTTCTGGATCTGGTGCGCGCCCGACACGAGTTGCAGTCGCGGATGGTGTTGCTGATCGTGGAGATGTTTTCCCGGGACGTTCTCGGTGGAAAGGGTTTTCGGGCGATCGCTCAGTGGTTGCATGGTTCGACGAATTTGAAGATCGGTGAGTGCAGTCTGCTGGTCGGGTTGGCGCGGTTGTTGATGCTCGAACCTGTTGTCGCGGATGCGTTCCACCGCGGGGATGTTGATGCGTTGAAAGCGCGGCAGGTGGCGTCGTTTTGTCAGCATCCACCGAAGAACATGACGCCGGCGGATGTGGACAAGGCTCGCGGGATTTTGTTGTCGTTGGCGTCGAAGAACATTGCGGATTGTGATGCGGTGCGGGCGGCGATCCGGCGGATCGAGAAGCAGTACGGCAAGCGTGAGGACGGGGTTCCGGTGGGTGAGGATTCGGAGCGTAACGAGTTCTATGCCTCGAAAGGCTTGTACGGGCGCGTGTGGGTGAAGGGTGATTTGGATGCGGTGAACGGGGCGCGTCTGATCACGTTGTTGTCGAGTCTGTCTGCGCCGATACCGGAGAAGGACGGTGTGAAGGACACCCGTACGCCGGCGCTGCGGCGGGCGGACGGGTTCTGCGAACTACTGCGGCGGTACGAGCGGGCGGGGTTGGGTCCGATCGAAGGCGGGGTGAAACCGCACATCACGGTGACTGCGTCCGCGAAAGACATGACGGATCTGCAGGCTTTGAAAGACCTCCTGCCGTCGACGGAGGAACTCGGGTTTGCGTGGGCGGATTGGGTGGGTCCGATCAGTATCGATACTGCCCGGATGTTGGCGTGCGACTGCACGGTCACCCGGATCTTGTTGGATGAGAGTGGTGTTCCGCTCGACTGCGGTAAGGAAGCGAGAACGGCGACGGTGCCGCAGCGGCGGGCGTTGGCGGTTCGGGATGGTGGGTGTGCGTTTCCGGGGTGCGGGACTCCGTCGGGGTGGTGCGATGCCCATCATATTGTTCACTGGAACGATGGTGGCCCAACGGATCTCGATAATCTGATTCTGTTGTGCGGTCATCATCATCGGACGCTGCATCACACGGAGTGGCGGGTGGAGATCGGTCCGGATCGGAAGACGGTGTTCTATCCGCCGATGTCGGTGGATCCGTATCAGCATCCGATCGGCGGGAACAGCCCACCCACAGCGGCGTGAATCGCGACAACTGAAGACGTGAGCACCGGGGCACCTCTACGCCCCGGTGCTCGAGCTCGCGTTTGGGAGTCCCCGCGTTTGGGAGTTTTGTGGCAGGGCGTCAGCTCAGTGACTTCTTGAACCCGACATGGGAGGCCACAAATCCGAGTCGCTCGTAGAAGTCGTGAGCTTCCTTGCGAGTTTGATCCGAAGTGAGCTGCGCCAGAAACGCGCCGCGCCGGGCACCTTCTTCGCAGGCCCATCGGATCATCGAACTGCCGATGCCTTTACTTCGGTAGTCCTCGTGGACGCGAACAGCTTCGATCTGCAGTCGCGTGGCACCCATCCGGCTCATACCCGGAATGAAGGTCAATTGCATTGTGCCGATTACCGCGTCGCCGACCAGAACGGTGACGAGAAGTTGAGCCGGATCCTCGTCGATTCGCTTGAACGCGTCCTCGTAGATCGTTCGGGCTTCGGGGTTGGTCGTCTCCCGGGTGCTGCCGATCGGGTCGTCGGCGAGCAAGTCGATCAGTGCCTCCACGTGTCGAATCTCGGCCCGCGTGAGGGTGTACTCCACTCCGCCGGACTGAAATGACGTCGCAATCATCGATGCTCCCCTGAAGAAGAATGAATGTCTGAAATGTCAGACTCTCACGAGTCTCCTCCAGCGCACTCGATCACGTCCAAAAACGCATGAGGGCGTTACCGAGCATGGCGTAGTAGTCGGACACACCGCTCAATTCGAAGATCCAGTAGATCGCGTCGAAGAAGACGACATTGATCTGTGGGACGAACAGGAGCGCAACCAGCAGGAGCAGTCCGTACGGCTTGAACTGGTCGAGTTGGTGCCGTGTATTGGGTGCGAGGTAGGGCTCCAGCGCGTTGTAACCGTCCAGACCCGGGACTGGGAGCAGGTTCAAAACTGTTGCCATGACCTGCAAGAAAGCCAGGAAACTGAGGCCGGCCCAGAACGTCAGATTCTCGGCCGATGAGCCGTACGTACGTATGACGACGAGGAGGATCACGGCGGCGACGGCATTCGTGAACGGACCGGCGAGCGATATTCGGGCCTGCACCTTGGGCGGGAACATCCCGGTGCGCAGGTACACGGCGCCGCCGGGAAGCCCGATGCCGCCCAATGCGATGAACAGCACCGGCAGACCGATCGAGAGCATCGGATGGCTGTACTTGAGCGGGTTGAGCGTCAGGTAGCCACGAGCCTCGACGTCGGTGTCTCCATGACGCCACGCCAGATAGGCATGCGCGAATTCGTGCAAGCAGAGCGTGACCACCCAGCCGGCAACCACGAGGACAAAAACACCCGCGCGGCCCGCGATGGAACCCCACGTCGAGTTCCAAGCGACGATTCCGGCGATGACAGTGATCGCAACTACGCCGAGGAAGACAGGGCTCGGCCGAACCGCCGACCGTGCTGCTCCGGTTCTCACCTGACCAACAACCAAGTCTTGTCGTGCCGGTAGAAGGTCGAACGCTTGAGATCGCGTGGGTTGGCCACCCCGTCGCGAACCAGTCGCGCTGCCGGCGAGCCCAGTTGAATGGCTCGGCCTTCCAGCCAGCGTCGCCCGCTCCAGCGGCTCTTGCGGTCGACTGATGCCTTGATCCCGGGGAGCTTGGGGCTCGGCACTATCCGGATGCCGGGGACTGTGCCGGAGAACAGCTTGTTGTCGTCGACGTAGGCCTCGCCGATCAGTTCGTCTGCATCCGCCGGACCCGTGACAGTTGCTGCGCCTACCAGCGCGATTCCAGCGTCGTCGCGAATGAGCGGCACGGTGTGGACTGTGCCTTTCAAGGCCGCGCGCGCAGCTCTTGCACCGGTCGCGAGTTTGTACGCGTCGGTTGCGTCGGACCTGTTCTCGGTGACGTAGGCGAGTTCGACGTTGAGTCGCTCCAATCGCATCAACCGCGTCAATGCCGCGGCAAACGCGCCGTCGTTACCCACGACGATCAAGCGAGGTTCCGTGACGACCTGCAGTTGGGACAGGGCCTCGTCGAAGTCTTGCTTCTCCGGAAGTTCAGGGACGGTGAACGACGTGAGTTCACCCAGGGGGAGTGGAACCGGCGAATCGCCACATTTGAGCACCACAGGGGTCAAAGCCACTCCTAGCTCGATCAAGACTTCTTCACGGGTAGTGGGACCTCGCCACCCTTCCCCGAAATGGCCGTCCGAATCACTGCCGACGATCTTAGTGCGAGTCTCTGTGTCGACTCGCAATCGTGATGGTCACCGGCCAAATTCTGGACCGTCAGGTCTGGTCTGATGCTCTGGGCTAGACTGCTCCTTCGGTCACTGCAACAGTTCGGCGCTGCATCATGTGCGCGGAAGCCAGGCAGTACCAATGCGGCGGGACAACTGCTGCACGTCGACCGTAGGAGACAACGTCATGCCGGCAATCGTCCTGATCGGCGCCCAGTGGGGCGACGAAGGTAAGGGCAAAGCTACAGATCTACTGGGCGAGCAGCTTCAGTGGGTCGTGCGATACCAGGGCGGTAACAACGCCGGACACACCGTGGTTCTGCCGAACGGTGACAAGTTCGCACTGCACCTCATCCCGTCCGGAATCCTCACCCCCGCCGTCAACAACGTCATCGGTAACGGTGTCGTCGTCGACCCGGGTGTGTTGTTGACCGAATTGGCAGGCCTGGAAGAGCGCGGCGTGGACACGTCCCGCCTGCTGCTTTCTGCTGATGCGCACCTGATCATGCCGTACCACGTGGCCATCGACAAGGTCACCGAACGCTTCCTGGGAGCGAAGAAGATCGGCACGACCGGCCGCGGTATCGGCCCGTGCTACCAGGACAAGATCGCCCGTGTCGGTGTTCGTGCCGCGGACGTCCTTGACGAGAAGATCCTGACCCAGAAGGTCGAAGCAGCACTCGAATTCAAGAACCAGGTGCTGGTCAAGATCTACAACCGCAAGGCACTCGACCCGCAGCAGGTCGTCGAAGAAGTACTGACGCAGGCCGAGGGTTTCAAGCACCGCATCTCGGACACGCGCCTGGAACTCAACCTCGCCCTCGAGCGCGGCGAGACCGTTCTGCTCGAAGGTTCGCAGGGCACTCTGCTGGACGTCGACCACGGCACGTACCCGTACGTGACCTCGTCCAACCCCACTTCGGGTGGTGCGGCGGTCGGTTCGGGAATCGGTCCCACCAAGATCACCACAGTGCTGGGCATCCTGAAGGCGTACACGACGCGTGTCGGTTCCGGTCCGTTCCCGACGGAGCTGTTCGACGATCACGGCGCATACCTGGCGAAGCAGGGCGGCGAGGTCGGTGTCACCACCGGACGCGCTCGTCGTACGGGATGGTTCGACGCTGTCATCGCGCGTTACGCGACGCGCGTCAACGGCATCACCGACTACTTCCTCACCAAGCTGGACGTGCTGAGCAGCCTCGACACCGTGCCGATCTGTGTCGCGTACGAGGTGGACGGTGTCCGCCACGACGAAATGCCGATGTCACAGAGCGATATTCACCACGCCAAGCCCATCTACGAAGAGATGCCCGGCTGGTGGGAAGACATCTCGGAGGCTCGCACCTTCGAGGAACTGCCGCAGAATGCGCAGAACTACGTGCTTAGGCTCGAAGAGCTTTCGGGTGCATTCATCTCCTGCATCGGTGTCGGTCCCGGCCGCGACGAGACGATCGTCCGGCGCGAGATCGTCCGCTAGTTCGTTTCCTCGAAATCCCCGCTCCTGCAAGCAGGAGCGGGGATTCGTGTTTCAAGCCAGCTTCGACAAGTGCGCGGTGACGGTCTTCCAGTCGGGAAACTTGGTGCTGCCGAACTTGATCCACTCGCCCTCGAAACGATCTGCGCCGTTTGCTCCGCGGTCGTCGACGAGGTAATCGCCTCGATTGAGGTGCTTGTGGTGCGAGAGGATCAGACGTTTGTACGCGACGCTGCCCTCCTCCATGCCGAGGTGCTCTTGGACCCACAGAACCTTGTCGTGCCAGGCTGTGGCGTTCTTCCACGGCGCTGTCGAGAGGATGTAGGTGTCGAACTGCTGTGCCAGTTGGTGGTAGGCGTCGATAGCGCCGTCGAGAGGATCCATGCGAGAGAAGATGTGCGGCGCTTCATCGAGGTCGTTCTTGTACTTCTCTCGGACGCCGTCGGTCAGGCGATCGATGCCCGACTGGAAGTTGACCAAGGTGTTGTCGAGATCGACGTAGAGAATCCTTTTGGAAGCCGGCATGGGAACCCTCTCTGGAGACTTTCTGAGTGCGAAAAGAGTCCAGTTTCACGCAACTGGACTGAGATCAGTGAATTCTTCCCCCTGATCACAATCGCACGGGGGTCTGACAGCGTCATTCTCGCGGTCTGAAGTCTTGTCGTGGAAGATGCCGCCGAGGGGTGCTGCCAGGCGAAACTGCTCCAAACGAATGTATGTACCTTCACCTTCGGCGGGCGCGAAGAAGTAGACGAGTGCCACGAAGAGTCCGATTCCGATCAGGGTTGCGAAGGTAGTCATGGACATATGATCAACTCGACTGGTATTGAGTTACATAGCCAAGTTGTCGATACTGGACTGCATGATGACTCGAGTTCTCGGTGCCCGTTCGCTTGCGCGCGATCTGGGATCCTGGCAGGAAGAGTCCGGACGCAGGCCCGCGTACCGTGCGCTTGCCGACGGTATCCGCCTGCTCGTGCACGACGGTCGCGTTCCGCTGGGAGTCGCACTGCCGAGTGAGCGTGAACTTGCGGCGGTACTCGAACTCAGTCGAACCACGATCACGTCGTCGTACTCGGTGCTGCGAGACGAGGGGTACCTGATCAGCCGGCAGGGTTCGCGAAGCACCGTGGCATTACCTGCCGGCGCGCGGCCGAACGGGTTGATGTTCCGCTCCCATCAACCCGGGCCGAGTGGACCCGTCGTCGACCTCAGTTACGCGGCGATGGCAGCTCCCGCCGCTCAGGTCGAACTGGCGTATGCGTCTGCGCTGCAGGAACTTCCGAACTTCCTTCCCACACACGGGATGGAACCGGTCGGGATCGCCGACTTGCGTGACGTGATCGCGCAGCGCTACACGGCGCGGGGTCTTCCCACCACCGCCGAACAGATCATGGTGACCTCGGGTGCGCAGCACGCGCTTCGATTGTTGCTGTCGGTGCTCACCTCACCCGGCGAGCGAGTGCTGGTCGATCATCCGACGTACCCCAATGCGCTGGAAGCGATTCGGCGAAACGGCGCTCGGCCCGTACCGGTTCCGGTCCGACCGGAGTTCGCGGCCGCCGGAGCCTGGGATCTCGACGGGATTCGTAGTGCAGCAAGGCAAACCGCTGCCAGAATGGCATACCTGATCCCCGACTTTCACAACCCGACCGGCCTCTGCATGGACTCTTCCGGCCGCGCCGAGCTTGCGAAGATTGCGCACGAAACGCGAATGACTCTGGTCGTCGACGAGACGATGGTGGATCTGTGGCTCGACGCACCACCGCCGGCGCCGGTCGCCTCACATGGGCGAGGCGCAGCGAAAACCGAAGTGGTGACGCTCGGTTCGACCGCGAAGTCGCTGTGGGGCGGGCTACGTGTCGGTTGGATTCGCGCCGATGCCGCGCTCATCACCCAGTTGGTGGGGGCGCGTGCCGCGGTCGACCTCGGTACTCCCGTCATGGATCAGTTGGCAGCCGCTTACTTGCTCGCCGACGACCGCTCGTTGCTCGAACAGCGTCGCGAAGTTCTGCGAGAACAGCGTGCGGTACTCCTCGGTGCGGTGGCCGAGCATCTGCCGGACTGGCGTCCCACCATCGGTTCCGGCGGAATGTCGGTCTGGATGCGAATGTCCGCGCCCGTCTCGACGGCGTTGGCGGCGGTGGCACCCAACTTCGGCGTACTCCTTGCCGCCGGCCCCCGTTTCGGCGTAGAAGGTGCGTTCGAACGATTCATCCGCGTGCCGTACGCACGTTCTCCCGAGGACCTCATTCGCGGCGTTGCATCCATCGCCGCTGCGTACGACACTCTCGCGACGGATCGCGACACGGCAGACCAACGAATGGTCGTCGTCTGAGAACTGGGTACACACCCTGAAAGTGGTGTGAAACCAGGAGGTAGGGCATGACGGCGGTAGACGGTACAGGCGCAGCGGGAACCAGTGCGGCGGAAGCGCTCGCAGAACGATTGTTCGCGGCCACGCTCGGGGCATCGGAGCTGCAGGCCGTGTATCTGGGCGACCGGTTGGGCTGGTACCGCGCGCTGAGCGATCACGGCCCGCTCACGTCGACGGAGCTGGCGGACCGGACAGGGACCGTCGAAAGATATGCGCGGGAGTGGCTCGAGCAGCAGGCCGTCGCCGGTTATGTGGACGTCAATTCGGATGCCGATCGCCGGTACAGCCTGCCGCAGGCTCACGCCGATGTTCTGGTCGACGACGAGAACCTACTTTTCCTGGCGCCGCTGGCGAGGCTGTTCGTCGCGACGACGTCGTCGATGCCACGTCTACTCGACGCTTATCGTCACGGTGGGGGAGTCACGTGGGAATCGATGGGCCCCGATGCTCGCGAGGGTCAGGCGCTACTGAATCGGCCGATGTATCTCCATCAGCTCTGTCAGCAGTTTCTGCCGGTAGTCACCGACCTGCACGCCACACTTTCGGACGGCGGGCAGGTCGCTGATCTCGGGATGGGGGAGGGCTGGTCGTCGATCGCGCTCGCCCTCGGATACCCGAAGATCGAAGTGCACGGCTTCGACGTCGACGCGGCGTCGGTGAACGCTGCCCGTCGTAACGCTCATGATCGGGGGGTGGACGACCGCGTGCATTTCTCGTTGGTCGACGTCGCCGGACAGGCTCCTGAGGCCGGGCGAGCCGATGCCGGGACCTACGACGCCGTCTTCGCTTTCGAGTGCCTTCACGACGTTCCGGATCCGGTGGGTTTTCTTTCCACGGCTCGGGCGATTGCCCAGCCGGGCGCTCCGGTGATCGTGATGGACGAACGAACGGCGGATGAGTTCGATCCCGAGGCGGGTCCGATCGAGCAATTGCTGTACGGATTTTCGCTGACCTGCTGCCTACCGGACAGTCTTTCGCATCCGGGAAGCATTGCCACCGGGACGGTGATGAGGCACTCGACACTCGAAAGCTATGCCAAGGCGGCAGGTTTCGAGCGGGTGGACGTGCTGCCGATCGAGCACGAGATGTTCAGGTTCTACAGGTTGGGCTGACGCCCCGTGCGCCTTTTTGGTTGCAGTAACTACCAAAAAGGCGCACAGGGGCCGAAGGCCCTAGGTCCAGACCGTATCGATATCCGTCGCCTCACGCGCCGGCGCAGCAGGCGTCGTGGTGGGCGTGCGCGAGAAGCGCGGTGCGGGAGCATGCTGGGTGACGCCGTCCAGTTCGATGAGCGAACCGCGGGCTGCGATGTGTTCGTTGGACGGAGCCTCGGCGAAAGTCAGGACAGGGGAGACGCAGGCGTCGGTGCCGAGGAAGATCTTGGCCCACTCGTCGCGAGTCTTGGACAGGAACTTTTCGGTGAAGAGCTTCTTCATGTCGTCCCACTTGGACGTGTCCATCTGGTGAGGGAGCGTCGCGGGATCGAGTTCGAGGCCCTCGAGCAGCAATGCGTAGAACTGCGGTTCGATGGATCCGACGGCCATGTACTTGCCGTCGGAGGTCTCGTAGGTGTCGTAGAACGGAGCGCCGGTGTCGAGGAGATTGACGCCGCGCTCGTCGGACCAGACGCCGCGACCGCGGAATGCCCACATCATGTGGGAGAGCGCGAGGGTTCCGTCGACCATTGCCGCGTCGACGACCTGGCCCTTACCGGACGTCGAGCGCTCGACGAGAGCCGACAGAATGCCGAAGATCAGGAACATGGAACCGCCGCCGAAATCGCCGACCATGTTGAGCGGCGGCACGGGACGTTCACCCTTGCGTCCGATGGCGTTGAGGACACCGGTCAGTGAGATGTAGTTGATATCGTGACCGGCGGCGTTGGCGAGCGGTCCTTCCTGTCCCCAGCCCGTCATACGGGCGTAGACGAGGCGCGGATTGCGCTCCGAGACCACGTCGGGTCCGAGTCCCATGCGTTCCATGACGCCGGGGCGGAAACCCTCGATGAGGACGTCGGCGCGGCCCAGGAGATCGAGCACTTTCGCGACGTCGGCCGGGTCCTTCAGGTTGGCCTCGACGATGCGGCGGCCACGCTTGATCTGGTCGGTTGCGTTCGAGTCCTGCGGAATCTGCCCTGCGCGCTGCACGATGACGATGTCGGCGCCCATGTCCGCCAACAGTGTCGCGGCGTGCGGGCCCGGTCCCAATCCAGCGAATTCCACGATCCGAATGCCCGCGAGCGGGCCCTTCTTCTCCACAGCTTCTGCAGACACACGCACTCCCAATTCAGACGGTGACAACACTTCTGACCCGACGGTAACGTGTCGAATCGATCAGGTGTGCTCCGGGGCACTGTGTCCACCGAGGGAGGCGCCGATCACTAGACGGCGGCACCCTCGAACTGAGCGTTGTAGAGACGGAAGTACGCGCCCGCCGCTGCGATGAGTTCGTCGTGTGTGCCCTGCTCGACGATCTTGCCCGCCTCCATCACGACGATCAGATCGGCGTTACGGATGGTCGAAAGCCGGTGCGCGATGATGAAGCTGGTCCGCCCGACGCGCAACGCGGACATTGCTTGCTGCACAAGCTGTTCCGTACGTGTGTCGACCGAGCTCGTCGCCTCGTCGAGAATCAGCAGCGACGGCTCCGACAGGAATGCACGAGCGATCGTGATGAGCTGCTTCTCGCCGGAGCTGATGTTCGACGCCTCCTCGTCCAGCACGGTGTCGTACCCGTCCGGGAGCGTGTGGATGAAGCGGTCGACGAAGGCAGCGCGTGCGGCTTCGTGAATCTCGTATTCGCTGGCGTCGAGTCGGCCGTATGCGATGTTGTCGCGGATCGTGCCGCCGAAGAGCCAGGTGTCCTGCAGAACCATGCCGACGTGCTTGCGCAAGTCGGAGCGGCGCATCTGCGAGATGTCGACGTCGTCGAGAGTGATTCGGCCGGAGTCGACTTCGTAGAAGCGCATGAGCAGGTTGACCAAGGTGGTCTTGCCGGCACCGGTGGGCCCGACGATGGCGACCATCTGCCCGGGCCGGGCCGTGAGGTACACGTTCTCGATCAACGGCTTGTCCGGCTCGTACCGGAACGAGACGTTCTCGAACTCGATGTGACCGACGTTGCGATGACGTCCGGCGGGCTCGGGGAGAAGCGGCACGTCGATGTCGGGCGACTGCTCGGGTTCGTCGAGAAGCTCGAAGACCCGCTCCGCCGACGCGGCTCCGGACTGCAGGCTGGTCGACATGGACGCGATCTGCGTCAGTGGCTGGCTGAACTGGCGCGAATAGACGATGAAGGCCTGAACGTCACCGAGTGACATGTTGCCGCTGGCGACCTTGAGAGCGCCGACCACAGCGAGCAGCACGTAGGTGATGTTTCCGACGAAGTTCATGACCGGCATGATCAGGCTGGAGAGGAACTGTGCGCCGAAGGACGCGTCGAGGAGCTTCTTGTTCTGCTCGGCGAATTCACGCTCGGCTTCGGCCTGATGCCCGTACACGCGTACCAGGTCGCGACCGCTGTAGTTCTCCTCGATCTGCGCGTTGATCTTGCCCGTCTCGGTCCACTGAGCCTTGTACAACACCTGTGCTCGCTTGGCGACCCTGGCAACGAGGAGCACCGATACCGGCACCGCGATCAGTGCGATCAGGGCGAGCATCGGAGAGATGACGAACATCATCGTCAGGACGCCGAGGACGGTGAGCACCGACGTCAGGAGCGAGGTCAACGTCGACGACAGCGTCGACGAGATGTTGTCGATGTCGTTGGTGACGCGGCTGAGGATCTCGCCACGCGGCGTCTTGTCGAAGTATGGAAGGGGGAGACGGTGAAGCTTCGCCTCGACCGAGGCACGCAGGTTGTAGATGGTCTTCTGGACGATGATGTTGAGGAGGAATGCTTCCAACCAGGCAAGCAGCGACGAGAGCAAGTACACGCCGATCGCGAGCATGACGACTTTGCCGATGGCGTCGAAGTTCAGACCCACACCGGGAACGACGTCGGTCGAGTTGGCGACAAGATCGGCGAACGTCGAATTCCCTGATGCCCGGATGGCGTCTGCGGCCTGCTCGCGGGTCAGTCCGGCGGGCAGGCTCTTGCCGATGAACCCGGCGAAGATGAGGTCTGTCGCGTGACCGAGGATTTTCGGCACTGCGACCGACAGCGCGATGCTGGCGATCGTCGCAACGACGACACAGAAGACCGCAAACTTGTGCGGCTGCAGAAGCGAGAGAAGCCGTTTCATCGTCGCCTTGAAGTGGCGAGGTTTGGTGTCAGTCGCGGTCAGCGCGGGCTTCGGCTCTTTGTCGGGGGTCTCGGGGTTACTCGACTTCGCATCCCCGTCCGCGGATTCAGGTTCGCTCGGGATCTTGGCGAACACCACCGTCGGGGCATCGTCGAAGTACTGGCTGTTGGGGCCGCCCCATGTCGGGTCCTGCGGGCTGGTCATGCGCTCATCTCCGCGGGAATCTGGGAAGCCACGATCTCTTGGTACGTCGGACAGTTGGCCAGAAGGAACTGATGGTCGCCGAGGCCGACCGGCGCACCGTCTTCGAGGACCATGATCTGGTCGGCATCGATGATGGATGCGACGCGCTGAGCCACGATGATGACCGTCGAATGAGTCGAAACCGTCCGGAGTTCGCGTCGGACCGCGGCGTCCGTATGCATGTCGAGAGCGGAGAACGAATCGTCGAAGACGAAGATCCGGGGTCTGCGGACCACCGCTCTGGCGATGGCGAGACGTTGTTTTTGTCCGCCCGAGAGATTGCCGCCGCCCTGGGCGATCGGTGACTCGAGACCGTCGGACAGCTCCCGGACGAAGTCGTCTGCCTGGGCGATGGTGAGGGCTGCCCAGATGTCGTCGTCGGTGGCGGTCGGGTTTCCGTAGCGGATATTGCTCGCGATCGTGCCGGCGAACAGATAGGCCTTCTGGGGCACGTATCCGAAGTTGGCGAAGAGTTCGTCCTGATCCCAGCCACGGACGTCCAAGCCGTCGACCAAGACGGCGCCGGCCGTGACGTCGAACAGTCGGGGGATGAGTGAGACGAGGGTCGATTTGCCACTACCGGTACTGCCGACGATCGCGGTGACCGTTCCTGGCATGCATCGCATCGAGACATTCGACAGGACCGGCGTTTCAGCTCCCGGATACGTGAATCCGGCTCCACCGAACTCGACAACGCCGTAGGGGCTGGTCGGGCGAAGGGGCTGGGCCGGCGCGGGCACGGTTGGCTCGGTGTCGAGCACTTCGGTGATGCGGTCGGCACACACGGCCGCGCGGGGGATCACGACGGCCAACATGGTCGCCATGACCACGGACATCAGGATCTGCATGACGTAGGCGAGGAAGGCGCTGATCTGGCCGATCTGCATGTCTCCGGTATCGACCAGATGCGCGCCGAACCACAGCACCGCGACGCTCGACAGGTTGGCGATCAACATGACGGTGGGCAGCAGAACCGCCTGGTACCGGCCGATGAGGAGCGAAGTGTCGGTCAGTTCCTTGTTGGCCTTGTCGAAGCGGATCGTTTCGTCGGGTTCGCGAACGAAGGCGCGAATGACACGCATACCGGTGAGCTGTTCGCGCAGTGATCGATTGATGTTGTCGATCCGCGTCTGCATCGTCCGGAAATGCGGGATCAGCTTGGCCACCACGACCGAGACGGTGATGCCGAGCAGTGGTACCGAAATCGTCAGGAGCCAGGACATCTGCAGGTTCTCGCGCAGAGCCATGATGATGCCGCCGATGCACATAAGTGGGGCGCTGACGAGCATCGAGGACGTCAGCATGACCAGGGCCTGGATCTGCAGGACGTCGTTGGTGTTGCGTGTGATCAGCGTCGGCGCACCGAAACTGTTGAATTCGCGATCCGAGAAACTGCCGACTGCCTTGTAAAAGGCGCCTCGAACGTCGTGGCCGAAGCCCATCGACGATTTTGCAGCCAGATAGGTCGATGCGACCGACGCGATGATCGACGCAAGCGAGACCAGGAGCATGATCCCGCCGGTGGACATGATGAATCCGGTGTCGCCTCGGGCGACGCCGTCGTCGATGATCCGCGCGTTGAGTGTGGGGAGGACCAACGACGCGATGGCCCCGAAGAGTTGCAGTGCGAGGACCCCGGCAAGCAACCAGCGGTACGGCGGCAGGTACGTCTTGAGGAGTTTTGCTAGCACGACGGTTCCCGGTGAGTTGCCTCGGTTGCCGCTCGTTCGCGATTGATCACACGCACACGGTATGACAGATCGCGGTCGAGGTTGGCACCGACTCTGACGATTGCATCCTTTTGTCCTAATTGACTGTGATCTCGAACACACTCGAATTCGAGATTGGATTCAGGTCACAGCACCTGAACTGCAGGTTTACATATTCATCCAATGTGTCACGTTTTCGATTGAACAGAAACAAACTGGACGTACGTATTTAGCTTGGCTACAAAGACGTGCAGCGAACAAAACGTGCGCCGCGTCATAGATATTCATGCAAGGAGTCACATATGGGATCCCTCGGAAACCTCCTCAAGGCCAACGGTATGGGCTGGGGCATTCTCCAGCTTCTGCCCCTGGTCAACATGCTCAAAACCCTTCAGGGGCTGGACACCGCGAGCTCGAACTCCTGACGTTCGACCTCGAGAAATCTTCCGAAACAACACAGGAGTAGTCGCATGACCTCGATTCAGAATCTCGACGCCTTCCTCAAGAGCGTTCTTGCATTCGTGACCAAGTTGAACGCGGGATCGGCAGACGGCTCGGGTTCGGCCGGTTCGGCCGCCGAGTAGTTCTCGGTCCTCACTTCATCTCAACTGCATTCCGACAAAAGGAGGCCCGACATGGGTTCATTCGAAGACTTCAGCGGCGTCGTCAAGACGTTCATTCCGGTGCTCAAGGACCTGTTCACGGCACTCGGTGGTGGCTCTCTCACCCCTGGGACGGGATCGGCGGCCGATAAGTAAGTCCAGTTTGTCCGAAAGTGTGGCTCGCAGTTGTCTGCGGGTCACACTTTTCGGCTTTTCACTGTGAGCTAAATCACATTATGGGACATTATAGAGGGTGGATTTGCGCTTTGAACTGCAATTATCCGTAAAGGTGTGCCTGAAAGTCTGCATTGATAGCTATTAGGTAGCTAGACAAGTGTGGAAAGCCGGTCTATAAATGCAGGCAGCGCCAAGTAAGTGCGCTACATCACAGCTCGGGATGTTGTTCGGGGGGCGGTTCAGCCATCCGTGCGGCAGAAGTTCCCGAACCATCTCGGCCACCGCCTGCGGCCGGAATGGCGCTGGAACATCACACCACCTCACATACAGGAGAACCTCCTATGTTCGGATCACTCAGCACCCTCGGACCCCTGCTCACCGCGCTCGGAGCTTTCCTCAAGTCCGTTCCCACCGAATCGCTGTCCGGCAAGGGCGAGGGCTCGTCCACCGGTTCACTCTCGGGTCTGTCCAGCGGATCCGCCGAGTAGTCATCCCTTCCGGCAGGTCCATTCGGCTCTGCCGATCGGATTGCATGCAGGTGCCCTCTGTCCACTGTCGTGGCCGGAGGGCACTCGCGTTTGCGGAGATGGTCGCAGCTGCCGTTTTGGCATGTGAACACAGAACTGCGAGTGGCAGCACCTGCGTACGATGGTTCGACGACATCGGCATACGGTCACCGCGACGTCCGGTGCTCCCGAATTCAGAGGTAGCCGACCGCGAGGTGACGCATGGTAGGGACGAGTCGCTTTCTGCGCCTTCTCCTAGTGCTGGCCGTCGTACTTGCGGCATCGTTGATCGGCATCCTCACGCGCCCACCAGGTTTGCTCGCGACTTTCTGGTGCGCCAACGCCATTCTGCTGGGAATGATGGTCAGATGGCCGGTCCTGATCGAATGGCGGACGTGGATCGCCGCGGCCGTCGGATACGTCTGCGCTGACCTGATTACGGGCAACTCGCTGTCGCTTGCCCTGCAGCTGAACGGGGCCAACCTCGCCGGAGTGACGCTCGGTGTTCTCGTTCTGTACTACTTGAAGCGCACACCGTTCCGATTGGTCGATTCGCAGTCGCTGGTATGGATGGTCTTCGTTTCGTTCGTCGCGGCGACTGGTACCGCGGCCACGGCCGGCGCCTTGGACCGGCTCTTACGCGGTCAGTCCTTTGCCGACACGTTTTTCCACTGGGGTGCCACCGAGGTCATGGCGTACCTGCTGATCCTTCCTCTCATTCTCACTCTCACCATCCCGTCGAGCCTTGCCGAGTTCCGCAGGAAACTGACCGCCAGAACTGTCGCCGCTCTGAGCGTTCCGCTACTCGCCACTGCAGCCTGCGTGCCGATCGCCCTCAGTATCGAAGGGCCGATTGCGCTGGTCTTGCCGATTCCAGCTCTCCTCTGGTGTGCCACTCGCATCTCGGTTCCGAGCACTGCCTTCGTTTCAGTGGTCTGGTCGGTGTGGTCACTCATGATGGCGGGTAGCGGTCGACTCGACATCGGAGATCAAGCCGCCTCGACGTGGAACGAGGACGTCATCACATCCATAGCGGTCACACTGATCGCGTTGGGGCCGATAGCGGTTGCCTGTGCGACCGAGGAACGCCGTGCTGCCGAGCGTGAGCTCTTCCTTGCCGTCGAATTCGACCATCTGACCGGGGTCCTCTCGCGTGGTGCGTTCCTCGGCCACGCGGAAGCGGAACTTGCCGACGCGACTCGCACACAATCTCCGGTCGGCCTGCTGATGCTCGACCTGGACCACTTCAAGAGCATCAACGACACGCATGGACATATGACCGGTGACAGCGTTCTCGCGAACTTCGCCGAGCGGGCCGCTGACCGATTGTCGGACGGCGATCTGATCGGAAGGCTCGGCGGCGAGGAGTTCGCCGTTCTGCTTCCGGACTGCAGCTACGCGCGAGCAATCGATGTCGCCGAGGCGGTCCGCGGCGCGCAAGTCGAGTACTCGGCCGAATCAGATGTGACGAGCACCGTCAGCGTCGGCGTCGCGTGGGTCGATCATGCGACGCCGGCGCTGTCGACCCTCATGAGCGTCGCAGACGAGGCTCTGTACGACGCCAAGCGTGCTGGGCGCAACCTCGTGAAAGTGCACCGCGTCGGCAACGACACCGTGCCGCAACGGAATTCCGAGCCGGATACTGCCACCCGCACCTATCGCAAACCTGCGGTACCCCGAACGATCCGGCGAGGATTTGGCCACGAAGGTGTGGTGGACGGCCGATAACCGCGCTGACCTGCATCGGGATTGGCATATAGTCGCACCCATGCAGCTTGATTCGACGCCTTCGCCCTTGCCGACGCTTCCGCTCCGATTCGGAACCCCACTGACCGAGAACTCCATCCGCGTGATGATGTTGGGATCAGGCGAGTTGGGTAAGGAAGTTGTCATCGCGCTGCAGCGTCTGGGCGTCGAAGTGATTGCGGTGGATCGGTATCCCGATGCCCCTGGGCACCAGGTGGCTCATCGTGCTCATACTGTCGACATGACCGATCCGGAAGCACTGCTTGCCGTCATCGAGTTGGAAAAGCCTCACTTCGTGGTTCCCGAGATCGAGGCCATCGCGACGGATGCGCTTGCACTCGTCGAAGAACGCGGGGGTGCGGTGGTCATTCCGACCGCCCGAGCCACCCAGCTCACGATGAACCGTGAGGGAATCCGTCGGCTCGCGGCCGAGGAGTTGGGCCTGCCCACTTCGCCGTACGCTTTCGCGGACTCGCTTGCCGAAGTGCAGGCAGCGACAGACCGAATCGGTTTCCCGTGCGTCATCAAGCCAGTCATGTCCTCGTCGGGGAAGGGACAGTCGACGGTTCGATCCGCCGAAGATCTCGACGCCGCATGGGATTACGCGATGGCCGGAGGTCGTGTGAATCACGGCCGGGTGATCGTCGAAGGCTTTGTCGATTTCGATTACGAGATAACGCAATTGACAGTTCGAGCCGTCGGTGAGAGCGGTCAGGTCGAGACGTCGTTCTGCGAACCGATCGGGCACCTGCAGGAGGCCGGAGACTACATCGAATCGTGGCAGCCGCAGCAGATGTCCGCGGTTGCCCTCGCCTCGGCCCGAGACGTCGCCGAGAAGGTGACCACGGCTCTGGGCGGGCGAGGCATCTTCGGCGTCGAGCTATTCGTGAAGGGCGACGACGTCTTCTTCTCCGAAGTGAGCCCACGGCCGCACGACACCGGATTGGTGACTCTGCGGACGCAGCGACTTTCGGAGTTCGAACTGCATGCCCGCGCGATCCTGGGCTTGCCGGTCGACACGACGCTCACGTCTCCGGGAGCATCGGCAGTGATCTACGGCGGAGTGGAGGCAAAGGGGATCGGATTCGACGGCGTCGCCGAGGCGCTCGCGGTTCCCGAGACGGACCTGCGGCTCTTCGGCAAGCCGGAGAGCTTCACGCGTCGTCGCATGGGTGTTGCAGTGTCGACGGCCGCCGATGTGCCTACTGCACGCGACCGTGCTCGCGAGGCTGCGTCGAAGGTGCGTCCCGTCGGATGAGTCCAGCGGCCGAGGTCCTCGTCGGGCTGGTCATCCTGGTCGGTCTGATCGGTGTCGTCGTTCCGATTCTCCCGGGGACGCTTCTCGTTTTCGGTGCAATTCTGGTGTGGGCGATCATGACCGGTGGTGCCACGGCGTGGACGGTGTTCGCGCTGTCCACGCTGGCACTGGTGGTCACCGGGATCGTGAAGTACACGTGGCCGGGCAAGCGGATGAAGTCCGGGGGAGTGCCCAACCTGTCGGTGGTGGTCGGCGGCGTCGTCGGCATCATCGGGTTCTTCGTGATTCCGGTCGTGGGGTTGTTCCTCGGATTCATCGTCGGAACGTATTTCGCGGAACTAGCGCGGCTGCGCCGTTACGACATCGCTTGGTCGTCGACGCTTCACGCGGTGAAGGCAGTCGGATTGTCCATGCTGGTGGAACTGTTCGGAGCGCTGATCGCGGCGGGGCTGTGGCTGGGAGCCGTTGCGTTCACCTGAGCGCAGCGGTACCAGGAGCGGGCGTTGTCGCACATGACCGCGGGCAGGTCGTCGCCGACAGCGTCGGCGATCACGTCCAGGTCGTGGACCTCGAACGCTCGACGTGCCCGTGTGCCGGGTAGATCGGTGCCGAACATCAGCGCAGCGGGATTGACCGCGTGGATCTGGCGCAGCACATCGCTGACGTCGGAGATGGTGGTGCGGCCGAACCCGGTGGCTTTGACGCGCACTCCGCGGTCGACGAGGTTGAGGAGATACGGCAGTCCGCGGGTGGACATTCCCAAATGGTCGATGCTCACCGCGGGCAATTTGGCGAAGACCGGTTCCAACGACAGCAACAGCGTGGCATCGACGTAGAACTCGGCGTGCCAGCCGACCAGATCGAAAGCGCGGTTGGCGAGATCGGCGAGCAGACGCAGGTCGGTGGCGCCGCGGCGCAGGTTGAACCGGACGGCACGTACTCCCAGTGCGTCCAGAGCAACGATGTCTTCATCCGTCGCATCGAGCGGCAAAGCAGTGACGCCCACCCAGCCTTCACCGAGTTCGGACAAGGCAGCTTTCAGGTATTCCTGGTCATTGCCCTGGTACGACGCGGTCACCACCGCGCCGCCGTCAACGCTGAGGCCCTTCAGCGAGGCAATCCGGGCCCGGTAATCGGCCACGGTGAAGGGCTCAGGCAGGTACCCGTGATTCTCGACCAGCGGGAAGCGCGGGTCGATGATATGCACATGGGCGTCAAACACGGGGTCTATTTTGCCCTGTTGCCCTGGGTCCCTGCACACACCACCGGCCCGATGTGACCTGGGTCGCGTCGGGCCGGTGGAGGGCTTCTGTTCAGTTACTTCCGCGCACTCAGTTCGCGCGGTCGGGCTCGGATGCCTTCAGCATGTCGTGACGCTCGACGACCTTGATGCGCTCACGGCCCTCGGGCTCGCCCAGGCTGCGCTCGTGCGCGTCGAGGCGGTACCAGCCCTGCCAGGTCGTGTACGGAACCTGCTTGCCTTCGAGGAACTCGATGACTGCGTTCTCGTCGGGGTTCGCGGCGCCCGCGAAGTCGACGGAATCCTCGAGAAGATTCGCGACGGTTTCGTTGGCGTCACCCTTGGTGTGGCCGATGAGGCCGACGGGGCCGCGCTTGATCCAGCCGGTGACGTAGGTGGCCGGCATGAACCGGGCTGCGCCCTCGGCGTTGTCGTCGGCGACGACGCGTCCGGCGTCGTTGGGGACGGTGCCGGCCTGGTCGTCGAACGGCAACTGCGTGATGTTCTGCGAGAGGTAACCGACGGCGCGGTACACGGCCTGGACATCCCAGTCCTTGTACGTGCCGGTGCCCTTGACGTTGCCGGTGCCGTCGAGCTGAGTGCGCTCGGTGCGCAGGCCGACGACTTTACCGTCTTCACCGAGGATCTCCGTGGGAGATTCGAAGAAGTGCAGGAACAGCTTGTGAGGACGGGCTCCGACGTCGCGAATTGCCCAGTCCTGCAGCGTATTCGCAACCATGTCGACCTGCTTGGAGTTGCGGCGAGCCTGCTCGGAACCCTCGTCGTAGTCGATGTCCTCGGGGTCGACGATGACCTCGATGGTCGGCGAGTGGTCGAGTTCGCGCAGTTCGAGAGGGGTGAACTTGGCCTGGGCCGGGCCGCGGCGTCCGAAGACGTGAACCTCGACGGCCTTGTTGTTCTTGAGGCCCTCGTAGACGTTGGCGGGGATCTCGGTCGGCAGCAGTTCGTCGCCGGTCTTGGCGAGAACGCGGGCGATGTCGAGGGCAACGTTGCCGACGCCGAGGACGGCGACCTTCTCGGCTTCGAGCGGCCACGTACGCGGTACGTCGGGGTGGCCGTCGTACCAGGAGACGAAGTCGGCCGCGCCGTAGCTGCCGTCGAGTTCGATGCCCGGGATGCCGAGCGCACGGTCGGCGTTGGCGCCGGTGGAGAAGATGACCGCGTCGTAGAACGACTGCAGGTCGTCGAGGGTGATGTCGGTGCCGTAGTCGATGTTGCCGAGCAGGCGTACCTGAGGCTTGTCGAGCACCTTGTGCAGGGCGGTGATGATGCCCTTGATGCGCGGATGATCAGGCGCGACGCCGTAACGAATCAGGCCGAAGGGCGCGGGCATGCGCTCGAAGAGGTCGATGCTGACGCCGCGGCCGGAAACTGCGGTGTCGGATTTCATGAGGGCGTCGGCGGCGTAGATGCCGGCGGGGCCGGCGCCGACGATCGCGACCCGGAGTGGGCGGTTGGAGTCAGTCATCGTGAGGACAGCTACCTTCTTCGAAGTTCGGACAACATATCGACAAGTATCCAATTTAGCCGAACCTAAGCACAGTGCCTCGGTTGCGGCCGAACGGATCCACACTCTCACTCGATCGGTTGTGGGTAAACCTATTCTTTCCTCCCATTCTCCTGTTGTCTCGGGTATCCGGGGTAGGGGCCTGATCCTTGACGGGCCACAATTTCAAGTTGTGGGGGACTATTGGCGTTATGAGTGACGAGCTGCGCGAATCCGACAACATCGATGGCAAGAAGGCGTCTGCGGGGCCGTTCCTCTTGGCTGTCGCCATCGTCGCCTTGATCCTGGGTGGAATCTTCGTCGCATCGTGGATCTCGCCGGCCGAGGAGAACGTCACCGAGTCGGACCGCGTGAGCCGCTCCGTCACCGACTACGTCGATGCCGAGAATCGGAATGACGCGGAGACGATCAAGACCCTGACCTGCGCGAGCTTCAATTCGAGCAACGGTCCTATGGCCGGCGTCGACGGGACGGTCGAGCTGAAGGGTGTGGACGGGGTCGCGGTCAACGGCGATCGCGCCCGGGCCGACGTGACGATCACCGGTGGCGGAGCGGGCGAGCGAGTCTCGACCTGGGCCCTGACCCGTGACGGCAACCGTTGGGTCGTCTGCAACTGACGGCCCGCTCAGGCGCTCACGGCAGTCTTGTGAAAACATGGACTACGTGAGTTACGCAGGCGATCTGACGCCGGAGCAAGCCTGGGAGCTGCTCCGCGAAAACCCCGACGCCGTGCTGGTCGACGTGCGGACCGATGCGGAGTGGAAGTACGTCGGTGTCCCCGATGTGTCCTCCCTCGGCAAGCAGGCCGCACTGATCGAATGGGTGAGCCACCCGACCGGCGCGCGCAATGACAACTTCGTCGACCAGTTGAAGGAAGCCGGCATCACTGCTGATTCCTCCGGGTCGGAGCGTCCGGTGATTTTCCTGTGTCGATCCGGACAGCGTTCCATCGGTGCGGCGGAAGCTGCGACTGCGGCGGGCATCGGCCCGTCGTACAACGTGCTCGACGGGTTCGAAGGCGCATTGGGTGCCGACGGACATCGCGGACTTGTAGGTTGGCGGGCCATCGGCTTGCCGTGGAGGCAGCAGTGAGCGGAATTCCCCAGGGTGGCGCATTTCAACGGGCGCTGCCGGACGACGTCGGTCTCGGCACTCTCGGTGTTCGCGGCGGACTGATGCGTACCGGGTTCGAGGAGACTTCCGAAGCGCTGTTCCTCAACTCCGGATTCGTCTACGAGAGTGCAGAAGCCGCCGAACAAGCCTTCACCGGCGAGGTGGATCATTTTGTCTACTCCCGCTACGGCAACCCGACCGTCAAGATGTTCGAAGAGCGTCTGCGTCTCATCGAAGGTGCAGAAGCGTGCTTTGCGACGGCCAGCGGAATGTCGGCAGTCTTCACGGCGTTGGGCGCACTGTTGGCGAACGGCGACCGATTGGTTGCCGCGCGCAGCCTCTTCGGATCCTGCTTCGTGGTGTGCAACGAGATCCTTCCGCGCTGGGGGGTCGAGGTTGTTTTCGTCGACGGTGAGGACAACGCGCAGTGGGAAGAGGCGCTGTCCGTGCCTACCACGGCAGTGTTCTTCGAGACTCCGTCCAACCCGATGCAATCTCTCGTCGACGTTCGACGGGTGTCGGAGCTTGCTCATGCAGCCGGTGCAAAGGTAGTGCTGGACAACGTCTTCGCGACGCCGCTTCTGCAGCGCAGCCTCGATCTGGGCGCCGACGTCGTGGTGTACTCCGGCACCAAGCACATCGACGGTCAGGGCCGCGTGCTTGGTGGCGCGATCCTCGGTACCGAAGAATACATCAGCGGTCCCGTTCGAGAACTGATGCGGCACACCGGTCCTGCGCTCAGTCCATTCAATGCGTGGACTCTGCTCAAGGGCCTGGAGACGATGCCGGTCCGTATTCGGCACTCCGTGGCTTCGGCACTCGAGATCGCCGAATTCCTCGAAGGACACTCCGGCGTCAAGTGGGTCAAGTATCCGTACCTGACGTCGCATCCGCAGCACGAGCTCGCGAAGTCTCAGATGAGCGGTGGCGGAACGGTTGTCACGTTCGAGCTCGATGCGCCTGACGGAGAGGGCAAGAAGCGGGCGTTCGAGGTTCTCAACGGTCTGCGCGTCATCGACATCTCCAACAACTTGGGAGATTCCAAGTCGTTGATCACTCACCCCGCCACGACAACGCACCGGGCCATGGGTCCGGAAGGCCGTGCAGCAGTGGGTCTTACAGACGGCGTTGTCCGTCTGTCCGTCGGGCTCGAAGACACGGCTGATCTGTTGGCTGATCTGAAGCGAGCACTCGGCTGAATCGCTGGAGCGCCTTGCCTCGAACTTCCGACGGCAAGGCGTTCTACGGTGCGGGCGTGAGACCCAGTTGTTTGACGTCGATCGTCAACGCCGTCGTATTCAGTGTGAGACCTGAGCTTGTCGTGTCGGTGGGGTAGATCGTGAACAACACCTGCGCCGTCAGATTGGTGTTGTTCAGCGCCGACGTGACCGCGATGAGGTTCGGCGTCGGTGCTGTGCTGTCGTACAGCAGATTGTTGCTCTGATCCGTGACGTACGTGCGAAGGTCGATGTTGGCGGCTGCGAGCCCGCCGCTCAACTTGGTCTTGTCGACTGTCACGTTCGCTTTCAGACGTGGGCCGGTGGCCATCACCTTCGAATCGCAGAAATACGTGTAGTTGAATCCGGGCTTGAGCCGGTAGGTAGTGATGTCCGGGATATATACGAGTGGATTCGGATTGGTGGGCGCGTTGACGTAGACCTGCGAATACCAGCCCCCGCCGCTCGTGGTCACGCACGCTCCCAGATCCAGGGTCCCGGACTGGACAGCGGCGCTTGTCAGGGTCGCACTGTCGGTCCACTTCGCCAATGTGCCCGAACCGCCGAGCAATACGGCTCCGGCCGCGGCAACTGCCATGGCAGCTTTCGTTGTCTTTCTCATCACGGCACCAGCGCCTTGATCTCGTCCGGCAGTTCGCTCGGGGTAGGAGATTCGGCCCAGACTCCCGTTGACGTGTCGATGACGGCGACTCCGGAAGGGGTGATTACGTATAGCTGATCGGTACCGGTGAGCCAATGCAGGACAGCGTCGCTGTCGACGGTACCTCGATAGACTTCAGTACCTGATGAATTCGACACGGACACAACGGTTCCAGTGGAAGTCGAGAGCTTCTGGGCGCTGAGACCGGTCGTGGTCGCCGGGGCGTCGACGGGAACCTCGCTCGGGGTGGTCGTAGTTGGTGGCACCGTTGTCGTTGTCGTTGTCGTTGTAGCGGTCGTCGTCTGGGGCGCCGTAGTTGTAGCCGGTGACGAGGTGGTTGTCGACGGTGCAGTTGTGCTGGTGGTTGTCGACGGTGCAGTTGTGCTGGTGGTTGTCACAGCCGGCGCCAATGTCGTGGTGGGCGTGGTGGATGAGGCGGTCGTGGAAGTGACGGCCGTAGTAGGAGTGCTCGGAGCGTCTGCCGCCAGTGCCGGCGCTGCCGATCGACTGAGAGCAGATGTCCCGCTGATCGGACCGCCACACGAGTAGAGCAGGCCGACGAGAATGCTGAATTGGTAGCCGGAGTACGACGGCGTGACCGACGTGCCGCTCAGTCCATGGATTTCGATGTTGTAGGTGCCGACTATGAGCGGGAACGCGACTGTTGTACCGCCCGAGCCGTATCTCATGGAGCCTGTAGTAGACGTTGCGGTGTAGTCATTCGATCCCAACAAGGATCCGTTGCTATCGCGGGCAATTAGACGGTATGAGCTTCCGACAGTCGCGGGCCAGGTGATTGTCACCGCGACCGGAACAACGAGCGCAAAATTCACCGCGCAACTGGCTGTGCTTGGCGACGTGGGAAAGGTTGCAGCAGTGCCGAACTGAATGCTTGTTGCCGTGGCTGTGTCGGTGTACCCCGCCTTGGTACCACCGATCTGGGACACACCGACCACCGTGAGACCGACCGTAGCCAAGGCGACGATGGCCTTGAGGGCATGGGAGTCGCCGCGTATGTCCTGACGATCCCGCTGAGGTTCCTCCGCGTCGGAAGCCTCACGTCGACGGAACGCGATGTACAGGAGCCCGCCGACGGCAATCGCACCAAGCACAAGCCCACTCGGTCCGGACAGCCAGACTGCCACGTAGCCGAGGCGGTTGATGCTGAAGAAGACGCGATCGGCTTCGGTGATGACGTAGGGATCGGGATCGGCGATCGGATTTGCATCACCACGCAGTTGTGCGACGGCAAGGTTGTTGCCCTGCTGATCTATTGATTCCACACGATGGGTGATGCGCGTGCCTTGGCTGTCGGAGACGCTGACGATGTCACCGACCAGCACTTCCGAAGCAGGCACGGTGCGCGCGAATGCGAGAGCACCGGTATCGATCGTGGGTGACATCGATCCACTCCGAAAGATCAGCGGGGTGATACCGAAAGCCAGACCGGCGATGAAAATGATGATGGATACCAAGCCTGCGAGGGCTCCCAGACTGAGTAGGACTTCCCGTACCCGGTTCGGCATCGAGGCCTTTGCATGTTTTTTCGTGTGTCGGGCCATTGCCATCACACCTTTGCCGCGAAGGTCAGGACGATGTTCGACGTGCTGTTCGTCGGCGGTGTCGGTGTTGTCGGAAGCTGCACCGAGACACATAAATTCTCGGTAGCCCCGACCACCAGTGGGCGGTCGGGGCTACCGATGGCTTGATTCGCGGTGAGTGTCAGCGCGAGCGAGGACACCACGTTGGCGCCGTCAGTGCACTTGTTGGCAACAGTTCCGTTGGAGGAAACCGTCATTCGTAGAGAGGTCGTCAACGCACCACTACTCGTAGACGTGATCGTGTACTTCAGCGGGACAGTTGTCCCTGTGCCCAGGTTGTTGACCTTGATCAGAGCGGTATTCGAATCGCCGGGAATCATTCCGGACTTGCCAAGCTCACTGAAATTCAGAGACCTGGTCAGAATGGGCTGGGCAATGCTGTTCAACTGCAGATTGATGGAACCCGTCGTGATGTTGCCCGAGGTTGCCGTGGCGGAAGACGTCCAGGCCGCGAGCGTGGTCACACCGCCGACGCCAAGCACCATCCCCAGTGCGAGCAGCGCGCGAAAACGCGTGCTGGTCAACAGGTGACGAATCCGGTGGGCCGGACGGTCAGGGCGCGAGGGCATCGTGCTGGCCTTTCTCGATCTGGGCGGAGTCTGCGGGCGCGAAAGTTGCAGGGTCAGGAGCGAATCGGGCTCGAGCTCGCTCCTTCCGGCCGTCACGGATGCCGCTGATCATCATGTACGACGCGTACAGCAGTAGAGCGGTCACTACGATCACCACGATCACGGTGCGCTGCTCTCCCGTCAGCCAGGTGTTCACGTAACCGAGATAAGGCAGGCTGTACCAGACCTTTCCCCGGATCTGCACCGGCCGTACTTCCTTCTCGTCAGGCTCACCGTTCGCATCGCCCTGGGTGATGAAAGTTCTTTCACCCTTCTGGTTTTCACTTGTGGCGATGATCCGGTGCGTGACGACGGTCGGCTGACCCGATTCCAGCTGGTACGTAATAGGTGTACCGATCCC
The DNA here is from genome assembly GCF_024436645.1 of Rhodococcus sp. T9N. Lineage (NCBI taxonomy): Bacteria > Bacillati > Actinomycetota > Actinomycetes > Mycobacteriales > Nocardiaceae > Rhodococcus > Rhodococcus sp. T9N. The sequence continues at coordinate 34,997 of NZ_JAMSKS010000013.1, read as the reverse complement.
CAGTTCGGACGGATCGACAGGTTTGACGACTACCAGTGATCCAGGGTTGTACGTCGGGCGCATCGAACCGGTCAGAATCGTGAAGCGCTGTGCTCCGGCAAAGAAGGGAACGACAATGGTTGCGACGATGACTGCCGAAATTGCCAGCAGCAGTGTCCAACTGACGATAGAGGTGATCCACCAGAGTGGGCCGGTGCGATCGGTGCGATCGGTGCGCTTCGTGGAGTGTTTTGTCATACCGGACCTGCCTGGAAGGTCAAGGTCGTGGTGCTTGTTGCACCTGAGACCGCCCCGACGCCTACCGTGAGTCGCAAGCACAGAATGTACGTACCGCCTGAGACCAGCGGACTCGGCATGTACGCCGGTGAAACCGGGTACTGCAGCGATGCATTCATCGATCCGGACGTCAGTGGGGTCACTGCCGGAGCCGCGGTGTTGACGCCGGCAGGGCAGGCGCCTTCGTTGGCGACTCCGTACGTGGTCAACGTGAATCCCGTAAATGCGGTCGTCGACTGCATTCGCCATTGCAGAGGATCAGCCCCCGAATTCTTGACGGTGAGCGGTGCTTGCACCGTGTTTCCCGGGACAACGGGCGTCGCGGCCGTCGTCAAGTTCGCCAGGGTGTACGCCGCACTGGTTCCGGCAGATGTACCAACCGTGAGGTTGACGCTGGCGGCTGTCGCCGTACCGCCATTCGCGCTCGCCGAATCGGACCACAGCGCGAGCGACTGCTGTGACGATGCAAACACCGCTACAGCAGCCACCGCGACTGCGATCGCTCCCCAGACCTTTTTCCTCATGAAATTACGGGGCCGGTGTCAGTGCTGTCTGAGTGACGACCAACTTCATCGCCGACAAGTTCAGCGACTGGTTCTGCGCGACCTGATTGGCCACCTCGTTGAAGTTCAGCCGGACTCCGACGTGGACGATCGTTCCGTTCTGGGCTTTGGTGATCTGCGAAATCGGGTTGCCGCCAGTGTCCTTGATTGTCGTCACGGGCACGACAGCAGCGGCAAGCTCGGCGCTGTTCGCACCCGGAACGATTCCGGCCGTATCAGCGGTCAGAACAGCCGCGAGACGATCGCCCACTGCGGTCACAGTGACGTCGCAGGTGTATTCGATGCTCTCGGTGGTGACTATTCGGTAAGCCGAGATGTTGGTGATCGCGGTCTTCGTCGGGTTGAGGGAGTTCCACCCGCCACCGACCGGTGCGCAAGAGCTCAGGTCGAGGGCGCCGGACGTGACGGGCCCGCCGCCACTGACGTCGGCCGAATCGCTCCAGACTGCGAGCGAGCCGGCACCGCCGAGGAGGAGGGCACCGGCCGCCGCAGCAGCGATCGCACCCTTGGTCTGCTTCTTCATGAAAATCTCATTTCATGTCTGGGACCCGAAATGGGGCCATTCAGACATGAGTATCAGACACGGCAAACGATTCGTTACCACTTTTCGAAAAATCAATTTTACGACTGGAGTCCAACTGTCACTCGGTGTCGAAATGATCTTTGACCTGCGTCTAACTACTCGTTTGTAAGTTTGGTGCGAATAAAACCGTTGGTTTGTTCAGTTGGACAAAGCGGACGAGTCGGAACTTGGCAAATCTGCTGTTTTTACCAGTTAATTACCGAGTTTCGGTTTTGTTTTGCAATTTGAATCAATTGTTTGTGTTGCTACGGAATGGATCGGTTGTTGTTCCCACAAGATCGGCGACCGACTCGAGGACGATGGTCGGGCGGTAGGGATAGAGCTCTACCGACGCGCGGGTCGAGATCCCGGTCATCACCAGAATCGTCTGCAGTCCGGCTTCGAGGCCACAGACGATGTCGGTGTCCATGCGGTCGCCGATCATCAACGTATTGGCGGAATGAGCGCCGATGGACCGCAGGGCTGAGCGCATCATCAAGGCGTTGGGCTTGCCGACGTAGTAGGGATCGCGTCCGGTTGCCTTGGTGATGAGTGCCGCGACCGAGCCGGTGGCCGGCAGCGAGCCGTCACGCGACGGCCCGGTGGCGTCCGGGTTGGTGGCGATGAACCGCGATCCACGCTCGACCAGGCGAATGGCGGTGGTGATTGCCTCGAAGGAGTACGTTCGCGTCTCGCCGAGGACGACGTAGTCGGGGTCGCTGTCCGTCAGGACGTAACCGATGTCGTGCAGGGCAGTGGTCAGGCCCGATTCGCCGACCACGTAGGCGCTGCCGCCTGGCCGCTGGTTGGCCAGGAACGTCGCGGTTGCGAGCGCTGACGTCCAGATCGACTTCTCCGGGATGTCGAGTCCCGAATTGAGCAGGCGTGCTCGCAGGTCACGCGGGGTGCGGATGGAGTTGTTGGTGAGCACCATGTACGGGATGTCGTTCGACGCCAGCTCTGCCAGGAACGTGTCCGCTCCAGGTATCAAGTGCTCCTCGTGGACGAGAACCCCGTCCATGTCCATGAGGTAGGTCCAACCGGTCTGATCTTCTGTACTGGTCATTACTCCAGTATGTGCGGGTGGCGCCCGATGTGGGCGGTCAAGCGAGAAGGCGCCACAGGCCGATCAGGCCGACGACGACAATCGTGTAGCGCAATGCAGTGGGGGACAGGCGCCGTCCGTAGCGGGCGCCGAGGACGCCACCACCGAGTGAGCCGACGGCGATCAAACCGGCTGCTGCCCAATTGATCTGATCGAATGCCAGAGTGATGTACATCCCTGCTGCAACGATGTTGACGAGCAGCGACAGCAGGTTCTTCGCGCCGTTCATGCGCTGGAGGGTTTCCGGGAGGATGGCACCCATCACACCGATGAGAAGGATGCCCTGCGCGGCAGTGAAGTATCCGCCGTAGATGCCGACTGCAAAAGTGCCGGCGGTCAGGAGCATCAGCCTCTTGGTGGACAGCGTCGTTTCTTCGGTGGAACGCTTCTTGGCCCACGCCTGGATGCGTGGTTGGAGGAGGACGAGCGCGAGAGCGAGGACCAAGAGCACCGGAACGATGGTCTCGAACAGTTTCTCGGGTAGGTGCATGAGCAACCACGAACCGAGTAGTGCTCCGGCGAGGGACGCCGGAATCTGCCACTTCAGTCGGTCCCACTGTCCGGACAGCTCACGTCGGTAGCCCCAGGTACCCGAAACTCCGCCGGCGACGAGCCCGACCGCGTTGGACATGGTTGCGGTCACGGGCGGCATGCCGAAGGCGACCAGGGTGGGAAACGTGATCAGCGTTCCACTGCCGACCACGGCGTTGATCGCGCCCGCGCCGATACCGGCCAACAAGATGAAGAAAGCGTCGAGTCCACTCACTCCGCAGACGGTACGGCAGAGGAAAAGTCAGTCCGGACGGCGGTCCCGGTCTTCATTCGAACGCTCCATTCAACACGCCGAACGCGGCTTCGGACACCGTTGGAATCAATGCGATTTCAACATCGTGGACCCTTCATTTCCCTTGCAGTGCAGGGAAATACAACATTTGACGACTCGACATTTCGCGTCTAGTCTTTGCTCACCATCCAGAGCGACCGAGAGACCTGGCTCGTCGACGTCGCAGCAACCCCCCGAGTGATCGGGAGCGGGTGCTACCGCCAGGACCGATGGAAGGCATCACATGGGTACCACTTCGCACGCTGCGCACAAGCGACGTCACATCGATCTGTGCCGCACCGCTTCGTGTCACTGTCGCTGACCGAACTCTCGTCGTCTTCGCAACTCGAGCACACCAACTCGAGGACACAGCTGCGTTCCCATTTCCCCGAAAGGTCTATTCGTGATGTCCACTCCGTCAGGTAGCGCGCCGTGAGCGCGCCCACCGATGTCCGCCCCGAAAAGTCGGTGTCCGAGTCGCAACTACCCGACTCGGAGCTTGTCGTCGCTCGCACCTGGCACCCGCTGCGCTGGGTGATCAGTGCGGTCGTGCTGGTCCTGCTTGCTCAGTTCATCCACGGGCTCGTCGTCAACCCCGGCTGGGACTGGCCGACGTTCGCGCAGTACTTCACCGCGAAATCAGTGCTCGCCGCGCTGTGGATGACGATCAAACTGACCCTGTGGGGGACGATCCTCGGATTCGGTCTCGGTGTTTTCCTGGCACTCGGTCGGTTGTCGAAAAACCCGGTCCTGCAGGTGATCGCCTGGACCTACATCTGGGCCTTCCGCTCGATTCCACTCATCGTGCAGCTGCTCTTCTGGTTCAACATCACATACCTGTACCAGACGCTTTCTCTCGGAATACCTTTCGGGCCCGAGTTCTTCACCTTCCAGGTCAGCGGTGTGATCGGCGGATTCACCGCGGCAGTCATCGGTTTGGCGCTGCACCAGGCTGCATACTCGGCCGAGATCATCCGCTCCGGAATCATCTCGGTGGATCACGGTCAGATCGAAGCTGCTCACTCGCTCGGTATTCCGCGCAGTCGCCAGTTCTTCAAGATCGTTCTCCCGCAGGCAATGCGAGCGATCCTCCCCAACGCCGCCAACGAGGTCATCGGACTCTTCAAGGGAACGTCGATCGTCTCCACCATGGCAATCGCCGAACTGTTCTACCAGGTGCAGGTCATCTTCGGCCGCAACGGACGAGTCGTGCCCCTGCTGATGGTCGCCACGATCTGGTACATCATCCTCACGACGTTGCTCTCGATCGGTCAGTACTACGTGGAGCGCCACTATGCACGAGGATCCGCCCGTGCGCTTCCGTTGACTCCGGTACAGAAGGCGCGCAAGAAGTTCGAAGAGATTCGCGATGCGCGTCTCGATATTCCGAGAGGTGCGACCCGATGACCGCAGAACTGGCCGAAGAGACGGTGTATGCCGTCGAAGCGCGCGGAATTCACAAGTCCTTCGGCACGCTGGAAGTACTTGCCGGCGTTGATCTCCTGGTCCGCAAGGGCGAAGTGACCGTCATTCTCGGTCCGTCGGGTTCCGGTAAGTCCACCTTGCTGCGAACCCTCAATCACCTCGAGAAGGTCGACCGCGGAACCGTACGGATCGACGGAGAGCTGATCGGATACCGGCGCAAGGGAAATCGACTCCACGAACTGCGTGACCGCGAGATCCTGAAACAGCGTTCGCACATCGGATTCGTGTTCCAGAACTTCAACCTGTTTCCGCACCTGACCGCGTTGGAAAACGTGGTGGAAGCGCCGCTCTCGGCCCAGAAGCGTGATCGTGACGAGGTGTACCGCGAGGCCCGCGCGCTGCTCGAGCGAGTGGGGGTAGGCGACAAGGCGGACGAGTATCCGCGCCAACTCTCCGGTGGCCAGCAACAGCGCGTCGCGATAGCGCGAGCGCTGGCACTGCGGCCGGCGGTCATTCTCTTCGACGAGCCGACGTCGGCGCTCGACCCGGAACTGGTGGGCGAGGTTCTCGAAGTCCTCGCTCAGCTGGCCCGTGACGGCGCCACCTTGGTGATCGTCACACACGAGGTCGGATTTGCTCGGGAAGTGGCGGACACTGCGGTCTTCATGGACGGCGGCGTCATCGTCGAACAGGGCCCGCCTTCGCAGGTGATCGACAATCCGGTCCACGAACGGACCAAAGCCTTTCTCTCCCGCGTCCTCTGACGCGACCCAGACTCATTCCCGGAAGGAAAAATTGATGTTCTCCACATCCCGTCGCGCGACTTTTCTGATCTCGGCGCTTGCCACCGTCGGATTGCTCAGCGCTGCATGCAGCAGCGCGGACGCCGAGTCCGACGGCGCCCAGGTCACGGCTGCTGCGGGTTACAACCTCACGGCCGATCAGAACCGCATCACCACCGACAAGGTGGATTCCATCGCCGCCGAGCTACCTCAGGACATCCGCGATCGTGGCACGCTGCGCGTCACCGGTAGTGCCGGTTCCGCTCCGCCGCTCCGTTTCTACGCCGACGACGACACCACCCTCATCGGTTCCGAGACCGACTTCGCCTATCTGATCGGTGACGTTCTCGGCTTGAAGGTCGACCTGCAGACAGCAGATTGGGCACAGAACTTCGTCCGGATCGACTCCGGTGAGGCCGACGCCTTCCTCTCCAATGTGACTGTCACAGAAGAGCGTAAGGAGAAGTACGACTTCGCGACTTACCGTCTCGACACCCTCGCCTTCGAAGCCAAGAAGGGTGCCGGAATCTCCATCAAGGAACCCAAGGACGTCGCGGGCAAGAAGATCGCCGTCTCCTCGGGCACCAATCAGGAAGCGCTGCTGGTCAAGTGGAGTGAGCAGAACGTCGCGGCCGGCCTGGCGCCTACCGACATCTCCTACTACCAGAACACCACCGACTACTACCTCCCGCTGCAGTCCGGCCGGATCGACGCCTACTTCGGCCCGAACCCGTCATCGCAGTTCCACGCCAAGCAGTCGGGGGAGACCGAGGTTGTCGGTGAGTTCTCCGGGGCCGGCGACACCCTGCAGGGGCAGATCGCGGTGCTGGTGAAGAAGGACAACGGCCTGATCAAGGCGATCAACGACGCGATCAACCACACGATCGAGAACGGCACGTACCAGCAGATCCTCGAGCGCTGGAACATCACCAGCGAAGCCGTCGACACGTCCCTGATCAACCCGCCCGGCCTTCCGAAGACCAAGTGAGCTCTCGTCCATGAGTGAGATTCTCGATGTGATCGTCATCGGCGGAGGACTCGTCGGGTCCTCCGCCGCATGGCGGCTCGCGGCACGCGGACGTAGCGTCATTCAGTTGGAACAGTTCGGGCCGAGTCACAAGCACGGTGCGTCGCACGGTACTTCGCGTATCTACCGGCAGGCCTACGACAATCACCGGTACACAGGTTTGGCGGCCGGCGCGCTGCCGCTGTGGCGGGAGTTGGAGACCACGACGGACATCGGGTTCCTGGAACTCACCGGTGCCGTTGATCACGGCCTGCCGCAGGCAGTGCAGTCCAAGGCGAAGATACTTCGCGAGGCGGGCATCAAGGGTGAGATCCTCACTCCTGCCGAGGCGTCCGCCCGTTGGCCGGGGCTGCGATTCGACACCACGGTGCTCCATCATCCCGACGCAGGCCGGTTGCACGCGGACCGCGCAGTGACCGCTCTGAAGGCAGGAGCGGTGTTTGCGGGCGCCGAGGTCCGTCACGATGTTCGGGTGTTGGCACTCGCGCGGGCGTCCTACGGCGTGGACGTGGTGACGGACAGTGGAACGCTCGCAGCTCGTCAGGTCGTGATCGCGGCCGGTGCGTGGACTGCAGATCTGATCGCAGACAGCGGTCTCGGCTCCGAGATCGTACTGCCGACATTGCGCACGACACAGGAACAACCGGCACACTTCGCACCGCTCGATCCCGGAGTCGAGTGGCCGAGTTTCGTTCACCACACCGGCGCAGAATTGGAGACCGCGGGGATCTACGGGCTCGGTTCCGAGGACGGGATCAAGATCGGCGAACACGCGACCGGGCCGGTGGTGACTCCGCAGACCCGTGACTACACCCCTGGTGTCGACGGAGAGCAGCGATTGGTGGAGTACGCCGAGTCGTGGTTACCCGGTGTCGACACCACCCGTGTCGAGTCGCTCACCTGCCTGTACACGAGCACGCCGGACAGTAACTTCGTCATCGACCGAGTCGGCGCCGTCACGGTGGCAGCGGGATTCTCGGGGCATGGGTTCAAGTTCGGTCCGGCCCTGGGTGAACTTGTGGCGGACCTCGTCGACGGAACCACCCTCGCTCCGGAAGTTTTCAGGCTGGGGGAGCGTTGACCAGATTCATGGAGGAAAGTGTTGTGGCACTGGAGCTCGGAACTCGACAGCTCGAGGGTGTCGGAGCGGTAGAGGTCTATTCGGTATCGCAGGACGATCCCTTGGCAGCTCCACTGATCGCGGAGTTGGCACTCGAATACAGTTCGCGTTACGGCGGGACTCACGAAGCGATGCTCGAGGATCTCACGACGTATCCGGCAGAAGAATTTGCCTACCCGCAGGGTGCGCTTCTGGTGCTCACCCACGACGGTCTGCCGATCGCCGGTGGTGCGTTTCGTCAATTCGATTCCACCACTGCCGAACTGAAGAGAATCTGGACATCGGTCGACCATCGGAAGCGCGGCCTCGGCAAGGCCGTCGTTCGCGAGTTGGAACGAGAGATCGAACTTCGTGGATACAACCGGGTGTTTCTCACGACGGGTCCTCGGCAACCCGAGGCCGTCGCGCTGTATCTGTCCAGTGGATACACACCGCTTTACGACGCGTCACTCTCGCCCGAAGAGGTGGGCATCCACCCGTTCGAGAAACAACTTCGGGTCCTCGAAAATGTGACTCGAGCAGCAATTCCTACCGACCGGGTTGACAACACCCGGGTTTAACCTCGTAGACTTGCGAACGACCATCCAGAGCGACCGAGAGACCTGGCTCATTGAAGTCGCAGCAACCCCCCGAGTGATCGGGTGCGGGTGCTACCGCCAGGACCGATGGAGGAACACGAAATGAAGGCAGTCGAAGGCGGTTTCGATACCGCCTGGTCGCGTCGTCACGTAGACCTGTGCCGCACCGCGGGATCTTTCTGTACCAACTGACCTCGGTCAGTCATTCACACTCAGGCGAGTCGTCGACAAGTCTGTTTTCTCTTCTCTCACAAGTGATTCGTGCTCGATCGCCTTTCTCGTCTCAGGCGACGGGTGCGCTCTTCGGCATGCCTCTTTAGGAGTTCTTGGTGTCTTCGCCCTCATTCGGTGCCCGCAAACGCGCGACCGTAATCGCCGGTATCGGTGCTGTCTCGGTTCTCGGCACCGTCCTCGCCGGCTGCAGCAGCGGGAGTGACAGTGCTGCCGACGCAGGCCCCGCCCAGTCCGGCGGAACCCTTCGCTACGGTCTGTCGCAGGCGCCGACGTGCGCCGATCCGGCCCAGGCCGGCAGTAACCAGACCGTGTATGTCACTCGGACAGTGGTGGATTCGCTTACCGATCAAAATCCCGACACCGGAGAGATCACCCCGTGGCTCGCCAAGAGCTGGGAGATCAGCCCCGACGCCGCGAGCTTCACGTTCGTCCTTCGCGACGACGCCACCTTCAGTGACGGCACACCGGTGACGGCGGATTCGGTGAAGAAGACCTTCGACTCGGTCAAGAACCTGGGACCGAACGCGTCGTTGGCGAAGAGTTACCTGTCCTCGTACACCGGTACCGACGTCGTAGATGCTCACACGGCGAAGATCAATTTCTCCGGACCCAATGTTCAGTTCCTGCAAGCAACTTCGACGCCACAGCTCGGAATCCTCGCCGATTCCACCACCGCGCTGGCATCCGAGCAGCGCTGCCCCGGTGCAGCGGTGATCGCCTCCGGACCGTTCGTGTACACCGACTGGCAGCAGGACAAGAGCGTCAAGATCGCCAAGCGTGCGGGATACAACTGGGCCTCGGATGCGGTCGCGCATCAGGGCGAGGCGTACCTCGATGGCGTCGACTTCACGGTGGTTCCCGAATCCGGTGTGCGGGCGGGCAGCGTGGCCTCCGGCCAGCTCGATGCGGTCAGCGATGCGCTTCCGCAGGATGCGCCGCAAATCGAGGGCGCGGGTGGACGAATCCTCACAAGGCCGAACCCGGGTGTGAGCTTCTTCTTCCAGCCCAACGTCAGTCGCGGCGTTCTCGCTGATCAGGCTGTTCGTCAGGCCATCATTCCCGCGATCAACCGCCAAGAACTCGTCGACACCGTTCTGGATCCGTCGTTCTTCCCGGCCACGAGCCCGCTGGCTCACACCACTCCGCTCTACAGCGACGAATCCAGTGTCGTGACGTACGACGCCGACAAGTCGGCGAAACTCCTCGACGCGGCTGGTTGGAAGACCGGCAGCGACGGTATCCGCGAGAAGGACGGGCAGAAGCTCACTTTCAGCGTCACCTTCAGTCCGGTGTTCTCGGGTAACCAGGCCATCCTCGAGCTCGTGCAGCAGCAGCTCAAGAAGGTCGGCGTCGACCTGCAGCTCAACTTGGTCTCGAACGGTGAATGGACCGAGAAGGGAGTATCGGGTGATTACGATTCGCTGTATTACAACAGCACTCGCGCGGACGCCGACATCTTGCGGGCATCGTTCAGCACCGAAGGCCGCAACCTGAACCGTCGCGGCGCAGATCCGGAGCTCGACAAGGTACTCACAGACCAGCTTGCAGCCACGGACAACGGCCAACGCGGCGAACTGGTATCCACCGCACAGGAATTGATCCTCGACCGTGGACTCTCCATCCCCACCATCGAGCTCTCGCAGGCCATCGGCGCCGGATCGAGTGTGCAGGACCTGAACTTCGAAGCCTCCTCGCGCCTGCAGTTCTACGACGCATGGTTGTCGGGTAAGTAATCATGACTCGATACGTACTCACCCGACTGGGCCAGGCCGCAGTGGTTCTGTGGGCCGCCTTCACCATCTCGTTCGTGATTCTGTTCCTCCTGCCCAGTGATCCCGTCAGCATGGCTGCCGACTCGTCCGGTCAGGGTGTTGCAGTGGATCAGGCTGCGCTCGATCAGCTTCGGGCACGGTACGGCTTGGACCAGTCGGTGTGGGTGCAGTACTGGACATCGCTGACGAATGCTCTTCGCGGCGATTTCGGAACGTCCATCTCCACCGGTCAGTCGGTGACGGATGCCATCTTCTCGGCGCTGCCGAGCACTCTGGTCTTGGCAACCACCGCTTTGGTTCTGGCCGTGTTGTTCGGAGTGGCGATCGCGTTCTTCGCTACCTACACCCGCAGGCGGTGGCTCGCGAACCTGTTGTTCTCGCTGCCGCCGCTGGGTGTGGCAGTGCCCACTTTCTGGGTGGGCCTGATTCTTCTGCAACTCTTCTCGTTCCGTCTGCACATCTTCCCGGCATTCGGAGACAAGGGATTCGCAACGGTGATTCTTCCGGTGATCACCTTGGCGATCCCGACCGGCGCGGTGATCGCGCAGGTGCTCACGACCAGCCTGCAGTCGACGCTACGTTCGCCGCACGTGGAGACTGCGTACGCCAAGGGCGCAAGCCGTTGGCGCGTGCAGACCCGTCACGCGTTGCGACTGGCGAGCATTCCGGCATTCACCATTGCCGGTGTGCTGGTCGGCACGCTGCTGGCGGGCTCGGTGGTTGTGGAAACGGTGTTCTCCCGCGCGGGCGTCGGCCGTCTGACACAGACGTCGGTGATGGCGCAGGACATCCCGGTGGTGCAGGGAGTCGTTGTGTTCGCCTCTCTCGTGTTCGTGCTCGTCAACCTCGCGGTCGACCTCTTCTACCCCTTGATAGATCCACGGATCATCCAGACGAAGAAGAGTCACACCGAAAAGTCGAATACCGAAAGCTCGACCGATCTGGAGCCGGCTCATGTCTGACACATTGATCGAACCCCTACTCCTCGATCCGAGCGTCGAGGCGAAGGCACCTGTTGTTTCGCGCCGAAAGTCCACGGCCATCGGCTGGATCCGAAAGCCCGGCTTGGTGATTCCGGTGTTGATCGTGTTGCTTGCCATCGGCTTTGCCGTCGCACCCGGATTCTTTGCCAGCGGCGATCCGTTGTCCGGTGTCCCGGCGGACAAACTGCAGGGCCCGAGCCTGGCTCACTGGTTCGGAACCGACAATCTCGGACGTGACCTGTACACACGGTTCGTGCACGGCGCCGCGCTGTCCCTGACCGCAACCTTGGTGGCGGTCGGAATCGCATTGGTGGCGGGATCGATAATCGGTTTGCTCGCGGGCTTTGTCGGTGGCGTCGTCGACGCCGTGCTGATGCGTATCGTCGACGTGCTGCTGTCCATTCCGGCGCTGCTGCTCTCGTTGGCACTGGTGACCGCACTCGGCTTCGGCACCATCAACGTCGCCATCGCGGTCGGCGTCAGCATGGTCGCGAACTTTGCGCGAGTGATGCGTGCCGAAGTGATGCGGGTGCGCGGCGCTCAGTACGTCGAGGCCGCGTTCGGTTCGGGTGTGCGGTGGCTCGGTGTCCTGCGTCGGCACGTGCTTCCCAACTCGTACGCGCCCGTGGTCGCGCTGTCCGCAGTCGAGTTCGGGCAGGCAGTTCTTGCAGTGTCGGCACTGAGCTTCTTGGGATTCGGCGCGGTACCGCCTACCCCGGAATGGGGATCGCTGGTATCCGAGGGGCGTAACTTCCTCGCCAATGCCTGGTGGATGACAACACTTCCCGGTCTCGCGATTGTCGCCGTGGTCATCTCGGCACACCGTATCGGCCACGAGATCGAAAGGAACAACCGGCGATGAGCACGACCGAAGAACAGCTGCTTTCCGTCACCGACTTACAGATCGCCTACGGCGCCGAGCCCGCGGTATCCGGTGTGAGCTTCACCGTCGGTCGGGGCGAAGTAGTTGCGGTGGTCGGGGAATCGGGTTCCGGTAAGTCGACCACGGCCCACGCGATATTGGGTCTGCTCGCCGGCAGTGGCCACGTCACCGGCGGGACCGTCGAGTTCGAGGGTGAACAGATCGACTCGTATTCCGACCGTGCGTGGCAGCGAATCCGCGGCGCGCGTATCGGTTTGGTGCCGCAGGATCCGACGACCTCGCTCAACCCGGTGACCCGGATCGGCGACCAGGTTGCAGAAGTCCTGCGGATCCATGGCCTCGCAGACCGCCGCAAAGCCCGGTTGGACGCCGTCGAGGTGCTCGAGCGTGCGGGTATCGACCGGCCGGAAATCCGAGCACGCCAGTACCCACACGAGCTCTCCGGCGGTATGCGGCAACGAGTTCTGATCGGTATCGCGCTTGTCGCGAACCCGGCCCTCGTCATCGCCGACGAGCCGACCAGTGCTCTGGACGTCACGGTTCAACGACGCATCCTCGACCACTTGGACGAGCGAATCGCCGAATCCGGTGCCGCCGTGCTCCTGATCACGCACGACCTGGGTGTGGCCGCAGACCGCGCGGACCGGATCCTGGTGATGCAGGGCGGCAGGATCGTCGAATCCGGCCGCACCGCAGATATTCTGGACAACCCGCGAGACGAGTACACGAAGAAACTTCTGAGCTCTGCGCCGAGCCTGTCCTCGGGACCAGTCGTTCGCCCGGTCCGCCAGGACACCAGCCCGCTGCTGACCCTGACGGGAATCACCAAGCACTTCAACGTCGGACGCGGGAGTTCGATCACCGCGGTGAACGAAGTGTCGCTGACTGTTCCGAGGGGTCAGACGGTGTCGCTGGTGGGGGAGTCGGGCTCCGGCAAGTCGACCACGGCGCGCATCGCCGTGCGGTTGGAGCAGGCGGATGCCGGCACCATCTCCTTCGACGGACACGACATCACGAAGGTCAAGGGCAGCGATCTGCGCGAGCTGCGCCGAAAGATCCAGCTCGTGTACCAGAACCCCTATGCATCACTAGACCCGAAATTGTCCGTCCAGGACATCGTTGCGGAGCCGCTGCGGGCCTTCAAGGTTGGTGGACGCAGCCAGCAGCAGACTCGTGCGGCAGAGTTGCTCGATCAGGTTGCACTTCCCGAGCAGTTTCTGAGCCGCAAACCGGCCGAACTCTCGGGCGGCCAGCGTCAACGGGTGGCGATCGCTCGTGCGCTCGCTTTGAAGCCGGACCTGCTCGTTCTCGACGAACCTGTGTCCGCTCTCGACGTCTCGGTGCAAGCGCAGATTCTGGCGCTACTCGACGAGTTGCAGCGCGAACTGGGCCTGACCTATCTCTTCATCTCCCACGATCTTGCGGTTGTTCGCCAGATCAGCGACGTCGTCGGCGTCATGCAGGCCGGGCGATTGCTCGAAATCGGTACTACCACCGAGATTTTCGACAATCCCCGAAACGAGTACACACGCACACTTCTCGACGCGATCCCCGGGCGGGATCATTCGACACGAAAGGCCGAACATGTCCGAGCGTAGTTCCGGAGCATTCCTGGTCGGTCTCGAATTCGAGGGCACCGGAGCTCATCCGTACTCCTGGCGACGCGAGGACTCACGCGCCGAAGATCTGTTCACACCGTCGTACTGGGTGGACCTGGTGGCCACCGCGGATCGGGGTGGGGTGGATCTGGCGTTCCTCCCTGACTCGTTCGGACTGCAATCCGAGGGCCAGCACGCAGTGCGGGGCAGATTGGAGGCGGTTGCAACTGCGGCGCGGCTGAGTGCTGTGACCTCGCGTATCGGCCTGATCCCCACTGCGACAGTCACGCACACCGAGCCGTTCCACATCTCCAAGGCCGTCGCGAGTATCGACTACTCGTCAGCGGGGCGGGCCGGCTGGCAGGTCGCGGTGTCCGACACCGCTGAGCAGGCGTCGTTGTTCGGCCGAAAGGCAGTGCAGGGCCCCGAGTCCGCGTGGGAGGAAGCGTCCGAGGCTGTCGAGGTGGTCAGTCGGCTGTGGGACAGCTGGGAGGACGACGCCGAGATACGGGACGCTGCGAGCGGACGATTCATCGATCGAGACAAGCTGCACTACATCGACTTCGAGGGAAAGAACTTTTCCGTCAAAGGGCCGTCCATCACGCCGCGCTCCCCGCAGGGGCAGCCGCTGATCGCCGTCGACGCGAGCAGGCCGGAGGCACGCGAACTCGCGGTTGCGCGCGGAGATCTGATTCGGATCTCGGCAACCGATCTCGCCGAGGCCAAAACTACGGCCAAGCTGGTCCACGCGAGTGCCGCCGCCCTCGGGCGCAGCGTCAGGGTTCTCCTCGACGTCGACGTGCTTCTCGGCGCTGATCGCGGTGCCGCCGACGACGCTCTGGCCGAACTCGAGGAATGGGCGGGAGCGCCGTACGCCCCGCACTCGCTGTTCTATCGCGGTGACAGTGCCGGCCTGACTGTCCTCCTTCGCGAGATCGGTGGGCTGGCCGGGGTCGACGGTGTTGTCCTGCGTCCCTTGGCTTTGGCTGCCGCAGTGGAGAAGATCGCGGCGGACGTGGTGCCGAATCTCAATCCGCGACCGACTACCGGCCCGACGCTGCGCGAGCGGTTGGGTTTCGAGTTGCCCGTCAATCAGTTCGCGTAGCGCGAGCAGAGAACAGGAACACCGATGACACAGAACAGGATTCGCAAGCAAGTTCATCTGGGCGCTCACTTCCCCGGCGTGAACAACACCACGGTGTGGACCGATCCGGCGTCCAAGAGCCAGATCGAGTTCAGCTCGTTCGAGCATCTCGCCCGCAGTGCCGAACGCGGATTGTTCGACTTCTTCTTCCTCGCAGAGGGTTTGCGCCTACGCGAGCATCAGGGCAAAATTCACGACCTCGACGTAGTCGGTCGCCCGGACACCTTCAGCATTCTCAATGCGGTTGCCGGTGTGACAACGCATCTCGGCCTGGCCGGGACGATCAACACCACGTTCAACGAACCGTACGAGTTGGCCAAGCAGTTCTCGACGCTCGATCATCTCTCCGACGGCCGCGCCGCCTGGAACCTGGTCACCTCCTCGGACGCATTCACCGGTGAGAACTTCCGCCGCGGTGGGTATCTGGAGCATTCCGAGCGGTATGCACGCGCAAACGAGTTGGTCGACGCAGTACGGACGCTGTGGGACAGCTGGAGCATCGATCGTCCGATCGTCGACCGTGAGCGCGGTATTTTTGTCACCGACCAACAGGTCGGCCAGTTCCAACACTCCGGCAGGCAGTTCGACATCACCGGGCGCTTCGAAGTTCCTCGGAGTCCACAAGGGCACCCAGTTCTGTTGCAGGCAGGTGACTCCGACGAAGGACGCGAGTTCGGCGCCGCCAAGGCTGACGCCATCTTCACCGGACACGGAACCCTCGAAGCAGGCAAGGCCTTCTACGCCGACGTGAAGGGACGCCTGGCCAAGTACGGACGCACGCACGCAGACCTCAAGATTCTCCCCGCCGCCACCTTCGTCCTCGGTGACAACGCCGCGGACGCACAGGAGAAGGCATATCACATCCGGCGGCAGCAGGTCGGACCCCAGACTGCCATCGCTTTTCTCGAACAGGTTTGGGGCAGAGACCTTTCGCAGTACGACGCCGACGGCCCGTTGCCGAAGGAAGATCCGTCGGACGACGTCAACATCACTCGCGGACGCGTCCGCCACGTCAAGGATCCGCGAGCGGTCGCAGATCAGTGGCGTGCCAAGGCCGAGGCCGAAAACCTCAGCATCCGTGAACTCATCATCGAAGTGACTGCCCGCCAACAGTTCGTGGGTAGTGCAGCGGAGGTGGCTGCCGAGATCGACACCTACGTCCAGGGCGACGCGAGCGACGGATTCATCCTCGTTCCCCACATCACCCCCGCGGGCCTCGACGAGTTCATCGACACCGTCGTACCGGAACTTCAGGACCGCGGCAGTTTCCGGACCGAGTACTCAGGAACCACCCTGCGCAGCCATCTCGGGCTGCGCCACCCGCACGAGCAGGCTGAAGGAGTCCGCGCATCATGACCGTTACCGACACTTCCACCAGCACCTTCACCGGCGATTGGAATGCCTGGCACGCCTCGCGCGACGCCACCTTCGGCGAACCCCTCGGCTGGCTGAGCCTGACTGCGTTGCATTGGCTGGTGGACACCGATTCCACCTTCGCCGACCTGCCCGGTGCATGGCGCGCCGACGCGAATGCCGTTGTCGTCACCGCGACGCCCGCAGACGACTTGTCGATCGACGGCGTCGCAGTGGACGGTGCGGCCACTCTGAATCCGATCGAGGGGGCGCCGGGACTGATCGTCAAGCAGGGCGCGCGGTTGGTCGAGGTCATCCGCCGCACTGGCGAGGTGGCTCTGCGGATCCACGATTCGTCGGCCCCGGCATTGGCGCAATTCAGTGGTATCCCGACCTTCGAGCCGAACCCGCAGTGGCGCATCGAGGGTGTCTTCACAGCTTTCGAGGAGGCTCGCACGGTGACGACGGGCGCGGTCGTCGAGCGCCTCGAGCATCATCACGACGCCCGAGGAACCATCAGCTTCGAACACGACGGTGCAACGCATACGCTGATTGCGTTCGCGGGCAGGGACAACGGCTTTCACATCCTGTTCACCGACGCGACCAGTGGTGTGTCCACCTACCCGGCCGCCCGCTCGCTGCACGTGAGCGCACCTGAACCCGGTGGCGCGGTAGTCCTCGATTTCAATCGGGCGTCGAACCTGCCCTGCGCGTTCACCGATTACGCGACGTGCCCGGTGGCCCCCGCCGAGAACCGCCTGGCGTTCGCGGTGGAAGCCGGCGAGAAGACACCGGACACCCGCTCCGAAAGCGGACCGAGGTGAGCGCGCCGCTGTCCGTACTCGACCTCTCGCCGATCAGTGAGGGCGGAACGGCCCGCCAGGCTTTGCGGAACTCGCTGGACCTCGCTCGTTCTGCCGAAGCGTGGGGATACAAGCGTTACTGGGTCGCCGAACACCACTTCGTCGGTGTTGCCTCTTCGTCGCCAGCAGTGCTTGTCGGGCTGATCGCGGCCGCCACCAACACCATTCGCGTCGGCTCGGCCGCCGTGCTGCTGGGCAACAACACGGCGGCTCAGGTGGTCGAGGCCTTCGGTACCGTCGAAGCGTTGTATCCGGGTCGTATCGATCTCGGCATCGGGCGCAGCGGACAGCGTCGGGTGGAGGCACTTCGCGCGGTCGCTGCCGGAACGCCTGCGCCGGCAGAATCGAAGCGAGAGAACGTCGTACGCGACGGCGTCGTGATCCCGGCGCCCTTCGATCCAACCGGTCTTCTCACGTCACCGCGATTGCAGGCGTCGTTCGAGGCATTGGCGTTTCCGGGCGCGCAGGCGCCCGATTTCGAGCAGCAGGTCGACGACATACGCTCGCTCCTGAACGGTACCTACAGAACCCGCGACGGCATCGAATTGCACGCCAGTCCCGGCGAGAATGCCGACGTCGAACTGTGGGTGTTCGGAAGCAGTGCGGGCCCGAGTGCCGAGCTCGCCGGACGACTCGGATTGCCGTTCGGTGCGAATTACCATGTGGCGCCCTCGAGTACGCTCGATGCCGTCGAGGCATACCGTGTAGCATTCCGACCGTCGGCAGTTCTGTCGGAGCCGTATGTCGTCGTCTCCGCGGATGTTGTTGCTGCGGAAGACGATGCGACGGCGAGAGAGTTGGCGTCTACGTTCGGGCACTGGACGCACAGCATTCGCAGCGGGCACGGCGCCATCCCGTACCCCGATCCCGCGACAGCGCTCCCACTTTCCGACGCCGACGAAGCAGTGGTGGAGGATCGGCTGATCACGCAGTTCGTCGGTTCACCGTCTACCGTCGCCGACAGGCTCGACAGTTTGCAGAAGCTCACCGGAGCGGACGAATTGGTAATCACCGGGGTGACCCATCGGCACGAGGATCGTCTGCGCTCGTACGAGCTGCTTGCCAAGGAATGGGGACTACCCGCACTACTGGCAGCGTGAGTTTGCCTTGGTCCATTAGTGTCGAGTGATGTTTTCACCTCGAGATGCCCTTGCGGTTGCTCTTGACGTAGCGCGTGAGGGCATGGAGCTCGGGGAAATGCCGATCGGCGCAGTCGTGTTCGACGACGACCGTGTGCTCGGGCGGGCGTATACGCAAGAACGGGCACTCGGCCGACGGGTAGTCCATGCGGACCTTCAAGCGCTCTTGCAGGCCGACGAGGCTCTCGGATTCACTCGAGCGTCCGGTGAATTGACATTGGCGGTCAATCTCGAACCATGTCTCATGTGTATGGGTGCCGCGATCACGCTCGGTGTGACCCGGGTGTGGTTCGCTCTCGAATCCCCGAACGACGGTGCGGCGGAACTCGTGCAGCTGTGGGCGCCGCCTGTGGAACTTCCGTTTTTCTGTAAGCCGCGTGAAGTCCTCGGCGGCATCCGCCGTGACGAAGCGCGAAATCTGTTCGCTGAATACGCCACCGGCACTGGCCCCGCCGGGATGCGGGACTGGGCGCGCAGTCTCACCTGACGCCATGGCTTGTAAGGAGGGCCGTGAGGCTCACGCCCCGATAGCGCCCGCGATCATCGGCCACGACGCGCGCATGTCGGCTTCGAAGAGCCCCCAGGTGTGGGTGCCTTCGGGTCGGAAGCTGAACGTCGCGGGAATGCCGAGCTGACCGAATCGCCCCTGCAGGGCAGCGGTGCACATGTTGGTGATGCCTTCGAGGACCGCGCCGGGAACGACGCCGGCGGCCATAGCCAGCGAGTTGATTCCGTCCACCGGGCCGGGGAGGCCGTTGCCGGTCGAGATGAACAGCGCTGTGCCACGCAGTTTCTCGGCGTTGATCAACGGGTCGTGCGCCGCCCACTGCGGGCTACCCCACGGCCCCCACATGTTGGCCGCGTTGCCGCCGCCGAGTATCTCGACCATCGAGCGCACCGCTGCCTGGCCGAGCGGGTCGCCGGCGCGCGGACAGCCGCTGTACGAGCCGACTGCGCGGTAGGTGCCCGGCGACTGGATCGCGAGGTCCAGAACCGGTCCGCCGGCCATCGACACACCGCCGAGTGCGTTGACACCGGTCGTGTTGTACCGAGCGTTGACCGCCGCCGGTAGTTCCTTGGTGAGGTACGTCTGCCACTTGTTACGGCCCAGCACCGGATCGTCGGCGTTCCAGTCGGTGTACATGCTGAACTTGCCGCCGACCGGCATGACCACGTTGACGTGTTTGTCGTCGAAGAAGTCACGAACTCCGGTGTTGTTGAACCACGAGATCCCGTCCTCGCCGCCGCCGACACCGGTCAACAGATAGAAGGTCGGGGCCGGGCCTCCTCCGGCCGGCGAAATCACGTCGTTGGCGATCCAGCGGTCCATCGAGGGGGAGTAGACGTCGATGCGACTGACCACGGAATCCGCGCTCGCGGTCGGCGCGCTGAGGCCGAGAAAGCCGGCGGCCATGGCCACCGCCATCGTCAGCCGAACCGTGAAACGACGTGTCTTCATATTTCCCCCCAGGCGCAAGCCGGACAGCGTATTTGTGCCTTCCAACAGTGGCACAATGCGAAGAGGAGTGACGAATGTCCGGGTAACAGTCGTATAAGAAGATGGAGACAATTGCGTGGGATCGCAGTCGCACCACCCCGAATCCGACGTGATTCGGCTGGCCTTCGGGCTGGCCGCGATCACGGCTGGTGCGGCGCGCAGAACCGCTGGTCTCGCACTTGATTCCGTGCAGCGGATCCCTGTCGTCGGTGACGCACTCGACGGCGCGATCACCCAGGTCACCACTCGCGGCACGGAAGCGATGCACTCGACCGTGGAGTTCGCCGACTCGACCTTGCGGACGGTGATCAAAGCTGTCGTCGACGCTGCTCTGTCCGAAGTCGACATCACCAAGATCGTCGTCGACCACGTGGACATCGACAAGATCGCCGAGAACATCGACGTGGACAAGATTGCCGAACGGGTCTCGCTCGAACCGATCATCGACCGGGTCGACGTGGACGAGATCGCAAGCCGCCTCGACGTCAAAGCGGTGATCGATCGCCTCGATCTCGACGGGATAGTCGACACGGTCGACCTCGAACGCCAGGTCAACCGCATCGACCTCGTCAAGATCGCCGACCAGGTCATCGAGGGCGTCGACCTGCCCCAGATGATTCGTGAATCGACCGGTTCACTCTCCACGGAAGCCGTGCACGGAGCTCGAGTGCAGGGCATGCAGGCGGACGACGCTGTCGCCGGCTTCGTCGGGCGACTCTTCGGCCGCGACAACGCACCGTCATCAGATAAACCGTCATCAGATAAACCGTCACCAGAAAAACCGTCGACAGAGACCGATCCGAAGACGAACGCAGGCGAACGCTAGTGGCCCAGGAGAGTTCCGGCCCAGCCGGCATCGTCACCCGTGGACTCGCCGGACTGATCGATCTGGGCGTCGTCCTGCTCCTGATGGGTTCCGTGTACGTGGGCTTCGCCTTCGTCCGACTGCTCTTCTCGCCACAGAGTTTCACTTTCTCGGAACCGGGAATCTTCCTGTCCACGACGGCATTTCTCGGTGTCTCGGTGGCGTATCTGACCGCCTGCTGGGCGACCACCGGTCGGACCGTCGGGTCCCTCGTGATGGGGCTGCGGGTGATCACGTCCGGGCATCGCCTCGTGCGCTGGCCGTTGGCCTTCATCCGTGCGGTGCTCTGCGTGCTCTTCGCCTTCGGATTGCTGTGGTCGGCGGTCGATCGACGACGACGTTCGTTGCAGGACATCGTTCTGCGCACCGAGGTCGTCTACGACTGGCGTCAGGACCCGGATCTGGTGGCACCGCACGGAGGTGAGCACGCATGAGTGAACCGAACCGCCCGGACGAGCGCTTCACCCTTGCCAGCGAGCGCACCTTCCTCGCCTGGATGCGTAGCTCACTCGCCCTGCTGGCCGGAGGCATCGCCGTCGTCCAGTTGGTACCGGAATGGAGTACCGGGTGGGTTCGCACGACTCTCGGTCTGACCCTTATCGCACTCGCGGCGGCAGCCGCACTGGTAGGTATGCGACGCTGGCTACAGGTGAAGAAGGCGCTCGAGGACGGAGCGGCGATGCCGGAACCGCACGCATTGTGGCTGTTTGCACTGGCACTGGCCGGGGTTGCCGTCGCAGCCGGCGTGGCAACGGTGGTCACCAGCCTCGCTCGCTGAGATACGCAGAGAAGTCCCAGCGGTGTCTGGATAGTCTGCAAAGAACGTGAAGCATGTCAGAGAAGTAAACGAAACAGACGACAAGGGAGTGCACGGTGGCGCAGGAACTCAAGCTCGGATACAAGGCATCGGCTGAGCAATTCGGCCCTCGCGAACTGGTAGAGCTGGCAGTTCTGGCAGAGCAGCACGGCATGGATTCCGTTGCGGTGAGCGATCATTTCCAGCCGTGGCGCCACAACGGTGGCCACGCACCGTTCTCGCTCGCCTGGATGACCGCCGTCGGTGAGCGCACCGAGCGCGTGCAGATCGGCACGTCCGTGATGACGCCGACGTTCCGCTACAACCCGGCAGTCATCGCTCAGGCGTTCGCGACGATGGGATGTCTCTACCCGGGACGCATCATGCTCGGCGTCGGCAGCGGTGAGGCTCTCAACGAGATCGCCACCGGCTTCCAGGGCGAGTGGCCCGAGTTCAAGGAACGCTTCGCGCGGCTGCGTGAGTCCGTGCGGTTGATGCGTGAGCTGTGGCTGGGCGATCGTGTCGACTTCGAAGGCGAGTACTTCACCACTCGTGGCGCGTCGATCTACGACGTTCCCGAGGGTGGCATTCCCGTGTACATCGCGGCCGGCGGACCCGTTGTCGCCCGGTACGCGGGACGTGCCGGTGACGGCTTCATCTGCACCTCCGGAAAGGGCATGGAGCTCTACACCGAGAAGCTGCTTCCAGCCGTTACCGAGGGCGCAGCCAAGGCCGAGCGCGACGTCGCCGACATCGACAAGATGATCGAGATCAAGATCAGCTACGACACCGATCCGGAGGCTGCACTCGAGAACACCCGCTTCTGGGCTCCGCTGTCCCTGACGCCGGAGCAGAAGCACAGCATCGAGGATCCGATCGAAATGGAAGCCGCTGCCGACGCTCTGCCCATCGAGCAGGTGGCCAAGCGCTGGATCGTCGCTTCCGATCCGGACGACGCCGTCGAGCAGGTCAAGGCCTACGTCGATGCCGGTCTCAATCACCTGGTGTTCCACGCACCGGGCCATGATCAGCGCCGGTTCCTCGAACTGTTCGAGCGTGACCTCGCGCCTCGCTTGCGTGCTCTGGGCTGATCCTCGAGATCAACTGAACGGTGTCTGCCACTCGACGTGTGGCAGGCACCGTTCGTCTTTCTCGTAGCCGCCGGTTGTCGGCACGAGCGTGAGCGTGACCACGATCAGTGGCAAGGTGGGCGGCGGCCCACACTAGGCTGTTGGGCATGCCAGAAGCGCCCGCTGCCGTGTCGAGTGTCTACGTCGCCTCTCCTGAAGGTGATACCGGAAAATCCACCATCGCGCTTGGCGTGCTACAGATGCTGTGCGCGACCGTCGCCCGGGTCGGTGTCTTCCGCCCGATCGCCCGCTCTACCGAGGAAACCGACTACATCCTCGAACTGCTGCTCGAGCACACCACCGCCGATCTCTCCTACGCCGACGCACTCGGCGTCACCTACGAGCAGGTTCACGCCGATCCTGAAGCCGCGCTGGCCGACATCGTCGCGAAGTACCACACCGTGGCCGAGCAGTGCGACGCCGTCGTCATCATCGGAAGTGACTACACCGACGTAGCAAGCCCGAGCGAGCTGAGCTTCAACGCCCGCATCGCCGTGAACCTCGGCGCGCCGGTTCTGCTGGCGGTACGCGGCGCTCGGCGCAGTGTCGAGGAGGTCGCCCAGCTCGCGCATCTATGCGCCGCCGAGTTGGCCGCCAACCACGCTCATCTGCTCGCGGTCGTCGCCAATCGTTGCGATCCCGACAAGCTCGACGAGGTCACCGCAGCGCTGTCCGACATCGGTGTTCCGACGTGGAGCCTGCCGGAGATTCCGTTGCTCGTCTCACCCACGATGGCCGAGTTGATGGAGGCCACCGGCGGCGAGTTGTATTCGGGTGACCCGGAACTGCTGCACCGCGAAGCGCTCAAGGTGATGGTGGGCGGCATGACCGCCGAGCACATCCTCGAGCGTCTGGTCGAGGGCATGGTCGTCATCGCACCGGGCGATCGCTCGGACGTACTGCTCGCGTTGCTCAATGCGCATGAGGCGGAGGGATTTCCGTCGCTCGCGGGCATCATCATGAATGGCGGGATCACGCCGCACCCGGCCATCGCGGCGTTGATGGCCGGCCTCAAACAGCGTCTTCCGATCCTGACGACAACCCTCGGTACCTTCGACACCGCAAGCGCCGCAGCCCAAACCCGCGGACGCGTGGCAGTCGGTTCGCAGCGCAAGGTCGACACCGCGTTGAGCTTGATGGAACAGCGCGTCGACGCCGACGTCCTGATGGACCGACTGGCACTGCCGATCCCGTCCGTCGTGACCCCACAGATGTTCGAGTACAAGCTGATCGATCGTGCTCGACGCGATCGCAAGCACATCGTCCTGCCTGAGGGTGACGACGACCGGATCCTGCGCGCGGCCGGCCGGCTGCTGCAGCGCCAGGTTGCCGACCTGACGATCCTCGGTGACGAACCCAGTGTGCGTCGACGCGCAGCGGAACTCGGCGTCGACATCAGCGGCGCGCAGGTACTCGCACCCGCGCAGTCCGAGTACACCGAGCGCTTCGCACAGGAATACACCGCGCTGCGTGCTCACAAGGGCATGACCATCGAGCGGGCCCGCGAGGTGATCGCCGACATCTCGTACTTCGGAACGATGATGGTGCACTTGGGAATTGCCGACGGCATGGTCTCCGGTGCCGCCCACACCACCGCTCACACGATTCGACCCTCGTTCGAGATCATCAAGACCGCCCCCGGTGTCTCGACGGTCTCGAGCATCTTCCTGATGTGCCTGGCCGACCGCGTTCTCTCCTACGGTGACTGCGCCGTGGTTCCGGACCCGACGTCGGAGCAGTTGGCGGACATCGCGATCTCGTCCGCACAGACGGCGTCGCAGTTCGGGATCGATCCGCGCATCGCGATGCTCTCGTACTCCACCGGCGATTCGGGCAGCGGAGCCGACGTCGACAAGGTTCGCACCGCGACCGCTTTGGTGCGCGAGCGTCGACCGGATCTGTTGGTGGAAGGGCCCATTCAGTACGACGCCGCCGTCGAGCAGAGTGTCGCCGACAAGAAGATGCCGGATTCGCTGGTGGCGGGCAAAGCAACGGTGTTCGTGTTCCCGGACCTGAACACCGGCAACAACACGTACAAGGCAGTGCAGCGTAGCGCCGGTGCTATCGCCGTCGGGCCGGTTCTGCAGGGACTGAACAAGCCGGTCAACGACCTCTCGCGTGGAGCGTTGGTCCAGGACATCGTCAACACCGTGGCTATCACGGCAATACAGGCACAGGGAGCGCAAGCGTGAGCGACGGCACCGTACTGGTCATCAATTCCGGCTCGTCATCCATCAAATTTCAACTCGTGCATCCGGATACGGCGGAATCGGTGGCGCACGGTCTCATCGAGCGCATCGGTGAGCCCGACGGCCACATCGTCTACAACCACCGCACCGGAGTCGAAGACCGGAGCCTTCCGATCGCCGATCACCGCGCAGGTCTGAAGATGGTGCTCGACATCGTCGCCGAGGTCGGGCGGCCGCTGAGTGAGGCCGGAATCATCGCAGTCGGTCACCGAGTCGTGCACGGTGGTGACATCTTCTATTCGCCGACTCTCATCGACGACGGCGTCGTGAAAGCCATCGCGGATTTGTCGAACCTTGCGCCGCTGCACAATCCGGCCAACGTGATCGGTATCGAGGTGGCGCGCGAAGAACTGCCAGACGTTCCGCACGTCGCAGTGTTCGACACCGCCTTCTTTCACACACTGCCCGCGGCGGCGTCCACCTATGCGATCGATCGGGATGTGGCCAAGGCCAACCAGATTCGCCGGTACGGCTTCCACGGGACCTCACACGAATACGTGTCTGGACGGGTCGCGGAGTTCCTCGGCAAGGATCCGGCCGAGCTGAATCAGATAGTCCTGCACCTCGGAAACGGCGCTTCGGCCTCGGCAATCAAGGGCGGCAAGGCCATCGACACCACGATGGGCCTCACCCCGCTCGAGGGTCTTGTCATGGGCACCCGCAGCGGCGACATCGATCCAGGCATCATCTTGCACCTCAACCGCAACTCGGGAATGAAGGTCGACGAGATCGACGACCTCCTCAACCGGCGCTCCGGTTTGAAGGGACTGTCGGGAGTCAACGATTTCCGTGCCCTGCTCGCACTGATCGAGGGCGGCGACCAAGACGCACAACTTGCGTACGACGTTTACGTACACATGCTCCGTAAGTACATCGGTGCCTTCATCGTTCAACTCGGTGGCGTCGACGTCATCACCTTCACCGGTGGCGTCGGGGAGAACAACATCGACGTGCGACGCGACAGCCTGGCCGGGCTTTCCCGTCTCGGTATCGAGGTCGATCCGGCTCTCAACGAGGCGAAGAATCGCGACGAGCGTCGTATCTCCGCATCCTCGTCGGCCGTCGAGGTGCTGGTGGTCCCCACCAACGAGGAGTTGGCGATCGCCCGCGCGGCGAAGGCTTTGGTGGCCGCACTGTAGGTTTCTGCAGCACTGTAAACCTCGGGGCGTCCGTCAGAAATTGCTGCGCGGACGCACCGCATTCGCCCGGTCCACGAGGGCGTAGCGGTGCGTGCGGGAGGTCGTGGCGCGAGCGAGGGCTCGAAGGCAGGCTTCGGCTCCGGTGCGCAGACCTTGCTCGGTGAAGGGCAGGTCGAGGATGGGTTCGAGTTCGGTGTGCGAGCGATTGCCGTAGCGAATCCAATCGAGTGCCGTGCCCAACACCAGGGTTCGCATCTGCAGGCTTCGGCTCTCTTCAGCAGGCAGCGCCCGAACACGACGGGCGGCTTCCCGCAGAGTCGATTCGTCGAGTTCGGCGATCGGAACGCCGGACAGCATCGTCAGAGCGCTGGACATCCGTGCGACGTTGTAGTGCCGGGAAGACGTGGGTACTTCGTCGAGGGCGGCGATGGCTGCCTTCTTGTTGCCGTGATCGGCGAGTTGTCGGGCGAGCCCGAATGCTGCGCTGACGTAGTTCCGTTCGGTCCGCCAGACGGTGCGGTAGTACTTCTCGGAGAAGCGGCACCATTGGTCCGGGTCGTCGCTCTCCCAGTGCTGGAGAATCAGTTCTGCCGTCGCTGCCAACGCCAGCTTGGGTGCAGCCTCGCCGGGCAGTGCGGTGAGAACTGTCTCGAAGTGACTGAAAGCGGGCTCGAATCGGTCCAGTTGTAACGCCGCAAGTCCTCGATACCACTCGATCTTCCAGTGGTCCCCGATGTTCTGCTGGAGTTCGCCCAGAACTGTCAGTGCGGTTTCCGGATCACCGAGATCGAGATGAGCCTTGGCCTCGGCCAGTCGAACTTCGCCCGAGACGGCGGCCGCGGGTGTGCCCGACGTTCGGTCGATTCCGTTCTCGCGGGCATGCTTGAGAGCATCGAGAGTCTGAGACGGTTCGCTGTGCACCGCCGCTGCCAGCAACGGCGCGCTGGGATCGGTGGGGTCGACCAACGGAATGGGAAGTGCGTGCGCAACTTCGCGCGGATCGAGAGCGGCGTCGTGGCTGATACCGTCGACGTACACATCGGTTTGCCCGACCAATTCATCGGTGCCGAAAGACGTTCGCTGCCTGCTGAACACGAGCGAGAGTCCGGGATTCTCCTGCCCGGTCTGCTCGGCGAGGATTTCTCGCAGAACGCCGGTGAGTTGTCCCGCGATTTCCTCGGCGGACTGGAATCGCTTCTTCGGATCCGGGTCGGTAGCGCGTAGCAGGAGACGGTGAAAGAACTCGTGGTCGCGCAGTAGTGGCTCGTCCTCGGGTTCGGGAAGGCCGTCGAGGTACCGTCCGTGCTTCGAAGGCATGTCGAGGGTGAGAACCGCGAGTGTTCTTCCGACGGTGAAGATGTCGGAGGCGATGGTCGGACCGGTCTCGATGATCTCGGGTGCTTGATAGCCGGCGGTACCGTACAGGTACCCGTAGTCTTCGATTCCGGACACGGCGCCGAGATCGATCAGCTTCAACTGATCCTCGGTGACCATCACGTTCTCGGGTTTGAGGTCGTTGTAGGCCAGGCCGGTGGAATGCAGATAGCTCAGCGCCGGAAGGATTTCCAGTACATAGCCGATTGCCTGCTCGATCGGCATGTGCTTGCCGTCCGGGAATTCGGCCAGCACCTCGCGCAATGATCGCCCACCCACGTACTCCATGACGATGTACCCCATGGGTGTGCCGTCCGGGCGCGGATGCTCGACGAAGTTGAAGATCTTGACGATGCTGGGGTTGGCGACCTCGGCGAGGAACTGACGCTCGGCCACCGCAACGGCTTGCGCTTCGGAATCACCGAAATGCAAGAGCCCCTTGAGAACTACCCACCTGTCGCTGACATTGCGATCGATCGCGAGGTAGATCCATCCCAGGCCGCCGTGCGCGATGGGCCCTTGAACCTCGTACTGACCGGACACCAATTCGCCCTCTTCGAGAAGTGGGCGGAAGTCGAAAGTGGAACCGCACTTGGGGCAGGTGCCGTGCTGAGTTGCCTTGGTGCTTGCGCTCTTACGACCGACTGGTTCGTTGCATTTCCAACAGAAGCGTTTCCGCTCGGGGACGGTCGGGTCACTCATCACCGCAGATGCGGGGTCGATCTGCGGGACGGGGGGAACCTCGACCAGGCCGCCGCCGAGGCGCAGCTTTCGCCCCGACCGGCTGCGGCGGGATCGAGTGGAGCGGCCGGTAGGGGAGGAGGACGCGGACGGCGTGGTTGCTCGTATCTGGGCCGAGGTCGGTTCGAGACGCTCGTAGGCGCCCGTGGCTTCGGGCTCGGGCCGCTCGTAGGCGCCGGTGGCTTCGGGCTCGGGCCGCTCGTAGGCGCCGGTGGCTTCGGGTTCGGGACGCATGGAAGCCTGCGTGGCGTCGGGCTCGGGGCCGGTTTCTTCGGTCATGTCAGCCTCAATCCCGGTAGACGGCCGGCGGGGGACCGGGCGAAGGACCGAGGACGCTGAGCCAGCGGTCGTAGATACGGTTCCAGGTCCCGTCGCTCCGGATCCGATCCAGTGTTCCGTTGACGAATCGGACCAAGTCGGGGTTGTCCTTGTTCACTCCGATTCCGTACGGTTCGACGCCCAGTGAGCCACCGACCATCATCAGATACGGGTCTTGCGAGGCGAGGCCCGCGAGGATCGTGTCGTCGGTGCTGATCGCGTCCACCTGCCCCTGCTGGAGGACGACGAGGCAGTCGGACCACATCGGGACGGTGACGACGGTGGCTTCGGGTTGGAGTTGCTGGATTCGAGTCGCCGAGGTCGTTCCCCGGGCAGCGCAGACCCGCTTGCCTGCGAGGTCGTCGATGCCGCGGACGGATGACCCCTGCAAGACCTGAATTCGTTGTTCAGCGGAGAAGTACTGCGTCGAGAAGTCGACCTTCTCGCGCCGCTCGCACGTGATGGTCATGGTCTTGACGACCACGTCGACCATCGATTCCTGGAGTGCGGCGATCCGATCGTCCGACGTCAGGATTCGGTACTCGATCTTCTCCGGGTCACCGAGCAGATCTCGGGCGATTTCGCGGGCGATGTCCACGTCGAAACCCTCGAGGCGCCCGGTGGCCGGATCGCGAAAGCTCATGAGGTTGGAACCGGTGTCCAGGCCCACGATCAGCCGCCCGCGGGCGCGGATGGCGTCGAGGCTCGGCGTGGGTGGCTGCGGAGATGCGTCTGCGGGGGTGGGCCGCAGGCTCGCGGTGAGGTTGGTGCACGACGCGGTAGTCGTCGGTGTCGGGCTGGGAGCGATGGTGGCCTCGGCAGGCAGCGGCGGTTCCGTGTACGACGTGGCGCCTGCGTTGTCCAAGTCTTCGGCTCGATCCGCACCGCAACCGGCGAGCACCAGCATGGCCGCTGCCAGAACCGCGACACATACGGCCGGGCTCTTCCTCCGCATCACCGGTACTCCCGTCACTGATACTCCCGCAGTCGAGGCCAGAATCCGATGAAGATTCCGGCAACTCCGAGAACTGCCAATACAGACATGCCCGGTGCAGAGGCAGCCAACACCCGGGAGGCGTACGAGACGTCGGACCGAAGATTCGTGCGCGAATCCACGATTCCCTGCCAGAGTTCGTGATCGAGCTTTCCGTACTCCGCGGCCGAATCCTGTTCTCCGGCGCCGATGGTGATGGCTGCGGCGGACGTGAAGTCGCCGTTTCCGAGACGGTCGTACATGCGCGTGTGCGCAGCCACCCACTGCTGGCGCGAGTCGAGTGCGGCGGTCAGCACTTCGCTGTTCACTCGGGCGCGTTCGTCGCTTTGCAGGCCCTCGAGGATGTCCCGCAGAGCATCGACCTTGCGGGTGAACGTCACGTTGTCCTCGGCGGTCGAATCCCGCCTCGCCAGCGTGAGGGTTTCCACGGTGCGTGCTTGCTGCGCCATGATTCGTGCCTCGGTCAGTTCGTGCAGTGGCTCGGCCCCGGCGTCGAGCGCGCGCCCGGTGGCCAGTGCGGAGACCAGTCCGACCGTGAGCAGCCACAGCAGAGCTGCAGCGACCGCGAGCGAGGCAAGGATCAACCCGAGATTGAAGCGTCGGCGACTCTTGCGGGAGAAGTACATCTGTGTCGCCACCAGCGCGCACAGCACGAAGACGAACGCCACGATCGGCCACCACGGTGGAGTCTCGAAATCGCGCTGTACTTGGGAGACCAGCGTCTCCTGCGAGGCGTGCAGTTGCTGGGCCATCGGCAGCAGCGAGGTCTGCATCAACTGCGAGGCCTCGCTCAAATATGCTGCCCCGACCGGGTTTCCGACGCGATTGTTCGCCCGTGCAGTTTCGACCAGCCCGGTGTAGACGGAGAGGTCGGTCGAGATGGTGGTCAACGCGCTGTGACCGGCAAGATCGGTCGAGTCGAGACCGGCCGACGCCTGGACGATCTCCGCAGAGGCCTCACCGATCGACTGCGTGTATCGGTCGCGGACTTCGGCGGGTTCGAGGCCGCCGGAGATGAAGGCGGTGGCCGCGGCGGCGTCTGCCAAGGACAACGCACTGTAGAGATTCTGGGCCGAGTTGGCGAGAGGCTCGGTTTCGACGAGGAGGAGGTCGAGGTTCGCCTGGCGGTTCTCGATCGCTGCGGTGGCGAGGAGTCCGGCGATCAAAGTGATCGCGATCAGGATCAGTCCGACGACGGTCAACCGGCCAGGCGTCGAGGACATGAAGGCCTGCAGTTCGCGCCGCAGAAGTGCCTGCTCGTCCTCCGCCGACACTGATGTGGCCTCGGAGGGCGGCAGCGACCGGGGTTCGATGGACGGGACGACACGGTCGACCATCGAGCACCTCACTTCGCTGTAGGCGGGACCGAGAAATGATGCCGCCGAGAAATGATTCAGGGCATCTTCGCGAGCATATAAGCATCACCTACACCTGGAGCAGATTGAAACGGTTAGTGTGGGACAACGGCGAGAGCAGGCGGAGCGAGGTAGTCGATGCGTGGTGACGGTGACGGTTGGTCCATCGGATCGGACGGTACTCGGCATTGGGGTAAACACGGAGCCGCAGGACTGCTTCTGCGTGCCCCCGATTCGGACGGATCACCCATGGTCTTGCTGCAGCATCGTGCGGCGTGGAGCCATCAGGGCGGAACGTGGGCACTGCCCGGCGGTGCGCGGGACTCACACGAGAGCACGACGCACGCTGCCGTCCGGGAAGCACACGAAGAAGCAGGTATCGCCGAGGACGCCGTCCGTGTCCGCGGGGAAGTAGTGACGATGCGCGCCGAGAGCGGGTGGACTTACACCACCGTCGTGGCTGACGCGGCGCATCCACTGTCGACGGTTGCCAATGGTGAGAGCACCGAGTTGCGGTGGGTACGCGAAGCCGACGTCGACTCACTGCCGCTGCATCCGGGCTTCGGTTCCTCATGGCCCGACCTCCGGACCGAGCCTGTTGTGGCCGTGGACGGCGATCCGCACACCGTCGTGCTCGAGGACGGCGGATTCGGATGGTTGTCGGGTAGTTCCCACCAAGGCAGTGAGCAGTCAGGCAGTGACCAGAACCTGTCCGAGGCGTCGAGTACGCAGTCGTAGCACTCGAGTCTTCACAGTTCATACACAGCAGAAGGGCCGGACTCCGCGGGAGTCCGGCCCTTCGGTGTTTCGGTCGTCGACCGAAACGAGGCTCAGCTGAGCGAGTTCAGCGCCGTGATGAAGCTGACCGCGGTGATACCGAGCTTGAGCAGCTCGCTGATCTTGCCGAGGTTCAGGTCTTCGAGCGATTCGGTGCTGAGCGAGCCGGTGTCGAGGGATCCCATTTAGTGCTCCTAGGTTCAGTTAGTAACTGGAGGTAAACTACAACAAACCGAATGGGATGTGACACGCAATCGAAGCAACTGTGAGTAAGATCACTTAATCCGACTTTTCGGACATCCAATCGCACCTAGGAACTGGGAGTTTGTTGTCTGATCGGACAACTTCCGTTCATAATTCGAGTCAGGCGTGCTGACCCGTAACTGTGCGGAAATCGCCCGGCAAACACTTGACGAACGCCAGTTACCGGCTTTCAGCGCCCAGCGACGGCTGCGGCGAGGCGTTGCGCGGCCGCCTGGGGATCCGATGCTTGCGTGATTGCACGCACGACGACGATGCGCGTGGCGCCGGCGTCGAGCAGCTCTGGCAGACGTTCCTCGTCGATGCCGCCGATCGCGAACCAGGGCCGCGGCGGTGCGGCGTCGGCGGTCGATCGAACCAGTTCCAAACCGGACGCACTTCGATTCGGTTTGGTCGGTGTCGCCCAGACCGGCCCGGTACAGAAGTAGTCGACGCCCTCTTCGATGGCGGCCAGACTCGCCTGCGCGCGACTGCTCGTCGAACGGCCGATGACTACGTCTTCACCGACAACGGTTCGCGCGTAGGGGACGGGAATGTCGTTCTGGCCGAGGTGGAGGATGTCGGCGCCGGAAGCCATCGCGAGATCCGCGCGATCGTTGACGGCCAACAATGCGCCGTGGCGTCGCGCTGCGGTCGCGAGAATGCCCAGCGCCACCAGTTCGTCCTTGGCCTCGAGCGGGCCGAACTCGCGCTCACCGGCAGAGCCTTTGTCACGCAATTGGATGATGTCGACTCCGCCGGACAATGCTGCCTCGGCGAACTGCGCGAGGTCGCCTTTCTCGCGGCGCGCGTCGGTGCACAGGTACAGCCGTGCTGCTGCCAGGCGCTCGCGCCGGTCGATGTCGTTACTGGGATGTGTGGGGTGCACGGAGCAAACGGTAGCCTCTAGGGAGCAAGGTTCGACACGGGAGTCCTGAAACGTCGTCGTCACTTTTTGTCGTGACTGCGAGGTTCGTAGGGCTGAGAGGGGATCGCGACCAGATCCCGACCGTCAGACCTGACCCGGATCATGCCGGCGCAGGAAGTGGAGGTGGAGTTTCGTGAGTACACACGCTCGTACGGTGTCGGTTGTCGGCGGCGGTGTCATCGGTCTCGCTATCGCGTGGCGAGCAGCCCGCGACGGGTGGGCCGTTCGGTTGTACGACCCGTCCATTGGATCAGGTGCTTCGTGGGTGGCGGGCGGAATGCTTGCCCCGCTTTCCGAAGGCTGGCCGGGTGAAGAAACCGCGTTGACAATCGGTGCAGCGTCCCTGGAACGGTGGCCGACGTTCGGTGAGGAGCTCGGAAAATTCGGGCAATCGGTCTTCACCGCGGACAGCTCGCTGACGGTTGCACTCGACGCTGCCGACGCGCAGGACCTGCAGACCATCGCCGAGTGGGTGAGCTCGCAGGGGCACGAACTCGAAGTTCTCGGTCGCGCGCGCATCCGTGAACTCGAACCGATGCTGGGCCGGGGCATCCGGTCGGGGTTGATGGCTGTTGGTGAGTCCGCCGTCGACAACAGACTTCTGCTGGCGGCGTTGCAGAAGGCCTGTGCGGAATCCGGCGTCGAATTGATCGCGCGGGCCGTCGACGACCTCGCCGAACTCGATACCGATCAGATAGTGCTCACCGCCGGTATCGCGTCACCCAAGCTGTGGCCCGGGCTACCGGTACGCCCGGTCAAGGGCGAAATCCTTCGCTTGCGCAGTAGGCCTGGAGTCACCCCGGCGCCCAGCCGCACCATCCGCGGAAGCGTCCACGGGCGGCCCGCCTACCTCGTCCCGCGCGGTGACGGAATCGTCGTCGGCGCAACACAATACGAGTCTGGTGAGGACACACAGGTCACGATGGCCGGAGTACGGGACCTGATCAACGACGCCGAGGCACTGATGCCGGCGATCGGCGAATACGAACTGTACGAGTGCGCGGCAGGTCTGCGTCCCATGACGCCGGACAACCTGCCGTTGATCGGGCGCGTGTCCGATCGTGTTGTCGTCTCCACCGGGCACGGCCGCAACGGGGTCCTGCTGACGCCCGTCACCGCCGATGCGACGGTCGCGTTGCTGAACGGCACATCTTTGGTCGAGGTAAAAGGAACCGAACCCGAGCGGTTCGCAGTAGCTAAGGAAAATTCATGAGTGAGCAGGTCCCGATCGGGATCACCGTCAACGGCGAAGATCTCGAGTTCGATCGAGCAGTCACGGTGACCGAACTTCTGACGCACCTCGAGTTGCCGAGCAAAGGCATCGCCGTCGCCGTCGACGGTGCGCTCTTTCCTCGCGGGCGTTGGGACGAATCCGTCGGACGTGGTTGGGAAATCGAGATCCTCACGGCGGTGCAGGGTGGCTGAGCAGGACCTTCTCACTATCGCGGGCCGCAGTTTCGGTTCCCGGCTCATCACGGGGACAGGCGGCGCCGCCAACCTTGCGGTGCTCGAGGAAGCGCTTGTCGCCTCCGGTACCGAACTGACCACCGTCGCGATGCGGCGAGTCGACGCGGCAGGCGGCACCGGCGTTCTGGACCTGCTTCGTCGCCTCGGAATCGAACCGTTGCCGAACACCGCCGGGTGTCGGGGCGCCGCCGAAGCGGTCCTGACGGCGCAGTTGGCACGCGAAGCGCTCGAGACGAACTGGGTCAAACTCGAAGTCATCGCCGACGAGCGGACTCTGCTGCCCGACGCAATCGAACTCGTCTCCGCCGCAGAACAATTGGTGGACGACGGATTCACCGTCCTGCCGTACACGACGGACGATCCGGTGCTGGCGCTTCGCCTCGAAGAGGTCGGCTGCGCGGCAGTCATGCCGCTCGGTTCACCCATCGGGACAGGGCTGGGTATCGCGAATCCGCACAATATCGAGATGATCGTCGAGCGCGCCGGCGTGCCCGTCATCCTCGACGCCGGAATCGGAACGGCCAGCGACGCCACCCTTGCCATGGAGTTGGGCTGCGACGCCGTCCTACTTGCGACAGCGGTGACGCGGGCCAAGAATCCCGCGTTGATGGCGTCGGCGATGCGGCACGCAGTGGTAGCAGGTTTCGAAGCGCGTCACGCCGGCCGGATTCCCAAGCGGTTCTGGGCCCAAGCATCGTCCTGACGGACCATTTCCGGGTGTTTTCTCAGGGTTATGCCCAGATTGTCCGGCTTCGTGTCCTACCTGAGTACCACTCGGAACTAGACCTGTGGCCGATGTGCTGGTCATTGCCGGTAGGGCAAAGTTCTCCTCATGATTGAACTGAGGGGATTGACCAAGGTTTACGGACCGACGAAAGCGGTGGACGATTTGTCGT
>NZ_JAMSKS010000012.1:0-223426 GCF_024436645.1 Rhodococcus sp. T9N | reverse complement strand
CATCGCCGAACTGCTGGACACATCCACCACCGGTGAGTTCGCAATTCCAGTAGCCGCCGTGGGCGAGGTCAGTCGTCTGGGCTGACGGGTTGTGCGCGGGGATGGGCTCGATGGTGTCAACCTCGAGACCGTCGAAGGTGCGGATCATGACAACCTCCCATCGGCGAGAGTGACGATCGTCCACACCATGACAACCCAGGCAGCGAGACCGAAGGTGGCGGTGAGGATGGTGGCTCGGAGGGCGTTGATGGTCATGACGCCACCGACAATGGTCGTTCGCCACGGAGGAACCGATCGCAGTCGTCGCGATGAATTCGCCAGTGACCATTCGGCGCCTTGCGCTGATACCCGAGAAGGCGCTCGGACTCAAGATCCTTGCGGACGGTGACGGGATGCCGGCGCATGTACGCCGCGGCCTCGTTCACGTCCATCCAGGGGGATTCGATGATTGCACTCATGCTGCATCTCCAAGTTCGACACTGGACGAGAGCTTCTTGCGGAGGAAGTCGATGCCAGATGGTCGGACGAAAGTCGTCGCGGTTGGGACCGTCTCGCCGGTCTTCCGGTTCTTGTACGTACCCGGCACGACTTTGAAGTGATGGTCATATCGGCGGTACGGAAGGTTATTGCTCTGGAGCACTCCCATGCGGCGGAGTTCGCGGAGCATCACATTCCGTCCCCACTTCACGATGCGCGCCGTAGCCGCGAGGCTGTAGCAACCGTCCGAGTCCATCAACTCGTCGAAGAACTCCGCCTTCGGTTCGAGCTCGGAAATCTGCGCATCCTTCTTAGCGAGCATCGATTGAGCTTCGAGTACTGCGCGAGCAAAAAATTCAGGGCCCACCAACGCAGGGGCTGTCGAGTAGGAACCCGTGTCCCGAATGGATGGCCAGACCTCATGGGTGAGGAAGCGACGGAAGCGGCGAGCTTCAGGCTTACGTGAATCGAGGACGAGATCGGTCGCACCATTTTCAGAGACGACGTTCATTCGCCGAACCTGCCCGCTGGACCTGATATCAGTACTGCTGACATCAGCTTCATCGAGTCGGCTTACAGCCATTGCGGCATTGCCGATGTCGAGTGCCTGGCAGATGTCGGCCGCTACAGCCCAGCGCTGACCATCAATATCGACAGTGCGAATATTGGTCGTCTCGAACGAGAACAGTTCGATCGAGTCGGTAGAGGTAAGATCAGTCATGACTTTCCTTTCTGAGTGAGGGTGAGGTCCAAGACCGCTAGCTGTTGCATCAGTTGGCGGTCTTTCTCTGCTCCCGGGACAATTCCCGGAAATCAATGGCGTCGGCCTCTTCGAGGGCGACCGCTATCGCCTGCTCCCATGAGTCGCCACGCTCCATGCGGCCACGGAGGGAAACATTTACGAAGTGTCGACGGGCCGCCTCCGCCGCCTTGGCGGTCGGGGCCGAGTTGACATGAATCGGGTCGCGTTCGACTGCTTCCGAGTAAATCTCTGTAGCGATCGATTTCGTGTATGGTCCGCGCACCTGGAACCGCGCAACCAGTTGGGTCCATTCACTGTTTGCGTACCTGAGACGCTCCGCCCAGTGCGCTCCCGGATTGATTGAGCGGGCTACGTAAAGGAAGTCGCCGGCTGCGCTGTAGCACTCATAGACGTAAAAGATTCGATCTCCGGGCGTCGCGTCCAGTGCACGGTTGCTGCGCTTTCGCTTCGCCTGCCCACCTGATCTCTTCCGGGAGCGGGGTGTCTCAACCCGAGACCATGCGCCGTCTGGGACATCTTCGGCGTGCTGCTCGACATAGGACCGCAGTTCATCGGTCGCCGTGAACCATTCGCCATGTGTACGGAGATGCCTGAAGTCGCCATGAAGCGCCGCTTCACCTTCGACTCCAACTCCAGTCATTAGTCCAACCAAGCGGCAGGGCTCAGGCGTCTGCAGGCTGCGAATTCGCTTGTGTGGGTTAGTGGCGACGCCAATCTTGATCGCATTAGCGCGGTGAGCAAAGAGAAAATAGACGTCACTCATGCTGCCTGCTTCATGCTTGCGGAAGCGACAATCACTGTGGCCGAAAAAAGCGATCCGGGAGGGGCGTTGAGGGCCTCCTCGATGCGAGCAGCTGTTGCAGCTCCGACTGTGTCGCGACTGCTTTTCCCTCCGCTACGCAGGAAGGCGATCGTTGAAATCGAGCACTTCGCCTCTTTTGCGAGCCCGGCGTTACTGAACTTGCGGAATCCCATGTACTGGCGGAATGCCTGCTTACTGATGAGTCGCACCCAGAGCCTCCCTGTGTCGACGGTATGCGTACGAACGCCTTGAGATCTCAATGTAACTCCCTGCTTCTTGGTTGGTCAAGCAACAAGCAGAATGTAACCACACCCAGTTACAAATGGCAATAGCTGTAACCAGCTGCGACCAGGGGTGCAGGTAGAGACATTGGGGTAATTTGTAACCACACTGGTTACAAGCAGATTATTCGAACACCCGTCAATCGTGGGAGCGTCTGAAACCGTGAGCAAGCTAAGCAACCTGCTGAACAGTCAGCCGGTGACTGCCCGACAGGCAGCAGAGATCGCCGACAAGCGCGGCATCACCCTGCCTTACGGCACGATCGCGGCCTACTGGTCCGGCCGGCATGGGCGGCCATCCGCCCGGACGCTAGAGCGGCTCGCAGAGGTACTGGCGATTCCACTGGGGCAGCTACAGGTGGCGGCATGGAACAGAACGGCTCCGGCCGAAGACTGGACCCCACCACCCGAAGTCCGCTTACTCAATGACCGCCAGCGCCGAGCACTCGACGAGCTGATCCGCAGCTTCGCCGCGACGCAGGAGGAAAGCGATGAAGACACGAGCACGCAGGACGCGACGAGCAATCCGACGCCTTATGGAGAAGTTGGGTTTGGCGGAGCCCCCATGATTGCTGCCTCTAGGCAGCAGCCCAACCCCAGTCCTCGGCGCGCTGGTCCGAAAGTAGTACCTCTTGACGAGCAGGAGCGGAGGGAATATGAACGGACACATACGTCTCCCAACTCTCCTCAACATCAGGATTGAAACACCACCCGCCGTGAACCGAAGGCGTGTAATAGAAGGCATACTCGGCCGCACCGAGCAGTAAGGACCACTGCAGGTCAGTGCAGCCGTGCCGAGGGATCACATAGACCTTGTCCCGAGTAGCCACAAGTGCGCCGATTTCGGCCAATATCTCGCCGCGGTCCACCTGGTAGAAGATCTCCTCCGAGGCTTCGCACGGAACGATGCCGAGTACTTGAAGTTCATCGGCGGTGACGGACAGAATTGGACACAAGAAAGCAACCCGGTTCGGCATATTGGATTCCCTCAAATCGGCCCGACAGGGGCGGTAATCTTCTGGTGAACACTCTCTTAGTGCACTGAACGAAGTCTATTGCCACCCTTGAAAACTCGAGTGCGAATTGAGGATTCAACCTTTAAACGTAACCCCGGCTTGCACCTACATTGCGGCGAAGGCGCCGCACATCCTGCGCAAATGGAGCAGACGTCATGGACGAAAATGAACGACGGTCCTATGGGCCCCAGATCCGCGCCATCAGGGACGCGGTCGGCTGGACAAGGGATCAGCTCGCGAGCGAATCCGAAGTACCCGCGGGAACCATTAAGGGAATCGAGAACGGCGCAGCGGGACAGCAGGACAACCTCGTCAAGATTTTCTCAGCACTTGGGGTTGCTCCGTCCGACTACGGTTTGATCACTCACGAAGTTCGCGACATGCTCGGGGTGTTCGCCCCACTAGTGGCGCGAGTGCCCAGGGATAAGCTCCCCGAAACAATGGCCGTGATCATGCGGATCCTTTCGCGGGTCGGTCGAGGGCTACCAATTCCGGAGTTGTTGATCGACTCGGGAGTTCCACGAATTGATGCGACGCAGGTCAACCTGACGATGGGGGATTCAGAAGTGGTTCAAGCGAATCGGACCGACTGATGGCATCAGTCAGGAAACTTGCATCCGGGAAATGGCAGGGCCGTTACCGCGATGCCTCCGGGAAATGGCGATCCGCTGGAGTGTGGCCTCGCGAGAAACAGGCGTTGGCGAAAGCTCAAGCTGCCGAGGATAAAGAGCGGGCCAATCCCACTGATGTAGAGTCCCAGAAAATCACCTGGGGTGAATGGGAACCCAGGTGGGAATCATCTCGCCGCGTTGCCGAGTCAACGAAGGGCCGGGATCGAGGCCGCCTGGAGAAACATGTCCGCCCGAAGTGGGCGCATGTGAAGCTCAAGGACATCACTACACATGGCGTCCAGGTCTGGCTGCGGGAACTTGAAGACGGAGGACTCGCGCCGTCGACAGTGATCAAGTGCTACCACCTACTGAGTAGTTCCCTCAAGGCTGCGGTCGCAGCTCGGATGATCGACAAATCCCCATGTGTCGGAGTGGTGCTACCCAAGTCCGGGGCCCCACTGGAGAGGTACGTCACGGACGAGGAAGTCCGAGACATCACTTATCACATGAGCGCTCGGGATACCTTCGCCGTGCAGCTGTTCCTCGGGACTGGAGTACGCCTAGGTGAAGGGTTGGGGCTGCACTGGGAGTCGGTGGACCTCGCGCACAACACTGTCGCCATCAGTCGATCCTGGGATCCGATCGGGCAGCAGATCAAGTCGACGAAGAGTTACGGCAATCGAGTTGTGCCGATCTCGCGGGAGCTGTCGAAGATGTTGGAGTCTGAACTGGAGTCGCGTGGACCGGGTAGGCCGGCGCCGGTTCAATATGTTCGATCAGCTCGTGCCCATACCGGTCTCGTACTGCCCGGCTTACGTGTCCTCAAGGGCGTCGAGGGTAGGCCGATGGATGGGGACAATTTCCGCCACCGGTGGGAAGCTGCGATCGCTGATGCGAACTCGTTGCGGATCAAGCAGAAGCGGATGCCCATCCCGCCGGCGCGGGTGCACGACCTTCGCCACACCTATGCGTCACGGCTGGTTCAGGCAGGGGTTCCACTGATGGCCGTGAAGGAACTCTTGGGGCATCAATCAATCGTGACGACGCAGCGATACGCCCATCTTGCGACGACTCAGTGGGACTCGATTCGTGCCGCTCTCGGCGATACCCCCAAGGGGTACGGCCTTCGTGCCACGAAACGTGCCACACCTTAGGGCTATATGGGGCTATATTGTGGCACATCCGACCACTTCCAAGGTTTATGAAACCGGTTGCCGCACAACGCCATAACTCACTTTCGCACACTTAGCTACATTGCCGATTTGGGACTTTTAATCCGCAGGTCGTAGGTTCGAGTCCTACTGGGGGCACCATCCTGACCAGGATCTTCCTGTTCAGATTGTGGGACAGGCACGTTCGGATCGGCGGGAGTGGTCACCAAGTGGTCACGCCCGCCTTTTTGTTCCCTGTTCGAGCGCGGTACGAGACCGGCCGCAGCCTCGGCAGCCTTGGAGTCCACACCAGCCAAAAGGTGGCTGTACGTGTCCGCCGTGATGGCGATCGACGAGTGCCCGAGCCGCTTACTGACGATGGTCAGATCGACGCCGGCCGCGAGCAACAGTGACGCCTGACCGTGGCGCAGGTCGTGCAGACGGATCGAGCGCACACCCGCGGCCTTGGTCAGCTTGTTGAACTGATCGGTGACGTACTGCGGCGGGTAGGGCTGTCCGTTCTCGCGAGCGAAAACGAGACCGTGTTCGACGTATGCCTCACCCCACTCGGCTCGTTCCATGTCCTGAGCGAAGCGGTGAGCCAGCAGAACGCCCGCGGTGTGCGCGTCGATACCGACCACACGATCTTCACCGCTGGCCGTCTTCGGCTTACCGAACTGGAACTGTCGGTGCTCGCCTTTGCAGAACTCGCACTTAATGCCGGTTCCGTCGATCTCCACGAGCTGTTGACGAACGATGACAGTGTTCTTGTCCAGGTCCACGTCATCCCAACGCAGCCCGCAGGTCTCACCGCGGCGCAGTCCCGTCATAGCCATCGTCTCGTACAGCGTGCCGAGTCGGTCGGTGGTCGCATGGTCGAGGAACTTGCCCAGCTCCTCGGCCTCCCACGGCTTCACCTTCGGACGAGCGGCGCGAGGCAGTTCGAGGTTCTCGGCAGCATTGAACGCCACGAGATGCTTGCGCTTCGCTGAAGTGAGCGCGGTGCGCAGCGTTGCGTGGACGCGCCGGATTGTTGCCGGACTCAGCGTCTTCGGATTGCGGCGCGCTCCCTTTGCGATCTGCGCGTCCGCCTCAGGCTTGGCCTTCGGCTTCGCGATGTCCCGTAGGAACTTCTCGACGTGGGTGGCGCGCAGCTCACCGAGACGAAGCCGCCCGAGATGCGGGATCAAGTACGAGTTCACGTGCTGCTCGTACGACCGGATCGTCGTCGGCCGGATCCCCGAATCTCGTTTCGCTTCGATCCAACCTCGCAGGTAATCAGCGACAGTCAGCTTGTCGTCGTGTGCGAGCTGCCCGGTACCAGCCGCGTGCAGGAACGCAGACAGCGCTGCCTCAGCGTCATCGCTGGACTTGAATCCGGACTTACGAACCTGGCGACGCTTCCCTGTTGCCGGGTCATTTCCCATGTCCGCAATGAACACCCACGAGCCGTGGGCTTTGCGGCAGGCTTTGCGCCGGCCCTTTGCGTCGCGCTCGACGGGGCATTTGCACCGCTTCGAAACACTCCCCCTCATAACTCCTCCTCAATCTCAGAAACATCGAAGCCAGCGTCTTTCAGCTTCTGTTTGATCAGGATTTCGGCCTTTCGGGTATCGGCGATTGCCGCATTCGCACGCCGAATCCAGTGCCTCAGCGTCGAGGCTGTCTTGTACTCCTCAACCGAAGAGCCTTCCTCCTCGGCGGCCGCCATCGCAGTCTCATACTGGATCTTCGTGTCACGAACATCTGATTCCCACTGTGAGATCTGACCGGGAATCGAGTCCAGTTCGCGCATCAGCGTCAGGTGATACTCAGGTTCGTCGGGCTGAGCTGCCTCACGGGGCACCTTCGTTTCGCCAGTGAACCATTTGAGTGCGTCCCAAGCGTTCTGTGACTTGTTCGGCAGGATCTGAAATTCGCCGTCCGGTATGCCCGGGAATATGAGCTCCACTGGAGGCACCTCCAGTGCGGCCGCGAGAACTATCAACTCATGTAGCGTGAGCGACTTTCGTTTGTGCGCTTCAAGATTCGCGAGTGTTGTCCGACCCGTGGGGTACCCGAGTTCGGTGCAACGATCAGCGAGCTGCTGGTAGCTGAGCCCCCGCTTTTGGCGGTAGCGGCGGATCTGTTCAACGACTGCCTTGGTCAGTTCCTCGGGCCACTTCCCCGTACTGGATGTCATGGAATATGACGATATCAGACTGAACGTCCATGAATCTACTTGCACGGGAATTACATCTGTGCCACGATAGTGCATGTCACAACATGTGAACGAAACAGAGCTTTATGAGTAGAAATATGAACGGAGGAATCGTGACCGCGAACTCTGCATCAGAGCGCATGGCGGCCGGGGATGTGATGGTGAAATCCCCCGACGACCGCGCTTCGTTGGCCAAACCGCCGGAGCTGGCGGAATACCTCGCGGCAAGACGGTCCAGGGCCTCGCTGTGTGGCGCATGAACGGCGTAGGACCGAAGTTCATCAAGTTTGAGAACGGGAGTATTCGCTACAGGTGGAGCGATGTTGACGCATGGCTCGCCGCACAAGAGGTTGGCGGTGCGGCATGACATCGGCGGTGAAGTGGACGCCCGAGGCGGTCAGAGCCCTCGGGGTGATCACTGACCTGCCTACAGCACTTGAGATTGTCGGCCTAGGTCAAACAGCCGGCTACAGCGCCGCCAAACGCGGCGAACTGCCATTCCCCGTCCTTCGACTTGGACGCAAGTACAAGGTGCCTGTCGAGGGACTACTCAAAGCGCTCGGACTTGAATCCGACGATCAGCTCGACTCAATGAAGAAGGCCCCGGCAGGTGCTCGAACACCTTTTAGCCGAGGCCATCACCCGAACCCGCAACAGATTGGGCGAACGAAATGAAGACTACTCGGAACCCCCGACAAGTTCATCTCACCTCTGTGGATGCACCAAGTTTCCTCAGGACAGAGGCCGATTTCATCACGAACGACGGCGAAATTCTGACGATCGCCGCGCAGTTCCACAACAACGGTGACGGCACGTTCGATCGCCTCGTCCTGATCAACGACTACGCCATCCGCTGCGACGCCGTTGACGATCTGATCGTCGCCCTTGGTGAAGCCCGTGACCGCGGATTGGCGGCCTGACATGCCTTACTTCGGAAAGCTCACGATGCGCTGCATGCAGATCGAGGCCGCATTCGACCCGGAACGCAACA
The DNA here is from genome assembly GCF_024436645.1 of Rhodococcus sp. T9N. Taxonomy (NCBI): domain Bacteria; kingdom Bacillati; phylum Actinomycetota; class Actinomycetes; order Mycobacteriales; family Nocardiaceae; genus Rhodococcus; species Rhodococcus sp. T9N. The sequence continues at coordinate 215,134 of NZ_JAMSKS010000012.1, read as the reverse complement.
CAGTCGACATCCAGATCGGCAATGACATTCGCCTGCACATCGCTGATATCGACGAGGTCTACGGCCTGATGGATGTTTTGCAGGACGCCGCCCGTGCGATGGCGAAGTTCCAGTCTGAGCAGGTGGCGTGATGTCTCCTACCTACTCAGACCTCGATGGCTTCCACTCGGACCCTGCCGGCTTCGGTCGCATTCGACAGTTGCCCGCAGCTCGGCAGCCAGACGGCGATATCTACGAGGATCACTGCAAGCCAGTCGCACTCGTCCAGGGCGATTTCGAGCAGCCCGCACAGTCGACGGGCATCCGAGCGACTGTTCACAGGTGGACCGATTCGGATTCAGTCGAGTTCGTGGTCGGGCTCGAAGGCGTTGACAACAAATGGAACTCGACTGGCGGCACATTTCAGATGTCGCCCGTTGCAGCACTCCAACTCTCGGCTGATCTGGCAACAGCGGCGTTCGCGTTGATCAACGATGCCGAACGCATCTTGAAGCGCGATAGCGAGCAGATCACCGAGGCCGCACGGCACCGGGAGGACATGTGAGCACCACCGAACTCATCCTTGCCGTCTTGCTGGTCGTTCAGAGCGTGTCGTGGATGGCCCACGACTACAAGCACTTCGAGCCGGGGAGGAGTGACACAGAGTGACCTCAGGTCTCAAGTTCCGATGGCACCGAGAGTTCCTCGCTTCGGATCTCGGCAAGACAGCGAAGCTGGTGGGCGTCCGAGTGTGGGACTACGCCTCTGGCGACGGTGGCGGCGCGCATCCTGGCCGCTCCGTCCTGTCCGAGGATCTTGGGATTTCGTTGTCGACGGTTGACCGCGCATTGCGTGATTGCAGGGACTCGGGATGGCTGAAGCGAACGAATGAATCGAACAGCCACCCGAGTCGTGCGTGGGCTGATGTGTACGCGTTGACGTTTCCTGATCGGTCGTCATCAGTGACTACCGATCAGGACATCAACCACTCGTCACCCATGACGACCGTTCTCGCAGACCGGTCGTCAAACGACAGAGACCGGTCGTCAAACGAGCCGCTATCGGTCGTTACCGATGACGACCCAACAGAACCTAACCAACAAAACCTTTTACAAGAGAGGGCTCTCCCTTACGTAAGTAACGCAGGCGCGAGCGCGCATGAGCGCGAGACCGAAAATGCGGCGCAAACCAAAGAACCTCCATCCCATTCGAATTCGGCTGATCGTTACAGCAACGAGCAACAACCGAAACCCGAGCCAACTCCGATGGACCACCTACGGAGAACCTTGGGCGCGCTGTCCGACGACGAGAACACCTACGCCGTGGACATGATCGAGTGGGGCCACAGCTGGTATGCGATTCGCGCCGAACTCGTGAAGTACCGAAATCAGCGTCTAGGGCGACGCAAACACCTTCACCCAGTCAAGGACACCAGCCAACCCCTAAACGGGGCCGAGATTCCTACGGCTTAGCCGGAAATGAGGACAGCACAATGACTACTTGCAACCAGTGCGGAGCAACTTGGGGTGGCATGTCCACCTGCCACTGCTCGGCTTGTCACATAACGGTGAGCAGCCCCTCAGCATTCGATCTCCACCGACGAGCCGAACAGTGCCGAACACCCGCACAAGCCGGACTCATACTCACCGACCGCGCCTACCCATGCTTCGGACACCCACAAAGCGACACAGAACGCCCCACAAGCTGGGCAAACAACGGTCAAGGCCTCATCGCATGACCAGCCCAGCCAAACCTTTGGCAGCCCTCCTGCGTGCGTGCGCGGGAGGGCCCTGCCCCCATCTCGATTCAAATCGGACGTCCGGCACCGCTACCGCGTGCGCGAGAAATGAACGTTCACCGGGCTCACCACGTGCGCGAAGTAGACGTTTACTTGCCTCTCCGCGCACGGGAATCACACGTTTGATGGCGACCCCGCGCACGGGAGAAGCGAACGTTCGGCACGGCTACCGCGCACGGGAGAGAGGAACCCTGCAATGCCTGACCGCTACGGCGAAGAACGAACAGAGACCACAAGCACCGAGCCACTCCCCCACGAGTGCGATAACGGCTGGCTCGGAGAAGACGAACAAGGCCGCCCGCGCCCATGCCTGCGTTGCCGGCCGAACCTCGCCAACCCCACCAAGGTTCACGGCGTCCGCTGACAGGTCCGCGCAGGCGCGTGCATCTGCGAGAAGTGATCGATCCGCGCCCGCATGTGCGCACGCGAGAGGAGCCACGAGATGAACGCCCGCGGTGATCTGGACAAGGTGGCGCTCGACGCGCTTCTACGAGCTATGGCACCACCAGCATTGAGCATCCTCGTCGACCCTCGGCTCGACGGCGCAGCCTGCAAAGGGAAAGCGCCACTGTTCGACGATCGCCTCGACCGAGAAGACCACGACGCCGAACCCGAAAAGGAGCGCGCCGAAAGGCACCACCAGGCACGCAAGATCTGCCTGACATGCCCAGTGCGCTCCGCATGCGAAAGCTCGGCGCTCGACCACGAGGCATCCGGCATCTGGAACGGCCGGCTCGTCTCGAACCAACGACCGCCACGACGAAAAGCAAAAGACGCCGGGACAGCGGATCCAGCCAAACCAGTCGAGCGTGTCGGACCCCTCTCGCATGATGAACACAAACGAATGACTATGCACAAATCCGCATAATCATTCGTTCGAACGGAAGGAAATCGCGATGCTCACCGCAACAGCAGCGCGTGACCACCTTGTGACCACAGGTGGCCTGAACTGCACAAACACACACCTGATCGGATTCTCAATCCGCAGGTCCGAACCCTCGGAGAACACATGACAAACCGCAACAGCGACCAACAAGGCCGCGCCGACCTCGCCGCCATCGTCAACGGCATCGAAGGCTACAACAACGGCGCCGTTCGATCGGTTCTCGACGCCATGACTGACGACGAAATCACTCGGCTGACTGTGGCCGCGCAGGCCGATCACAGCGAGCACGCTCTCGCATTCGCACAGCACTTGTCCAACTACCAAACGGTCATGACATTGATCGGTTGCGTTCGAGGCGTCCGCGCCAACGGACAGGAGTCCTGACATGGCTTACAAGGATCTCGACACCTTCTTCGACCCGGATCTGCACCTGCCGATCAAGGGCAACTGGTACACCGTGCCGGCGCCTGGCGCCGAGGAATGCTTCGCGCTGCGTGAACGCGTGGCACAGGAAGGCGTACCGCCAAACGAGCAGGTCGAGGATGCATTGCTGATCCTCGGCGCCGAGCGCGACGAGGAAACCAGCAAACTGGAACTCGCGGGTGTTGTCGCCGAAATGGTCGCTGACAACATCACGTGGCCCATGATTTTGCACGCCGGCCGCACCGCGCAGCTCCACTTCGGTTTCTCCCCCGATATGGCCGAAGCTCACTGGAGCTTGGGGCAGCTCGGGAAGCTGGTGGATCTGGAGTGGATCGCAGAGAAGTTCCTCGCTCCGAAGCCTGAGAAGAAGCCGAAGCCCAAGGTGAAGTCCGGTAAGCGAGGTGGTCGCTAATGCCTCTCAATGTCGCAGATCTCGTCGCCCACCTGACTGTGGATATGGACCAATTCATTCGGGACATGCGCACCGCTGGGCAGCAGACGGACAGGTTTGAATCGACGGTGCAGCAGGCAGCGCGCAGGGTTGACCAGAGTTTCAGGCAGAGCGCGCAGGGTGTTGATCGGCTCAGTACCTCCACGTCGGGTGCCCAGCAGGACATGGGCAGGCTCGGCACCGCTGCCGGCGACGCCGCCCGAGACGCTTCCCGAGTTGGTCAGAGTTCGCAGGATGTGAACCGACTCGGGAGCGCTGCCCGCGGTGCTGCCACCGATGTGGACCGCATCAGTACGTCTGCATCGCAGGCCAGCCGCCAGGTCGGTCAGTTGGGCGATGACCTCGGCGGCGCTGCATCAGGTGCTGGTGGCGCCGGCCGCGACATGGGCGGGAACTTCCTGTCCGGGTTCACCGACAAGATCGGGAAGCTGTCTTCCTCGACTGGCCCTATCGCTGGCGCCCTGCTTGGTGTCGGTGTGATCGGTCTTAGTGTCGGTGCTGCTCTCGCCGCCGCCATCAGTGACGGCATGGAGCAAGAAGCCAACCTCGACCTATTCCAAGCCCGTACGAAGACCACCGAGGCGCAGGCCCGGAAGTTCGGTCTCGCAGCAGGGGAAGCGTATTCGGACGCATTCGGTGAGTCAGTCGAGGCCAACCTCTCGACACTCACCCTGGCGTTGCAGTCGAATGTCATCGATCCCGGTGCCACACAGCAGGACGCCGAGAAAGTCATTGCCAGCTTGGACACCATCTCCACCGCTCTCGACGGGGAGGTCTCGCAATCAGTCCTGGCTGTCTCGTCGCTGATGTCCACAGGTCTTGCGGCGAGCGCGCAAGAAGCGTCCGACATGATCGCCAATGCTGTCGGCGGCAGCGCCAACAAGCAGGGCGATCTTCTCGAAACGATCAGTGAGTACTCGGCTGGTTGGAAGAACGCCGGCATTTCAGCCGAGATGGCCCTCGCACTGATCGAGCAATCGACGGACAACGGCGCGGACAACTCGGACCGGGCCGGTGACTCGCTACGTGAGTTTGGCCGTCGCATCACTGAAGAGGGCGACACGATCGTCACGGCTCTCAACGACATCGGCCTGAACGGCGCCGAAATGTACGAGGTGTTCAAGAAGGGTGGACCTGAAGCGGACGCCGCTTTCGACCAGGCCTTCGACAAGATCAGCGCAATCGAGGATCCGGTGAAGCGAAACGCTGCGGCGATGGCGTTGCTTGGTGACACGTCCGGTGACTTCATTGGCGCTCTGTCTCAGTGGGATCCGTCGAAGGCTCTTGCTGACTTCGGCGAGTTCGAAGGTGCCGCCGGGAAGCTGGCAAATCAAATCGGCGGTAACACGGCAACATCGGTCAAGGGTGCGATGAACTCCATCTCAACGGTGGCAGACGGATTCAAGGCCGCCCTCGCAGCAGCATTCGGACCACAGATCAAAGAGTGGGCCGACAACATATCGAACAACCGAGTGGGAGTGATCGACTTCTTCCAGACCGCAGGTAACGCGGCGTTCGAACTCGGCAAGTCAGTACTCGGGTTCGTAGCATCGGGGCTCGATGGGCTCGCCGAATTCGCCGGCGCGGCATCCGAGACCGGCGCATCGTTCCTGGAGATGGGCGCCAACATCCTCTCGGTTGGTGAGTCCATCCCTGGCTTCGGGCAGATCCTCGGCATTGCTACAGGCGGCGCGGCCGACAAGCTGCGAGAACTCGCAAGGACCACCCGGGAGGCAGGTGTCGGAGAAAACGGTGAAGGCGGAATCAAAGGCTTCCTGTCCGGCACAGCAGACACGATTCGAGAGGACTACATTCCCGCGCTCGGTGCAGCCCAGGATCGGACGAACGGGTTCATCGACGAACTCAAGCTCTCGGCAGCGTTCAACGACCAGACAGCCAAGGTCACCAAATCCATTGGCGAAATCGGTGTCGCCGTCGACGGCTCGGTCATCAAGATCGAGAACTGGAACGGCGCAATCGACAGGGCCAACCCACTGCAAGCGGAGATGGAGAACCGGCTGCGCGGACTGTCCGGCCAGTTCCGAGACCAGATCAAGACCGGACTCGAAGCAGGCAACACGGTCGAGAACTTGACACAGCAGTACGCCGGCAACCGCGACGCGCTGATTCAGCAGCTCAGTGCGACGCTCGGTAGCAACGAAGCCGCGGTCAAGTACCTGAACACTCTCGGGCTCACACCCGAGTTCGTGTCCACCGAGGTGCGCACCGAGGGCATGCCGGACGCCAAGAGCGACTTCGACGTGCTGCGCGACAAGGTCATCAAGGTTCCCGACTCGAAGACCATCGTCACATCGGCGCTGACTAAAGACTCGATCGACTCACTTCGAGCGCTCGAAGGTGTGAAGGTCGAAGTCCTCAAGGACGGCACAGTTCAGGTGCACGCCGAGACCGAGCAGGCAGAGGCAAACCTGCAAGCGTGGCTGCAACAGGGTCGCAGTATGACGATCTGGGTCAACGCGAAGGAAACCCACAACGGTTACTGGGAGTCGAAGGGCTACACGCCGGCCGAGGCCGCACGGATCAGTGGACCAGTACCGCTCAGCCAGAACGCAGACGGCAACATCCACGAGCCTGGACAGGCGACAATCCGGAACGGCTACGGACGCGGAATCTACCAATGGGCAGAAGCCGAAACAGGTTGGGAGGCTTTCATTCCCGGCGCTCCATCCAAGCGCGGCCGATCCGAGCAGATCCTTGCCGAGACTGCGCGGCGCATGGGATTCGGCGTTGTCCGGTTCGATGATGTGAAGCCGATGGCTGACGGTGGTGTGGTTGAAAGCCTCGAAGGTATTGCTGCACGCAAGTTCCCGGCACTGTTGCAGAACGGGCACGCGTTCTCCTCGTACCGTTCGGATGGGTCCACGTCGTATCACAACAGTGGTCAGGCAGCGGACTTCTCCAACGGGTCTGGGAATACGGATGAGCAGTTGGCGATGGCGAATTACATGGCCGACAACTATCAGAAGCAGTTGGCTGAGCTGATCTACATCGATCCGAGGTTCGGTAGGTGCATCAAGGATGGTGAGTTTGTTCCGGACTCGTTCTATGCGGGTGCGGGTGATCACACCAACCATGTGCACGTCGCGGCGAAGCAGCCGTTGGGTGAACCTGCCGGTAGCGCCCAAGCAGCGGCTCCTGCTGCTCCGGATACTCGGACGGAGCGGGAGAAGATCGCTGATCAGGTGATCGCGGAAGGTAAGCGCCGCGGCATCAGCGATAAGGGCATCAAGGCCGCGGTCATGACCGCCCTCGCTGAAACCGATTTGCAGAACCTCGATCACGGCATGGACGGCGATAACGCCGGCATCATGCAGCAGCGCGATAACGGTGGTTGGGGCACGTTGGAGGACCGGAAGGATCCGACCAGGGCTGCGGGCATGTTTTACGACAAGCTCGACGACTTCGACTACAACAGCATGTCGGAGGCTGAGGCGGCGCAGAAGGTGCAGCAGTCGGGCACTGCGGATGGTTCGAATTATGCAGTGAAGGCTGCTGAGGCGGACGAGATCATCGCTGCGTCGAATGCTCGCGGTAACGGTCAGATGACTGTTGCGACGACGGATTCTGGTGTGGCGTTGGCGACTGATGGGCAACGGGTGTTTGTCACCAACTGGCCCGGAACATCGTCGCTGACCTCCACCCCGAGTGCACCGACCACAACAAGCGCGCCGGCAGCAGAGGCCACCCCGGATGACAACTTGATCTGGAAGGGAGCGTTCCGAGTCTTCGAGAATGGCGGGATCCGCGGACTACCTGAACAGGCTGGCATCTACCCGGACGGCGCCGACCTCGTTCGGTTCGCCGAGCCAGGCACAGGTGGAGAGGGCTACATCCCACTGCATCCTGCCAAGCGTCGGCAGTCCCTTGCGGTCACGAAGAAGATTGTCAACGGCTTCGGATTCGAGCTCGTCCCGTTCGAGGACGGCGGGATCCATGGCGGCCTAGGCGGCTTCGGTGGCTATGTCGGAGAAGCCCCCGGGCTGAAGGTGCCCACCACCGCCAACGGGCGCAGAGCAGCGGCATACAACGCCCTCGCATTCGGCGTCGGCAGTGCGTTCGCACTCGCAAGTGGCTTCGACGCAGATGGCAACTTCACCGGTCAATTCGACACAGGCGCCAACAGTTCCGCTCAGTTGGAGAAGGGGTTCGGGCAAGTCACCGACGAACTCGCGCCAATCCTCGAAGCAATTCTGTTGGCGATCAAGAACCGTGAGCCGATCCGCGCAAGCGTCAACGTAGACAACGGAACCGGCATGGCGAACATCTCAATCATGAAGGGCGGGCTCTGATTTCGCTGTGACCACTGCGTGACCACACAGCCTCTGACCTGCATCAATACACGCACCATCGGACATTCAGTCCGCAGGTCGAAACCACAACAGCAACAACAACACTCAACCCAGGAGACAAAACAGCATGACTGAAACGAGCATTCCCACCGTCGCTGACATCGACGCCGAAATCACCGACGCCACTGCTGCTGTCGAGGATCTCGAAACGAAGGTCATCAACGGCGACACCGCTGTCACCTCGACCGCGATCAGCAAGGCCCGAGAGAAGCTGAGCTTTCTCGGACTTCGACGCAAGGCAGCCGAGAAGGTCGAAGCAGCACAGCGCGAGGAGAACCACCGTAAGTCCGTCGAGGGCTACCGCACTCAAGTTGCAGCGTGGTCAAACGCCGCTGAAAGCGAAATGCAGGAGGCCTACGCCGACATCGTTAACTCGACCAAACGACTCAAGAGCCTCATCAACGCCCGCCAGAAGCAAGCCCGCAGCTACGAGAGCCAGGCAAGCGCTCTCGGCCTGCCTGACCCCCGTTTCCCAGGGATCAGCGAGGACTACCTCGGATACGCGTTCGACGAGGGCCGCACCGGCATCCGACGCGTGCATGGGTTCATTACCGACAACAGCGGCCGACACCGCCTGCACCGCGACTAGGAGTAACCGATGCCAAACAGGTTCTTCCGAGCGATCCCCAACCCTGATCCAGCCGATACCCAGCCCTCGCCCGTAGGCAATTTCGCTGAGTGGGAGGCCGGCAAACGCGAGCGGCAACTCGCCGAAGGGGCGGAGACGAACAACCCCGCACGACCCATCAAGCACTACATCTATGAACTTGACTACTTCGACGAGTGACACCCCAGGAGACAACACCATGAGCAAGAACATCGAGATCTACACACAGACTGACCCCGAAGACACATTCATCGACGTGCCTGGCACCGCCTCGGCAATAACAGGGAAACCCCGCCAGATGCAGATCTACGCAGGCTCCGGTGACACCCGCGTACCCGGCACGAACGGGTACACCGCACCGGCCGACGATGCCGCTAGCAACGACAGCGACGACGACGATTTCGACCTCACCGCTATCGCGAGCCGCGTCGGCAAATCCAAGCTGACGATCTTCGAACCTCGCGGCGGCGACGCAGCCTGACACCCCTGCGGCCCAGCCTTCACCGGCTGGGCCGCCCGGAAGGACACCCATGAGCAACGACTTCAACGCCATCATCGCGGCAGTCGAACGCGCAGCAACCCGAGGCCTACAGCAAGCCGCTGACATCATCCACCAAGAGGCAGTGCTGCGAGCGCCGAAAGAGACAGGTGTACTCCGCAATACCTCGTACACGCAGGCTGAAGGCAACGAGGCCATCGTCGCTTTCGACACACCGTACGCAGTGCGTCAACATGAAGAGCTTGGCTACCACCATCAGGACGGTGAAGCGAAGTACCTCGAAAACGCGTGCATCGACCGCAAAGACGTAGTAGCCGAAACCATCGCCGAATCCATCCGAGAAGGACTCAAAGGCCGATGAACAGCGTAAATAGATTTCGCCTATTTATCGGTCACAACTGATAGGGCTTGGCAATCGAGCGCCTCAACCGTCACGGTTGGGGCGCTCCCTCGTTTGCAGTCTGCCCGGTCTGGTATCTATTGGCCATGAAACGGACATCCACGGCTCTATTGGTTGCCGGCCTCTCGATCGCGACCCTGGCGGGATGCTCGGGCGAACCGGAACCCGAGATTGCATCGACCACGCAGACCGTTGCGCAATCCACAACCACCCTGGCACCCGCAACGACCAGCGCAGCAACCACAACTCCGTACGTGGTCCCCGAGTATTGGATGCGCGTCAATGGTCCCCGCTACGTCACAGTGGTTGTCCCGACCCGCTATCCGGCCGCGCAAATGACCCGGGTCATGCAAAACGTGGTGGCCCTGCACTCCGGAAAAGAAGGCGGCTGGCACGTCAACATCGTTTGTGGAACGTCTGCGGAAGACACGAGCGGCGCAACGCTCGGCACGTCATCCTTTGCGCTCGACAATCTCGGCCTGGCGCAGACAGGTCTCAAGTCCAAGTTTCAAGCAGCAACAATCATCCGAGACGGCGCAACCTGCGATTGAGAATTACTTGCATTCGTGCAAGTAATCAGTCTTCCGGCACTGGATGCAGCCTTCTCTCACGCCTTCTGTCTGAAACTGGAGTCGGGCCTTCACCTGGAAGTGCTGAAAGATCTCGGATCTTGATCCATTTCCCGAGAGGCTTCGTAGGCGTACCAGGACGCCAGTTCGTCAGTGGGGCTCGCCGCCGACGCCACCAGACACGTACCGCCATGAAGGTATTCCATCGCCATTCCTCAGTTGGCGATTCTGACAGCGAGAACCGCATCGCCCGACGAACGACGCCCTGCCCCTTAGGCTCCGACCAAGTCACTACGATCCATCCTGAGCTTTCTTCCGCATCGCTGGCTTGGAACCGAACAACGATCGGCGGCGATGTCGCCGCAAGCTCAGGGTGAACTTCGAGCGGCGAACCGATTACCCGCACGCCGTCGAGATGGACCGCAACCTCAGATCTCTTCCCTGGCCCGACAACGTAGACCGAAGCCTTCCAAGGTTTGCGTGAGATTCCGTCACGCCCTTTCTTGGGCTCTTCCGTCCTCGCAAATGCCACGCTCATGCCGTGACCACCAATCGAGTCCTTTGCGACCTGAAGTTGTCGACCGGCAACCAAGAGTGTGAAGCCAGCGAAGACGGCCGCGAGTAATGCGAGAAGAGTAGTGAGGTCCACCGAATCAGCCTATTCGAGAGAACCGGGCGGTCCGCACCCTTCGTGGCTTCAGTGTGGTCACAGACGACGCGTGTGACCACACAACCAGGCATCACGAGACGGACCTCGGATCGGCGTCCACCAGCCGAAACGAGGTCCATTCGTCATTGGGTATCACCAGGTGACACGTCTGGGTTCTGACTTTTAATCCGCAGGTCGTAGGTTCGAGTCCTACTGGGGGCACAAACACAGACCCGGCGCCTCATTCAGAGGCGCCGGGTCTTGTGCATTCGTGCCACATCGATTCGTGCCACATGAATGCAACAGCAGGTCATCGAAGCAGGAACTCGAGGGTCACGCGCTCGAATGCCTCCTTGGCTTCGATCATCACCCAGTGCCCGCAGTTCGGAAATACATGCAGTTCGGCGTTCGGAATCAGTCGCATCGGAATCATCGGCATGTCCGGTGGACACTGCCGATCATCGAGCCCCCATGTCAGCAAGGTCGGGCATTGCACCTTGTGCATCATCGACCAGTACGGCGGCACATCCGGGTTGGACATCATCTGCTGCTGAGCGGCAAAGGCTTTGGATCCGTACATCGCGGTCAATGCCTGGTGCGAGGCCGGATCGTTGGCCGTTTGCCATCGTTCCTCGATCCGCTCCTCGGTGATCACGGATCTGTCGTAAACCATGCACTCGAGCCAGCGAACCAACTTCCCACGGCTGGGAGCGTCGGCGAATTCCTGGAGGAGACGCGTACCTTCGCTCGGGTTCTGACTGAAGATATTCGGGCCCACGCCTCCGATGGTGACCAATCTGCGGACGCGGTCAGGGAACCTCATCGCGACGTTGACCCCGACAACTCCGCCCATCGAATTGCCGATCATCGCAGCGGATTCGATTCCCAGCGCATCCATGAATCGAACCACCGCCGAGGTTGCCGTGAGAACTGGATGACCGTCGACGGCATCGCTCACGCCGAAACCCGGGAACTCCAGGAGGTAGCAGTGGAAGTGCTTTGCGAACACCTCGAGGTTCCCCCGGTAATTCCGCCATCCACTCACGCCGATCCCGGAGCCGTGCAACAGGATCAACGGCGGACCATCGCCCGCCTCGTGATAGCGCAAAGTCCCCCTGTCGGTAGCGACTTCGCGTTTGGTCCCTTCGTAAGTCACGTCCATACCGCAAGATTAGAACGTGTTACAGATTTGCGACGGCTGATTGCGGAACTTCGCAATCACTGTCAGAAGCATCCCCCGCTGCCTCGACGCCCACTGCGATTCGTGGACTTCTGCTCGCTCGGTTTCGACTTCCCCGTCCCGGCCTTCACACACCGGTTGGGGCGCCGCACCTGCTCGAAGTGCCCGGCGCTCACCACATGACCGGCCACGCTGACCTTGACCGGCGCATCCGCGCGGGCGGTTCCGACTTGCGCCGATCCCAACGTCAGGGCGCAAGCAGCCACAACGACCAGCGCTACCTTCTTCGAGATCTTCATATGCACGGCCACTTCGACACGGGTCCACTCCAGATGCTGAACAGGTGCGCGCACCGAAGGAACACGCTCGGCGTCGACGATATTCAGTCAGGGTGGCCGGCCGCGATCCTTTTGCTCACCAGCATCTGAACAGTCGACGACAAAAGTTTTGGCGGCACGTCAACATCCCGAGGGCGTCAACGAGCCGACGCCCAACGTACGCACCGTTACTGAGAAATCCGTAAATCCGGGCAACCACACAGCGACGGGCGTGGACGTTCGCGTTTGGACTCGCTACGCCACAATCAAACGCCGAACCGCCTCGACTGCCGCCTCCCGACGTCGAGGGATGGAACGAGTCGACTTGAGCGCGAGCATCCGGGCGATATCCGTGATCAGCAGGATCAACTCCGTGGGATTCCACGCGGGGTCGATGTGTCCCTCGAGCTGCCCCTTGCGGATTTCCGCAACTTTAGGCCGGAAGGTCTTGCTTCGTATGTCGTCCTCGCTCATGACGTCCGGCGCTTCGAGATCCGCCCATTGCTGCAATCGGGCGTTCTCGGGATGGGCAACGTAGTTGTCGAAGAGGCGACCTGCATAGCCCGGCAAGTCGTCACCTCGAAGTGCTGTCTCCGCTGTTGTTTCGGACGTCCACTGTTCGGTCACGGCAGCGAACAACTCTTCCTTGCTTGCGAAGTACGCATAGAGACGGTCTTTGCTGGCACGCGCTTGCGCGGCGATCCGATTGATCCGCGCGCCGGCCAGCCCGTACGTGGCAAATTCGTCCTTTGCGGCCGCCAGAATGCGGTCCCTCGTAGCTTCCCCTGCTGAGCGCATGTTGACAGCCTAGAACGAATCGACCGTTGCCGAACCATCCGGTTCGGCGTAGCGTGCAGAGTTGACGAACAATTTGGTTCGCGAACAAGTCGTGCCACTTACCGTCGACTCGAGGAGAGACATGAATCTCGACGAAGCCCGAACTGCTTTCGCCCGGCTCCGTGCTGCGGAAAGTGGTGTATCACCAGCAGAACTCGACGAAGTGTGGGCCGCGCTGGAAACCGTCGCCGCCGAAGAAATCCTCGGCGAGTGGAAGGGTAACGACTTCGCCACCGGTCACCGGCTTCACGAAAAGCTGTTCGCGAGCCGTTGGTACGGCAAGACCTTCAACTCGGTCGAGGACGCCAAGCCGTTGATCTGCCGAGACGAAGACGGCAACCTCCATTCCGACGTCAAGGGCGGCAATGGCGAAGCAAGCCTGTGGAACATCGAGTTTCGTGGCGAAGTCACGGCAACGATGGTCTACGACGGTGCGCCGATCTTCGACCACTTCAAGAAGGTCGACGACTCGACACTGATGGGCATCATGAACGGAAAGTCGGCGCTGGTTCTCGACGGTGGGCAGCACTACTACTTCCTGCTCGAGCGAGCGTGATTCGCGCCGAACAGAATTCGAGATCCTCCATGCAGATGACAGCGGCGCTCTCACACGGCCCGCACTCCCCCTTCACACTCGACACCGTTGAAATCGACGAACCCCGCGCAGACGAGATCCTGGTTCGCATCGTCGCTACCGGCCTGTGCCACACAGATCTGTTCACGAAGTCGGTGCTACCGGAAAGGCTCGGCCCCTGCGTGTTCGGGCACGAAGGGGCGGGGGTGGTCGAGGCCGTCGGCTCGTCGATCGACAGCATTGCGCCCGGTGATCACGTGTTGCTGAGCTACCGCAGTTGCGGTGTGTGCAGGCAGTGTCTCAGCGGCCATCGGGCGTACTGCGAAAGCTCACACGGGCTCAACAGCTCTGGCGCACGCACCGACGGCTCGACGCCGGTCCGGCGAAGCGGAACTCCGATACGGTCCGCATTCTTCGGCCAGTCCAGCTTCGCGGAATACGTCATCGCCACTGCCGACAACACCGTCGTCGTCGATCCTGCAGTGGACCTGACCGTCGCGGCTCCCCTCGGCTGCGGATTTCAAACCGGCGCGGGTGCCGTGCTGAATCTACTTCGCCCCGAGCCCGACTCGACGTTTGTCGTCTTCGGAGCCGGCAGCGTCGGACTCGCAGCGCTACTGGCAGCGAGGGCTGCCGGCGTTTCCACCCTGGTCGCCGTGGACCCCGTTGCGCAGCGGCGCGCACTCGCCGAGGAATTCGGCGCCGTCACTGTCGATCCGACCACCGAGGACGCGGTCGAAGCAGTACGCGCCGCCACCGACGGAGGTTCGACACATTCCCTCGACACCACCGGAATCGGCTCCGTGATCAATCAAGCCGTCACATCACTTCGAGCACGGGGAACACTGGCGGTAGTCGGACTCGGAGCGTCCACGGTCGAGATGAACATGGCCGACATCATGCTGAGCGGAAAGACAATTCGAGGATGCATCGAAGGAGAGTCGGAAGTCTCGACGTTCATCCCCGAACTCGTCGAACTCTTCACTGGTGGCCGGTTTCCGATCGACCGCTTGGTGACGCGCTACGCCTTCTCCGACATCAACAAAGCCGTCGAAGATCAAGCGTCGGGGCGCGTCATCAAACCCGTTCTCGTGTGGTGAGGGGCGAAATGTCTCATTCGTCGACCCGACGGAATTCGCCCTAGACTGCGCTCCTGCACTAGACGTCGGAGCAAGGTGGGGACGATGACAGAACACACCAGTACGGGCGCGGGCCACGGCCGGGCCGTTATGCCGATCATCCGGATGCGCGCACGCAGCCGCGACGAGAACCATCGCGCATCGACACCACTCGAACTGTTCTTCGACCTGTGTTTCGTGGTTGCAGCCGCACAGGCCGGAGTTCAACTGGTGCATGCTGTTGCCGAGGGCCACTACGCCGACGGCATCGCCGGCTATATGTTCGTCTTCTTCGCGCTGTGGTGGGCGTGGGTGAACTTCACCTGGTTCGCGTCTGCCTACGACACGGACGACGTCCCCTACCGGGTCGCGACCTTCGTACAGATTTGTGGCGTGCTCGTCTTCGCCGCCGGAATCCCCGACGCATTCGACGGAACCGACCGTACGACGGCCATCGTCGGCTACCTCATCATGCGAATTGCGCTCACCTGCCAATGGCTTCGAGCCGCCAGCGGTGAATCCGGTGCAGCGCGAACGACTGCTCTGCAATATGCCGCCGGGCTCGTGATCGTCCAGGCCGGCTGGATCGTGCTGCTTCTGATGCCGGCGTCGGCGTGGATTCCGGGCTTCTTCGTTCTCATGATCGCCGAACTCGCGGTGCCGGCGATCGCCGAACGCAACCACCAGACGCCGTGGCACCCGCATCACATCGCCGAACGCTACGGCCTCTTCACCATCATCATGCTCGGCGAAACCATCGCTGCCGCGACCATCGCGGTCCAATCCGGCATCCGGGATTTCGACGCCGCCGATCTACTGATTCCGATTGCCGTCGGCGGAGTTCTGATCGTGTTCTCCGCGTTGTGGATCTACTTCGCCGTCCCGATCCACGAGTACCTCGCAGACCAAGGCAATCGCGCCGTCCTGTTGTGGGGATACGGGCACTACTTCGTATTCGGATCCGCTGCGGCCATCGGCGCCGGCATCGAAGTAGCCGTCGAGGAAGCAGTTGGCGAAGCGCACATTTCGACGTTCGCAGCATCTGCCGCGGTCACGATTCCGGCCGCGATGTTCCTGATCTTCGTGTGGCTCATGCATTCACGCCACTTCAAGCGCGACAGGATCGAGCAGGCCGTTCTACCGGTGAGTGCAATCCTGGTTCTCGCCTGCACATTTGCCGGACACTGGGCTGTCCCGCTCGCCGGACTGGTGGCGGCGGGAACCGTCGGAGTCGGTGTCGGCCTGAGTACTCGGTCGAAGAGCTGACTCAGATTTCCGGAGCCGGAGCCTCGCCCTTGCTCTGCGGCTCGTGCTGCTTGAGCTCACCGCGCATCTTGTCGAGATCCTTTCCACGCTTTTTGTACATGTAGCCGAGCGCGACAAGTCCAAGGAACAACGCAACGCCCAGGACGGCACCGACAACGGATGCTCCGCGGAATCCGGGGCCGTCGACGTCGAGGATCCGCTCGCCCGCATGCGCAGCGTTGTTGTTGCCGAGAACAACTGTCAGAGAGAGCAGATTCGGCAGCGCGAAGATCACACCCAACGCGAGAGCCGTGATCTGCATGATTCGAGCATGCTTGCGCTTGCGCACCTGCCAGACCGCCCGGAAGAAGATGAGCGGGACCAGGGTGCACACGAGACCGAACAGCAGCCCCCACGCGATTCCGGCGCTGAAACTGCCGTTCGCCAACGACGCAATGCGCTGCGCCCACCAACGCGGAAGGAAGGCGGCAAGGATGAAGTAAGCGATGACCAGGACCACCGCCATCACTGCGATCCCGATGGCCTTCTTCGCCCACGGCGGCATGCCCGGTTTTGCGGTGGCCGGTGAAGTTTCCGGTGTCGTCATGACAATTCCTCGTCTAGTCGGCGTCTGTACTGACGAATCTATCCGTTACGGGCGTTCCTCATCCGCATCGAGAACGATCCGGGCAAGCCGCTTCGGCGCAACGAGGGTGAACGAGGTGTAGATCCACTCCTCCAGTTGCGACCATTTCTCCTCGGAAACGTCGGTGCCGATGTCGAGTGCAACCCACCCGTGTCGACCGAGTCCATAGCCCGCAGCACTTGCGCCTGGTTCGGTGGCCACCACCGCTTCGGCTTCCTCCTTGCTCAGCTTGACGGTCAAGGAGGTGGCTTCGACGTTGCAGAACACGAAGTTCTTGCCGCGGACCCGGAACGTCGGGTGGCCGTCCCACGCTTCGATGTCGACGCGCTCCGCTTCCGGCAGCGACAGCGAGATCTCTTCGAGTCGACGCATGTTGTCGGGCATGGAGACGATTCTGCACGCCCGGTACCGAGCTTGACACCCGCGACACAGCTAGGCTCGGCGACGACCGCGTCACCGAACTCCGAACACAGGGAGACTGGCATGCGCACGTTAGTTCATCTCGTTCTGCTCATTTGTGGAATCGCCGTTGCCGTCGGCTCGTTCATGTACGTACTGGCCGGGGTCAAACCCGACAACGTTCGCCTCGAGGACCTGCGGGACGGCTTTCCGGCCGGGTGGGCAATCGAGCAACTCGGCGATCAGTCCGTGACCTTCTACCGGTCGATGGCGATACTTCTGCTCGCCGCCGCCGTATTGATTCTGATCGCCGCATTGTTCGGTTCTCGCATCGCAGCATGGATCGGAATTATCGTGGGATTGGGGACTCTTGGCACGTTCTACTACCGCGTGAACGATCAGTTCGACAATGTCATCAGGGAAAACTACTCCACGATCCTGACAAATCAGACAGGATTCATTCTGACGGCCGGCGGACTGATTCTCGCTCTCCTAGCGTGCCTGGTCCCCCGCGAGAAGACCCGAGCCTGACCGCTCGGCAACCGGAGGGTTACCGTCGACGCCGACATTCACTAGTGTCTGCAACAGCCGGGTACTGACGAGTAGTACCCCAGAAGAGGTAGGGCATCAATGGCATCGCTTGACGACCTTCTATCCCAGATCCCCATCGACCAGATCGCGCAGCAACTCGGCGTCGACCAGGCAACTGCCGAATCGGCGGTCAAGACTGCACTTCCGACCCTCGTCGGTGGCCTCGGCGCCAACGCGCAGGATCCCGCCGGTGCAGCCTCGCTGGAAAGCGCGTTGCAGTCTCACGCCGACACCAGCCTTCTCGACGACGGCGTCGACATCAGCAAAGTCGACACCGCTGACGGTCAGAAGATCGTCTCGAACATCTTCGGCGGCAACACCGATCAGGTCGCCAGCGCACTGGGCGGTGTCGGTGGCGGCGGTGGAAACGATCTGGTGAAGCAGTTGCTGCCGATCCTCGCTCCCATCGTCCTGGCCTACCTCGCCAAGCAGTTCACCGGTGGCGGTGCCGGCGCGCAGACTCAGGCCTCCGGTGGCGGCGGGCTCGGGGATCTCCTCGGCGGAATTCTCGGCGGCGGCGGCAATTCCGGCGGCGGCATCGGCGGCGCACTCGGCGGCATCCTGGGTGGATCCGGTGGCGGCGGCCTCGGAGACCTGCTCGGCGGCCTCCTCGGCGGCGGCAAGAAGTAAGACGCTCGACAGATTCGCACTGCGGCGATCCCGTTCGGGGTCGCCGCAGTGCTCTGTTCAGTCAATCGTCGAAGATCGAAACATCCTCAGTGACAAGGCAAACGCAACCAACAGCAGCGCGCCCACAAAAGTACTGACCCCGACCCAACCGCCACCCGCGTATGCAAGACCCGCGAGGGCGCCCGCCACGGACGAACCCGCGTAGTAGGCAAACAGATACAACGCCGACGCCTCGGCCCGGTGATCGGTAGCGATCAGCCCCACCCAACCGCTGGCCACCGAATGTGCGGCGAAGAATCCTCCAGTGAAGAGCAGCATCCCCACGAGCGTCAACGCCAGATTGTCCGGAACGGTCAGTGCCAGGCCGATACCGATGACGACAACCGACCCGAGCAGCACGCTGCGCCTACCCAGTCGGTCAGAGGCCCCGCCGGCTACCGCCGAGGTGAAAGTTCCGGCAAGGTAGAAAAGGAACACCAGGCCCACAAGCGCTTCAGGAAGGCCGAAAGGTGCTGCCGTGAGCCGAAACCCGAGGAAGTTGTAAATCGACACGAAGCCGCCCATCAGGATGAATCCCAAAGCGAAGAGTGTTCGCAGCGACGGGTTCGCAAGGTGGCGTCGTAGATTCGACGCGATCGTGCGCGCCGATATCGGTTGCGGGCGAAAGAACTTCGACGCGGGAAGCCGCCGGATCATGTTGAGCGCGAACAATGCCGACAGCGCGGACGCAGTCAACAGCGCCCAACGCCACGTACTGAAATCGACAACGGCCGACGGCACGAGCCGTCCGATCAGCCCACCGATCGTCGTGCCGGCGACGTACCTTCCCATCGCTGCACCGAGGTCCTTCCGATCGACCTCCTCGGCCAGATAGGCCATCGCCACCGCCGGGACACCGGCCAGAGCCAATCCTTGTGCTGCGCGTCCGACCAGCAGAACCTCGATCGTCGGACTCAGCGGCAGAAGTAAACCGATCACACAGGACGCCGACGCCGACGCGATCATCACCCGCGTGCGACCGAACCGCTCGGAGAGCGCACTGGCCGGAATGATTGCCAACGCCAACATGCCCGTCGTCGCCGAGACGGACAGCGCAGACACCGCAGGCGAGACGTGGAAGTCTTCGGCGAACGCAGGCAGCAACGCCTGTGCCGCGTACATCGAGATGAACGTCGACAGCCCGGCCGCGAACAACGCAACGGTCACGGTTCGATATCCCGATGTTCCGCGGCGAAGCGGCATCACTTCGGATTCGATCACATTCTCGACAGTCACCACGTACCTCCAGGCATCACTTACCTCCGGCAAGAATCCTCCCGCCCCGACTTGGCAAAAGAAAATGCATAAACTTGGTGTTCTATATGCTCTGGGGGTATATAGATTGGGTTCGTGATGCTGACCGAAGACCTCGAATGGTTTGTCGTGCTCGCCGAAACCCAACAGGTGACCGCTACCGCGGATCTGACTCACCTGTCGCAGCCGACCCTTTCGCGCAAACTCGCACGTCTCGAACGACAGATCGGCGTGACACTCTTCGACCGTCAGGGACGCCGACTCGAACTGAACCGGTACGGCGAGATCCTCTATCGACATGCTCGCATCGCACTGCGTGCCCTCGACGCCGCGCAGACCGAAATCCAGTCGCTGGCGAGCCCCGAGAGCGGCACGGTCCGGCTCGACTTCCTCCACTCGTTCGGCACCTGGTTGGTGCCGCACATGCTGCGCGGATACCGCGTCGAGCATCCCGGAGTGCGATTCGAACTGCATCAGGACAGCGCGCAGTTCCTGGTCGACAGAATCGCCGCCGGCACGTCCGACCTGGCCGTCGTCTCGCCTCAGCCGCGCGATCCGCAGGTGGCGTGGATGCAGATCGCCCAGCAGTCACTGGCATTGGCTGTTCCGGCTGATCATCGCTTTGCGAAGTTGCATTCGGTCGAGCTTGCGGACGCGGCCGACGAACCGTTCATCGGTATGCATCCGAACTTCGGGATGCGAAGAATTCTCGATGAACTGTGCGCGGCCGCAGGACTCACTCCGAATTTCGTCTTCGAGAGCAGCGAGCTGGCAACGGTCGGCGGACTGGTCTCCGCGTCCTTCGGTGTCTCGGTCATGCCGGTTCAGGATCCACCGATCTGGGCCGAAGGAGTCGTCTACGTACCGATCGAAGGAGCACAGCGAAAAATAGGGCTGATCTGGTCGAAGAGCCGCGAGCTGTCCGATCCCGCCCGGACGTTCCGCGACTACGTCGAAAGAACGACTTGGTAGTGAAAGTGCCCCCGGATAACTACGGATCGGTAACATCCCTCGAGGGGAGCAATTTTCATGCCATTCTTTTCAAACCTACGGTGCCGTAGGCTGGGGCGAAGTCGCGCATTCACTCAACATGGAGGCAAGAAATGACGAGGATTCTGACGCAGCTGGAGCTGCTACAAGAGCTGCAGCCGGTTGCCGAGGAGAACGTCAACCGCCACATCTCCATGGCCAAGGAATGGCATCCACACGACTACGTTCCGTGGGACGAGGGCCGTAATTTCGCAGCCATGGGCGGCGAAGACTGGAGTCTCGAACAGTCACAACTCGGCGAGGTAGCTCGCGCCGCGATGATCACCAACCTGCTCACCGAGGACAACCTGCCGTCGTACCACCGTGAGATCGCCGAGAACTTTTCGCAGGACGGTGCCTGGGGAACGTGGGTCGGCCGGTGGACCGCCGAGGAGAACCGCCACGGCATCGTGATGCGTGACTACCTCGTCGTCACGCGCGCAGTCGACCCCGTCGAGCTCGAGCGCTTCCGCATGGAACACATGACAAACGGTTACAGCGCACCCATCGACGAGGGCGACGCCGGCCTGCTGCACTCGGTCGCCTACGTGACCTTCCAGGAACTCGCGACGCGCGTCAGCCACCGCAACACCGGCAAGGCCTGCGACGAGCCGATTGCCGACAAGATGCTTCAGCGCATCGCGGCCGACGAGAACCTGCACATGATCTTCTACCGCAACATCTGCGCCGCCGCGCTCGATCTTGCTCCCGATCAGGCGCTCAAGGCTGTGGCGAACATCGTCCAGAACTTCCAGATGCCCGGTGCCGGCATGCCGAACTTCTGCCGTAACGGCGCCCTCATGGCCAAGCACGGCATCTACGACCTTCGCCAGCACCTCGACGAGGTCGTCTGGCCTGTCCTGCGCAAGTGGAACATCTTCGAGCGCAACGATTTCAGCGCCGAAGGCGAGAACACGCGCGAAGAGTTGGCGGCCTTCCTCGAGACACTCGCCGCCAACGCGACGAAGTTCGAGGAACAGCGCGATCGCATGCTCGCACGCGAAGCCGCCAAGCGCGAACAGCAGGCTTCTTAGTTTCACCAGCTATTCTGTGCCCGGTACCGGATTCGGTACCGGGCACTTCCAATTGTCACAAGTATTTGTTCAGAGGTAGACATGTCATCCCTTCGTATCGGTTCACTCGAGCTGCACAGCCCCGTGGTCCTCGCACCCATGGCGGGCGTCACCAACGTCGCCTTCCGCACGCTGTGCCGTGAACTCGAACTCGAACGTGCAGGCAGCACGTCCGGGCTCTACGTCTGCGAGATGGTCACCGCCCGCGCGCTCGTCGAACGCCAACCCGCCACGATGCACATGACCACGTTCGGTCCGACCGAGACGCCCAGGTCGCTGCAGCTGTACACCGTCGACCCGGATACGACTTACGCCGCGGCCAAGATGATCGTCGACGAGAACATGGCCGATCACATCGACATGAACTTCGGCTGCCCGGTACCCAAGGTGACCCGCAAGGGCGGTGGATCGGCGCTACCGTACAAGCGTCGACTGTTCGGTCAGATCGTCGCGGCAGCCGTGCGCGCCACCGAAGGCACCGACATTCCGGTCACCGTCAAGATGCGCGTCGGCATCGACCCCGAACATCACACGCACCTCGACGCCGGCCGGATCGCCGCAGCTGAAGGCGCCGCTGCCGTCGCACTTCACGCACGTACCGCGTCGCAGCGCTACTCCGGCACTGCTGACTGGAACGAGATCACGCGCCTCAAGGAACACGTCACCGACGTGCCGATCCTCGGCAACGGCGACATCTTCGACGCCTCGGATGCTGCCCGCATGATGAACGAGACCGGCTGCGACGGCGTCGTCGTCGGACGCGGCTGCCTCGGACGGCCATGGCTGTTCGCGGAACTCAGCGCAGCTCTCAACGGACAACAGATCGCCACGCCGCCGACGCTCGGCGAAGTCACCAAGATCATCGCCCGTCACGCCCAACTGCTCGCCGCACATCACGGTGAAATGAAGGGTCTGCGCGAACTTCGCAAGCACGTCTCCTGGTACATGCGTGGGTTCCCGGTCGGATCGGATCTGCGGGTCTCGATGGCTCTGGTCAGTACGTTGTCCGAACTGGACGATCTGCTCGGACAGCTCGACCACGACGTCCCGTTCCCCAAGGACGCCGAAGGCCCGCGCGGACGCCAAGGCTCACCCGGTCAGGTAGCACTCCCGGAAGGTTGGCTCGACGATCCCGAAGACGACCTTGTGCCGGTGGGAGCTGACATGATGCACTCTGGTGGCTAGCGAAAACACGCCGTCGGATTACTCACATCACTTTCTGAGTGAAGCACTCAGGATTCACCAGTAATATGGCTCCAGCTTCGTCGACAACCGGTTGACGCCGGCATCTGAATGACGAGTTACTGACAGTCGACGACGGGACAGGTTGCATCGGTGGGTGATGATCACGATTCGGGCCCACCTCCGCCCGAGAGCCGCGCCCCCTGGGAACGTCCGCTCGCAGACAAGCGCTTCCGCAACGCCCGACCGGACCAACCGGCAACGCCCCAGCGCCCTGCCACACCCCCGCGACCAACACCGCAACCACCCAGTCCCCCGGAGCGTCGCAGCAGTGGACGTACCGGGCGACGGGACTCGCCTCCGACCGACGACTCTGTTTCGGTCGCCGAGTTGGTCCGTCGGGTAGGCGACAAGAAGCCGCCACCAGCCCCGGCTACGCCGCCCAAGCCGGCGCCGAACAAATCCGTACCACCCAAGACTCAATCTTCAGCAGCGTCGTCGCCGCCCCCCGCCCGGCCGATTCCCGCCCGTCCGACCGTTCCGCCCGCCGCTGCGGACTGGATCACCGAAGAACATCCCGTCACCTCCGCAGTGCCGCGGGTAGTCGGTGACACCGGCGCCACTCGTCTGGCGCAAAGCAAGATTCGCCGCCGCCATCGCGCAAAAGTGATCGGCCGATCGGCAGTAGCGTTCCTGGCCGTCATGTCTCTCGCGTTGACCGGCGTCGTGTGGGGCTATCTGCGCTCGGTCGAAGGCGGATTCGATCAGATTGCGGCACTCGACACCGAGTCCGACGACATCATCGACGCCGGTGGTCAACTCGGCGACGAGACGTACCTGATCATCGGCACCGATACCCGCGCCGGTGCGAGCGGTGAGATCGGCGCCGGAACCGTCGAAGACGCCGAAGGCGCCCGAGCCGACACGGTCATGCTGGTGAACATTCCCGCCGACCGAAGCCGCGTCGTCGCCGTCTCCTTCCCGCGTGACCTCGACGTCGAACGTCCGATCTGTCAGGGATGGGACAACGACGCCGGCAAGTACACCAGCGAAACCTTCCCGGCAGCGAGCGGCGACAAACTCAATGCGACGTACGCACTCGGTGGCCCCAAATGCCTGGTCAAGGTCATCCAGAAGATGTCCGGCCTGAAAATCGGGCACTTCGTCGGAATGGACTTCGCCGGTTTCGAGCGCATGGTCGACACCGTCGGCGGTGTGAACGTCTGCTCCCCCGGACCGATCGAAGACGGCATCCTCGGAACCGTCCTCGCCTCCGGCGGCACGCAGATGCTCGACGGCCGTACCGCCCTCAACTACGTGCGTGCTCGCCACGTCGAAGCCGAGGGCAACGGCGACTACGGGCGCATCACCCGTCAGCAGAAGTTCCTGTCGGCGCTGCTCCGCTCGGCCCTGTCCAACCAGGTCCTCCTGAATCCGAGCAAGCTCAACGGATTCATCAACGCCTTCACCAGCGACACGTTCGTCGAAAACATCGACACCAAGTCACTGGTCACCCTCGGTCGCTCGCTCCAGAACGTCGACGCAGGCGCGGTCACGTTCTTGACGGTCCCCACGGACGGCACCAACGACTGGGGCAACGAGATTCCTCGCACGGACGAGATCAAGTCCCTCTTCCAGGCGATCATCGACGACGATCCGCTTCCGGGTGAAGAGCGCGAGGACACCACACCGTCGTCGACCAGTTCCACGACAACCGCTCCTACGTCCAGCACGCCGCCGGCCGCCACTTCCGTCGAGGCAATGAGCGCCTACAACATCTCGGTCGACGTCTCCAACGCCTCGGGAATCGCCGGGCAGGCCGCGACAATCGCCGACAGCCTCGCGGCCTACGGTTTCCAGATCTCCACAGTCGGTAACTTCAGCGCAGCCACCGGCCTGGCGAATGCCCAAGCGTCGACCACCGTCGTGCGCTACGCCGCAGGTTACGAGGCTGAAGCGGTGACCGTCGCGTCCTCGATTCCCGGCGCGGTTCTGGTTCTCGCTCCGAGCATGGGAGACATGATCGAGGTCGTCGTCGGAAGCAATTTCGCCGGCACCGTCGTCGCCCCCGCGGACCCGGGAACCATCCTGGCGGCAAATCCGACGTCGGTCGACACCAGCACCTCGACGGCTCTGCCCGCCGACATCGCCAGCGTCAACGCCGGCGACACCACCTGCGACTGACACGCGTTCATTCACCTTGCGTTCACCTGGTGCTTGTGACTTGGTCTTTCACGGCACGTAGGCTCTGACCTCATGCGCGTGGCTTACAACGAACAGATGACCGAGCTTGCAGACACGCTCGGCGAGATGGCAGGACTGGCAGGTGCCGCTATGGAGCGCGCCACCCAGTCCCTGCTCCAGGCAGACCTGTCCCTGGCAGAACAAGTAATCGGCGAACACGACAAGATCACCGAACTCAGCACCATCTGCGAGGAGCGCGCGTTTGCGTTGCTCGCCTTGCAGGCTCCCGTTGCCGGAGATCTGCGCTCGGTGGTCAGCGGAATCCAGATCGTCGCCGACATCGACCGCATGGGCGCACTCGCCCTGCACGTCGCCAAGATCGCGCGCCGCCGACATCCCAACCACGTGCTTCCTGAAGAGGTCAACGGCTACTTCGCCGAGATGGGACGCATCGCTGTCTCCATCGGTGCGGCCGCCAAGGTCGTCCTCGAGACCCGCGACCCCGAGCGCGCTGCCCGTCTGCGCGAAGAAGACGAAGCGATGGACGACCTCCACCGCCACCTCTTCACCGTCCTCATGGACCGTGAGTGGAAGCACGGCGTTGCCGCCGCAGTCGACGTCACGCTGCTCGGCCGCTTCTACGAGCGATTCGCCGACCACGCCGTCGAGGTCGGCCGACGTGTCATCTTCCTGGTGACCGGCAAGCTGCCCGAAGAGCCCGAAACCACCGAGAAGGTCGACAACCTCACCTCGTACCCGGATCTCTGAACCCAACCGTCCACGTGAGTAAAAGGCGGCCGCGCACTTGCGCGGCCGCCTTTCCTATTCAGTTCTCGTGCAACCAGGTTTCCAACGTGGGTCCTGCAGTTGTGGATCCCGGCGCGGGCAGCAACGCCCCACCCTTCATCGCCTTACCCGCTCCCGGCATCGAGATCGGGATCAGCCACTTACGTCGGCCACGGTATTTCAAGATCTCGCGCGTCATGGCCGGGATCTCGAGGACCTCGGGCCCGGCCAGGTCCGGAGCCCTCCCGGTCGGACCGTTCTGAGCGCAGGTCACGAGCGCCTCGGCAACGGTCTTCGCTGCCACCGGTTGTGACCGCATCCGAGGAACCATCGCGATCGGCCCCAGTCCGAACAGCGCGATCGTCTTCTCGCCGAACTCGAACCACTGAGTGGATCGCAGGATCGTGAAAGGAATACTCGACGCTTCCACCGCGCGTTCCTGCGCAGCCTTCCCCTGGTAGTAACCGAAGGACTTCAATCGCGGATCGTCGCAGTTCACGATCGAGAGCAGCACGTGATGCTTAACGCCTGCTCTGGCTTCGGCCGCGGCGATGTTCTTCGCTGCCGTCTCGAAGAACTCGATTGCCTTCTTGGCACTGTTGGTGACGTGATCACTCACGTCGACGACCACGTCGGCACCGACAAATGCTTCGTCCAACCCCGCACCCGTGGAGATGTCTACTCCCGTCGATCGAGCGGCGGCGACGACGTCATGGCCCCCGATTTTCGCCTGCTCGACGACCAGCTTTCCCATCTGGCCGGTTCCGCCCAGAACAACAATTCGCATGATGCCTCCGTCAAACCCGTGCGCCCGGCTCTCTTCGGCCTGGTCACATACTGGACGACGCAGCCTCCCGAAGTGTGACGGTCGGGCGAATCAGTCGCTGTACTTCTGCGAAACCCGCCCACGCCACCGCGACCAGATCGGATCCAACGCTGCGCTCGCCTCGTGTGCGTGATCGGCCACGGCCCGTGCCAGCATCCCTGCTCCCGCCAGCGGCGTCACGTGCCCTTCGACGTCGTCGGAAGTCTTGATCCCCAACAGCATGGTCGTACCGAGCACGCGATGGCCACCGAGAATTCCCGGCAGCGAACGGCCCGGCACGCTACGCAGGTCGAGAGTTTCCACGAGCAGCGCGTCACCGTCGACGGTAATGCGCTGATCCGAGCGAAGGGCACCGCCGGTTTCGCCGGTCCGGCCGAACACGATCATCTCGTCGAGCAGCGCAACCGCATCGGATTCCAGTGAAATATCCACGCGCCTGGTCACATCCGCGCCGCCCGCGACGACAAACGGTGCCGCGCGCCAGATCAGCGCCGCACCGGCGCCGACGCTCGCCGAAGCCGACCACGACGCCCGGCCGCCACGCGCGTTGTACGCGACGGTCCCCGACGGCTCGATCACCTCGAGGCACGTACCCGGAGCGACTACGAATTCGATACGCAGGTCGTCGCCGGCCAGCAGCGTTGCACTGTGGCCTACCAAGGCAATTCGCACGGTGAGCCCGCGAGCGTCGACGAACCGCGGGGCCAGGAAGTCGCCCGAGATCAGCTCTCGCGCAACAGCGGTGTCACCCACTCTCTCGACGACGACCCGCGTAGCTCCAGTGCGCATCAGTGAGCGTGAGAGTGGCTGTGCCCGTGACCGTGACCGTGGTCTTCTTCATCGGCATGGAAGTGCGGCGCCATCGGCCCCGGATCCTGCGGGGTGTGACTACCCGCGCGATGAGATGCGATGACCTGGCGGAGCCACGCACTGAGCTGGTCGATCGTTGAGTGATCCTTCTGGCTGAGCGCGAGAACTGGAAGTCCGTCACGCGCGGCCGTGGCATCGGCAACCATCTGGACCGCGTCGACGTCGACGTACGGGGCCAGGTCGATCTTGTTGACCACCAACAGATCTGCCCGCTCGATTCCGGGACCGCCCTTGCGGGCGACGTCTCCGCCGCCCGCGACGTCGATGCAGAAGATCTGGGCGTCGACCAGTGCCGGACTGAACGTGGCGGTCAGGTTGTCACCGCCGCTTTCCACGATCACCATGTCGAGGGGATGGAACTGACGCTCGAGGTCTTCGACCGCAATGAGGTTCGGCGTGACGTCGTCACGAATAGCCGTGTGCGGGCACGCACCGGTCTCGACTGCGACGATGCGCTCGATCGGCAGAACGTTGGCCGCGCGCAACAGTCGCGCGTCCTCGTCGGTGTAGATGTCGTTGGTGACCACCGCGATCTCGTACTCCGCCGCGAGTTCGCGGCAGATGGTGGCGATGAGGGTGCTTTTGCCGGTGCCGACGGGGCCGGCAACGCCGAGCCTCAAACCTCTTGCAGCAGTGGTGGTGTTGTTCAGGTTGTCAAGCACGGAAAATCCTCCTGGATCGAGCGTGGTGTTCGAGTGACCATTGTTCGACCAACGGCCCTGTTGTTGCGGGTATATCTGCGACGCCCTCGACGGCTACGGCAGCCGCGGCGACGGTTTCGATGGTCGGGGCTGCTCGGAGCAACCATTCGACCGGTTCTGCCGGATCCACCGGCAGTAGCTTCAATGCCGCCGACGCCACCGTTTGGGCGTCGTCGTACAAACAAGATCTGGCTGCCTGTAGGTCGTCCATCCCGGAGACCGCCGTGAAGACGCCCAACGCGAGCGGACGCATCGGATGCCCAGGCAGCGCCATGAGCATCTGCACCGCGGGGTGCTGCGGCCACAATCGCGACGCCAGTCTCGCCAGCCCACGGCCGAGCTGAATCGACGCCTCACGCAGCGGTGCGCTGGGAGTCCGAGCGAGCAGTTCCCTCGAGATGTCCTCGAGTTCGCCTGCACTACCCTCACTTACGGCCCAGCGGCGCGTGACCACCGTTGAAGCGGCCTCGACAAGTCCGACTGTTTCGAGTCGACCGCGAATGAAGTCAGGGACCTGACTCTGCAGGAGTCCGCCCGCCAGTGCCGGTTCCAACCCCGACGAGTGCGCGTGACCGCCGGTAGGCAGACGCCCGTCTGCCAAGAGCATCGATGCTATCTCGGCAGACGCCGTCTCGATCGACATGGTTTCAGAACAGCATGTAGCGCTGAGCCATCGGCACTACGTCAACGGGGTTGGGCGCGATCAGGTCGCCGTTGACCTTGATGGCAAACGTCTCCGGATCGACGTCGATGGACGGCAGCGCCGTGTTGTTCGGCATGTCCGCCTTGGTGAGGTGTCTCGTCGGACGAACACCGGTAAGGGTGCGGGTGAGACCGAGACGATCGGCCAGACCGTCCTCGATGGCCATCGGAGAGACGAACGTCGTGGACAGGTGCGGGGCCGATCCCGGAGTCGCCGCGATGGCCGGGCGAACGAACACCGGCTGCGGGGTCGGGATAGCAGCATTCGGATCACCAAGCGGCGCAGCAACTATCGCCCCGCCCTTGATCACGGCAGAAGGACGGACTCCGAAGAACGCGGGATCCCACAGCACCAGGTCCGCCATCTTCCCTGCCTCGACCGAGCCGATCTCGTGATCGATACCGTGCGCCACCGCGGGGCAGATCGTGTACTTGGCGACGTAACGCCGCGCACGCTCGTTGTCGGCCGGCATGCTGGTGCCCAGCTTGCCGTACTGGGCCTTCATGACGTGAGCCACCTGCCATGTCCGCAGGGTCACCTCACCGATACGGCCCATCGCCTGGGCGTCGGACGAGGTGATCGAGATGGCTCCGATGTCGTGCAGAAAGTCTTCTGCTGCAATCGTTGTCGGCCGGATCCGGGACTCGGCAAAGGCAAGATCCTCCGGAACCCGGGGATTGAGCGCATGACACACGATGAGCATGTCGAGGTGCTCGGCAACCGTGTTGACGGTATGCGGCAACGTCGGATTGGTCGATGCCGGAAGAACGTTCGGCTCACCTGCCGTCACGATGATGTCCGGTGCGTGCCCGCCGCCGGCGCCTTCCGCATGGAACACGTGGATCCCGCGTCCGGCGATCGCATCCAAAGTGTGCTGTACGTAACCGGTTTCGTTGAGGCTGTCGGCGTGCAGCGCTACCTGGAGGCCGAACTCGTCGGCTGCGCGCAGAGCTGCGTCGATCGCAGCCGGAGTGGAACCCCAGTCCTCGTGGACCTTGAATCCGCCTGCGCCGGCGAGAGCTTCCTGACGCATGGCCTCATGACTGACGGTGCTGCCCTTGCCGAGGAGAAGAACGTTGAGCGGGATGTGGTCGAGGGCGCGGTGCATCATCGTCAAGGACCAGGCGCCGGGTGTGACGGTGGTTGCCTTGCTTCCCTCGGTGGGGCCCGTTCCGCCGCCCGCCACCGTCGTCGTACCGGTCGCGAGCGCCTCCATCATCTCGATTTCACTGAGGAAGTGCACGTGAGTGTCGATCGCACCCGCGGTGAGGATCTTTCCCTCACCGGCGATCACGTCGGTGCTCGGCCCGATGAGCAACTTGGGGTGCACGCCATCCATGATGTCGGGGTTACCGGACTTGCCGATCGCAACGATGCGTCCGTCGCGAATTCCGACGTCTGCCCGGACGATTCCCCAGTGATCGAGAATCACCGTGTTGGTGATGACGACGTCGAGAGCACCCTGGTCGCGAGTGGTCAGGCCCTGGCCCATCGACTCTCGGATGCTCTTACCGCCGCCGAAGACCATCTCGTCGCCGGTCGCGGTGTAGTCGTGCTCGATCTCGATCCACAGATCGGTGTCGGCCAAACGGATCTGGTCACCTGCGGTCGGGCCGTACAGGGAGGCGTAGCCGCGTCGATCGATCCTGCTCATTCGGCTGTCCTCTCAACTGTCGTCGCGGCGTCGTCCGGTGAATCCGCCTCGACTGGAACATCACTCACACGCACGTTCACCGAGGACGCTCGCAAAGGTTCTTCGACCTCGACGCCGGGCGTGCCGAACGGCATGACGGTCTTGGGCTCGCGCGCATGTGTCGGTAGGTCTTCGTCCGGCACGATCTGCAGGCCCGGAACCCTTTTGAGTCCGCCGAGCGCGATCAGTGTCACCGTTCTGCTGACCCCGGGTTCGAACCGAACCGACGTTCCCGAGGGGATGTCGAGCCGGAAGCCGTCTGCCGCTTCGCGATCGAAGGTCAACGCCGGGTTGGCCGCGGGAAGGTGGAGATGTGAACCGATCTGAATGGGGCGATCGCCGTCGTTGACGACGACCATCGTGATCTTCTCCGCGTCCGTGCCGAACTCGAGCGGTTCGGTGGACACACGTACTTCGCCGGGAATCATCGAATGGGCTCCGTCACGGTGACCAGTTTGCGACCGTCCGGGAAAGTGGCCTCCACCTGGACGTTTGCAATCATCTCGGGTACCCCTTCCATCACGTCGTCGCGGGTGAGCACTTGCCGACCGGCGTTCATCAGTTCCGCAACCGTCATTCCGTCACGCGCGCGCTCGAGAATCCAGCACGAGATCAGTGCCATCGCTTCGGGGTAGTTCAGCAGTACCCCGCGCTCGCGGCGGTCACGGGCGACCATGCCCGCGACGCTCAGGAGCAGCTTTTCGGTATCTGAAGGGGTGAGGTGCACTGACAAGCCCTTCCGGTTGTGAAACGACATCGATCGACAGCGTGCTGTCGGGCCGAGATTAGCATTGTCCGAAGCGTCGTCAGTATCCACGAGATTCACGTCGTCGGCTACTTCAGCGCCCACTCGGCGCACTTGCGCTGCTCATCGAATTATTCGGGCGCCCAACGACGCTCAGCTCTGCGCACCGGAGTGGGAACTATCACCACAACCAAAAAGTTTCACCCCCGTCTCCTGTTGGAAACGGGGGTGAAACATGATCGTGCAGGGTTGATCCCGGGACCTATCCGAAGCGGCCGGAGATGTAGTCCTCGGTGGCCTTCTGCGTCGGGTTCGAGAAGATCTTCTCGGTGTCGTCGATCTCGACGAGCTGACCGGGCTTGCCGGTTGCCTCGAGGTTGAAGAATGCCGTCTGGTCACTCACACGCGCAGCCTGCTGCATGTTGTGCGTGACGATGACGATCGTGAAGTCCTTCTTCAGCTCGGTGATCAGGTCTTCGATCGCGAGAGTCGAGATCGGGTCGAGCGCGGAGCACGGCTCGTCCATGAGCAGGACGTCGGGCGAGACCGCGATGGCACGCGCGATGCACAGACGCTGCTGCTGACCGCCTGAGAGGCCGCCACCGGGCTTGTCGAGGCGATCCTTGACCTCGTTCCACAGGTTGGCACCGCGCAGCGAACGCTCGGCCACCTCGTCGAGCTTCTTCTTGCTGCGCTCGCCCTGCAACTTCAAGCCCGCGACGACGTTGTCCTTGATGGACATGGTCGGGAAGGGGTTGGGTCGCTGGAACACCATGCCGATGGTCTTGCGAACACCGACCGGATCGACGTTCGAGCCGTAGATGTCCTCGCCGTCGAGCAGCACCGAACCCTCGACGCGCGCACCGGGAATCACTTCGTGCATGCGGTTGAGTGAACGGAGAACGGTGGACTTGCCGCAACCGGACGGGCCGATGAAGGCGGTGACGCTCCGGGGCGGGACGGACAGGCCCACATCGGCGACGGCGTGGAACTTGCCGTAGTAGATGTTGACGTCCTTGAGATCCAGACGCTTGGCCATTACCGGCTCCCTACTGAGTTGTTGACGCTGTTGAGTACGAACATGTTCCGAGGCCGCATCACTTACTTCTGACCTGTGAGAAGTGACCGATCAGCTTCGCGACGATGTTGAGGATCGCGATCAGCAGGATCAGGGTCAGTGCTGCGCCCCAGATGCGGTTGGTGCCGGCGTCGGTGGGGTTGTTCATCTCGGCGACCATGACGGAAGGCAGTGTGCCCATTTCGCCGTTGAACAGGTCGAAGTTGATGAACGGTGCGTAGCCGACGAGGATCAGCAGCGGTGCGGTCTCACCGAGCACGCGTGCCAGGGCCAGCATGACGCCGGTGATGATGCCGGGAAGTGCCGTCGGCAGAACGATTTTCGAGATGGTCTTCCACTTCGGCACACCGAGCGCGTACGACGCCTCTCGCAGATCCATCGGGACGATGCGCAGCATTTCCTCGGTGGAGCGGATGACGACCGGGACCATCAGAAGGACCAGAGCCAGTGACACCGCAAACGCGGACTTGGGGAAGCCGAAGGTCGCGATCCACAGGGCGTAGATGAACAGCGCGGCCACGATCGACGGAACACCGCTGAGGATGTCGACCATGAACGTGGTCAGCTTGCCCAGCTTCGACTTCCGGTCGGCGTACTCCACCAGGTAGATCGCGACGAAGATACCGAGCGGGATGGAGAAGACCGCGCACACGATGCCTTGCAGCAGGGTACCGATCAATGCGTGATAGATACCGCCGCCGTCGGCCGACGCCGTCAATCCGCTCAGCGAGTTGGTGAACCAGGTAGGCGACGTCAGAGCGGGCAGGCCCTTGGCGATGACCGTGAAGAGCACCCAGACCAACGGGATGAGCGCGATGACGACTGCCAGGCTCACCAGGATGGTCGCGATGACGTCCTTGGCACGACGACGAGCGCCGACGCCTTGGAAAGTGGGGGCCTTGACCGGCCGGTCCAGAGTGGAGGTCATGGGTCAGTCCTTCTTTCCGGCGATCACTGCGCGGGCAGCCGCGTTGACGACGAAGGTCAGTACGAACAGCACCAGTCCGGCCGCGATGTACGCGCCTGCCTGGATGTCGTTGTTGAACTCCGCGTAGCCGAGGGCGATCTTGGAGGCGATGGTCGAGCCGCCGTCGAACAGCGACCAGCCGAAGGCCTGAGAGGTGGTGCGCAGGATCAGGTAGAGCGCCATCGTCTCACCGAGTGCGCGTCCGAGACCGAGCATCGAGCCGCTGATGTAGCCGGACTTACCGAACGGGATGACCGTGGTGCGCACAACTTCCCAGCGCGTGGCGCCGAGGGCGAGTGCGGCTTCGATCTGTGATCGCGGGGTCTGGATGAACACCTCGCGGGTCACTGCGGTGATGACCGGAAGGATCATCACGGCGAGGACGATGCCTGCGGTGAAGATGGTGCCGCCACCGGTGATCGATCCGCTGCCGTCGGCGAAGAGCGGGAACCAGCCGAGAGTGTCGTTGAGCCACACCGCGACCGGGGTGATCGCCGGAGCGAAGACGAGAAGTCCCCACAGGCCGTAGACGATGGACGGCACAGCTGCCAGAAGGTCGATCGTGTACGACAGTGGCCGCGTGAGCCACTTGGGTGAGTACGAAGTCAGGAAGATCGCGATGCCCAGTGCGATCGGCATCGCGAGCACCAGTGCGAACAGCGAGACCAACACCGTGACCTGGAAAAGGTCGAGGACACCGAACGCCATCGCGTTGATGTTCTGCGTGACCCATTCACGGCTGGTCAGGAAGTTGACCTGGTTCCGGCTCAAAGCAGGAACAGCACGCCAGATCAGGAACGCGCCGATCGCCGCGATGACAACCGTGATGAAGATTGCCGAACCGGATGCGAGCGAGCTGAAGATGCGGTCTCCCGGACGGGTCACCGTCTTGCTGTTGCCGCTACCCGGACCGTCACCCTTCGGAGGATGCTCGGTTTCTGGAGCCTTGGTGGAAGTAATCGTGTCCTCCGTGGTGCCGTTCGGACCGCCCACCCCGGCCCCGCTGGTTGCGGGGCCGGGAGAACGAGATGTCGAGGTGATGGGCGCGTCACTCATGCGCGCTCACTTCCTTCACGTCTGAATGTAGATCCATGAGCTTGTCCGCACGAGTCTCTAGGTCAGCTGATTGCCGTGATGGACGCGTTGAGGCGATCCTGGACGTTGGACGGCAGCGGGACGTAACCCTGCTCGGCCAGGTTGGCCTGACCCTCGTTGGCCGCGCTCGTCAGGAACGACTTCACTGCTGCGGAGGTGTCCGCGTCGTAGCCCTTGGAGCAGACGATCGAGTACGTGGCGAGAACCAGCGGGTAGGCGCCGGCTTCGTTGGTCTTGAAGATCGACGCGAGGTCGAGCGTCAGGTCGCCGGTTGCGTCGGACTTGAACTTCGCGCCTGCGATCGACTTCGCGGCCGTGTCGTTGGTCAGTGCGACTGCCTCGGAGCCGGTGTTGATTTCGGCAACCGAGAGCTTGTTCTGATCGGCGAACGACTTCTCGACGTAGGTGATCGAACCCGGTGCCGTGGCAACTGCCTGTGCAACGCCCGCCGAACCCTTGGCGCCCTCACCGACGCCACCGGTGAAGTCGGACCCTGCGCCCGACGTCCAAGCACCGTTCGATGCCGCGTCGAGGTACTTCTGGAAGTTGTCAGTGGTACCCGAGGAATCGGAGCGGATCACGGTGGTGATCTTCTCGTCGGGAAGCGATGCACCGGAGTTGAGCGCGGCGATTGCCGGATCGTTCCACTTGGTGATGCCGCCGTTGAAGATCTTCGCGAGAACCTCTGCGTTGAGAACGAGCTTGTCGACGCCGTCGAGGTTGTATGCAACTGCGATCGGGCCGAAGACGAGGGGAAGGTTCCAGGCTTCGCCGCCGACGCAACGCTCCTTGGCCTTGTCTGCCTGCTCGTCCTTGATGGCCGAGTCGGAGCCGGCGAAGTCGATCTGGCCGGCGATGAACTGTGTACGACCGTCGCCCGAACCGCTGGGGTTGTACGCGACGTTGACCGTCTTGCCCTTTTCCTGGCACACGGAGATGTAAGTGGCGACGAACTGGTCCATGGCGTTCTTCTGTGCCGAGGAACCAGCGGCAGAGAGGTTGCTCTTGCCTTCGCACGTTGCGTTCGATGCGGACGCGTCCACACCCGTCGACGACGAGTTGTTGTCGCTGCCACATGCGGCCAAGGTCATGGCGCCCACGGCCACTACACCGAGCAGGGCACCACTGCGCTTGAGATTCACCAAGATCCTCCGGAAATCGCTACCGCCACGCCCACGATCGGGCGGCGACATGAGACGCAGAATGATTGAAATCTGCATCAGGCAACACGGCGCTGCCCACAGAGAAAAGTAGGCGGGCGCGGTGTCCGGCTGGACCACACATGGTTAACGGAGAATGAACAGACTGGACATTTCTGCGTGTCCGACTGTGACGTCAGAGCGCGCGGGCGTAAGCCATGTCCACGTGGAAGCGATCGAAGCCGAGTCGTTCGTACGTGTGGAGGGCGGCCGTGTTGTCGCCTTCGACGTACAGAAGGACGGTTCCGAGGCCGCGATCACGCAGGTAATGCATGCCCGCGAGAGTCAGCACTCGGCCGAGACCTCGTCCCTGCGCCGCGGGATCGATCCCCACGACGTACACCTCCCCCAGCTCCGGATCGTCACCTTCGGGTGCGTGCACCTTGGTCCAGTGAAAGCCGAGAAGAGTATCGGGATCGGTGTCCGCGAACGCCATGAACAGACCAGCAGGGTCGAACCAACCTTCGGCCGTTCTCTCGTCGATCTCCGCCTGGGTCCAGCCACCCTGCTCGGGATGCCAGGAGAAGGCCGCATTGTTGACGCGAAGGATCTCGGAATCGTCTTCGGGTCCACGATACGTCCGAATCGTCACACCTTCGGGCACAACGATTTCCGGAAGCTGCGGAGCATCGAGTGGTCGACGCAGCTGCAGGAGTTCACGAACGCTGACCAGATCGAGGCTCTTGGCGAATTCGACTGCGGCGTCGACGTTTCCGTGCGCCCAGACACGCGTGCCCGGCCGGCCCTCGTCGAATACCGCTGCAGCAAGACTGGTTCCGATGCCGCGACGCCGCGCCTGCGGGTCGACCACCAACTCGGCCATGTCGGGATGCTCGTCCGAACCGGCTTGCAGCTGCGCATAACCGACGACTGCATCGCCGTCGAGTTCGAGGAAGTGTCGCGCGCCGCCGCGCCCGGCAACGGCATGGCGCCCCTGTTCCGACACGGGCGCCTTGCCGTCGAACTCGGTTGCGCGATCGAGAAGCGCGGAAACCTGCTCGGCGAATCCAGCCGGCAGTGAATCTGTCCAACCCACGTCAGACCACCGATCCGTCGGCCGCGTCGTAGTCGACGTCCTCGTCGTCCTCGAACTGAACGGGAGCAGCTGCGCCACCCTTGGCCCTGGTCGGACGCACTGCCTTATATCCGACATTTCGGACTGTACCGATCAAGGACTCGTATTCGGTGCCGAGTTTCGCCCGCAGACGACGCACGTGGACGTCGACCGTCCTGGTGCCGCCGAAGAAGTCGTAGCCCCACACTTCCTGCAGCAGCTGCGCCCGGGTGAATACCCGTCCGGCGTGCTGCGCGAGGTACTTGAGCAGCTCGAATTCCTTGTAAGTCAAATCAAGGGGCCGTCCACGCAGTCGTGCCGTGTACGTCCCCTCGTCGATAACCAGTTCGCCCAGCGTGATCTTTCCCGACGCTTCCGGACTGGCCACACCGCCGCTGCGGGCGACCAACAACCGCAATCGGGCGTCCACCTCAGCCGGACCGGTACCGGGAAGCAGGATGTCGTCCAACCCCCAGTCGGCGTTGACGGCAACGAGTCCGCCTTCGGTGAGGACGGCGACCACAGGTACTGCGGATCCTGTGCTTCCGAGCAATCGACACAACCCGCGTGCGGCAGCCAGATCGGTGCGCGCATCCACCAATGCCACGTCCGCGAAACTTGCCTCGAGTAGCGAGGAAACCTCTGTGGGGGCAGGCCGAACCGAGTGCGCCAGCAACGCCAACGCCGGTAGTACAGCTTCCGGGTTGGGGTCGGAGGTGAGGAGGAGCAGTTCCACACGGCCTCCTATCTAGTAGCCCGCGCAACCCGTGAGGGCAACGCTCGAGTAGTTCGACGCTTTTGGTCGGTCCCTACATTAGCGTGCCTGGTACCGGGGCCGTCGCATCGAACCCCGACCGGAGTCCGTCACAATGGTGCGGTGCGCAAACTGATCATCGGCATCGTCTTTCTCCTCGGCCTCGGACTGGTGGCCGATTTCGGCGCGGCCGCGTACGCCGAGTACCGGGTTTCCCGCGAGCTCCGAACCGGCGCATCACTCGAGTCCGATCCGGAGGTCACCTTCAACGGGTTCCCCTTCCTCACCCAGGCACTCGGCGGGAAATACAAGGACGTCTACGTCAGAGCTACCGGCGTCCAGAGCGACGTGGTGGGCGAAGTGACCGTCGAGGCCGATCTGCGCGGGGTCACCGTTCCCTTCTCCGACATCGTGAACGGCAATGTCACCCAACTCCCCGTCGACAAACTCGACGGCCGGATGGGAATCAACGCCACCGACCTCGGAAAGCTGCTCAATATCCCTGACCTGCAGGTATCTTCGCCGCCGGCCAACAAGTCGGATGGCACCGGGGGCAGCGGCGGAACCGGAGCGAGCACCGCGGGCGCCGTCGTGCTGACGGGAACGGTTGCCGTCGGCCCGGTCGAGACTGCAGTGAGTGTGCAGGCCAACCTGGTTCTGGAAGGTGGGCAGGTCAAGATCGTCGCCAGCAATCTGTACTTCGGTCCGGAGGGCAAAGCCGATTTCTCGATCCCCGCAGCACTCGAACCCGTCGTCCTCGGCTTGTTCAGCTACACGATCGATCCGCAGGCACTTCCCTACGGAATTCAGCCGAGCCTGGTCTACGCGGAAGGCGGAAGAATCGTGATCGAAGGCAGCGCCGAAAACACGACGATCGATCTCGCAGAGCTGCAGAACCGATGACCGGGATCACAATTCTGCTGGTCGCGCTGGTCGCCGTCGTCGCGGTCGGGCTCTTTCTCAAGTCGCGCAACGGAAAGGTCCGAGTCACCACGCCGGCCGCGACCGGCGCGGCGGACAGTCGCCTCGAACTGCTCCGCACTGCTGGAGTCTCTTCGCCGAACGGCGGACCCGTCGTACTGCATTTCTCTGCCGACTGGTGCGGACCGTGCGCGGCAGTACGCCGCGTCGTCGGTCAGGTCGTGATCTCGATGGCCGACGCTCCCCGTCCGCCGGTGGAGATCGAGCTCGACATCGACAAGGAACCGGCTCTGGCACGCGAGATGAGTGTCCTCTCGCTGCCCACCACCTTCATCCTCGACGGTGGCCTGGAGGAACAGTTCCGGGTGTCCGGAGTGCCATCCGCAGCCGATCTGAAAGCTGCACTCGTACCACTATCCGGACCCCACGAGCCAAAATCCGAGAATTCGGGGTAAACTCGCCGACGTGCAAACCCGCCACGAGCTGATGCTCACCCGACGCCGCGCAGTAGACCTGTGCCGCCTCGGGGGCTGTTGCTGTACCTGTTGCTGATCACCACATCCGTCAGATCTCTCTGACCTTCGAGCTTTCGCTCACGTGATCAATCCACCGAGTGGGACTTTGACGTCCCGTTTTCTCGGCCCAGGCACAGCATCATGCAATCCAGCGCAGGAGCACTCCCGATGTCCACAACCACACCCCAGCTCGAGCAGGTCGACGTCCGCGGACCTCGATTCGCCGCGTGGGTCACCACCGGCGTTCTCGTACTCACGCTCATCCTCTCGACCTTCTCACTGCCCGCCGCCACCGTCGTTCTCGCACTGCAGGCCATAGTCTTCGCGGTCGGAGCGGTACTCGGCCCCAAGCGCAGCCCGTACGGCCAGATCTTCGGCAAGCTCGTCGCCCCGCGACTCTCGCCGGTCAGCGAACGCGAACCCGTGGCGCCGCTGCGCTTCGCGCAGTTCGTCGGCTTCGTCTTCGCACTCGCCGGCACGGTCGGTTTCCTGGCCGGGTCGACGATCGTCGGCACCGTTGCCACCGGCTTCGCCTTGTTCGCGGCCCTGCTCAACGCCGCGTTCGGCATCTGCCTCGGCTGCCAGATCTATCCACTCGTCGCAAGGCTGCGAAATACCGGCCGCGCTACCACCGCGTGAAAACGCTTGCCCCACAACCCTGCTGAACCCCTGCTAGATAACGACCGATGCAAGACCATATCGAAAGGAACACCATGGCTCGCTCCGACGTCCTAGTCTCCGCTGACTGGGCTGAGCAGAACCTCAACACCCCCAAGACCGTTTTTGTCGAGGTGGACGAGGACACCAGCGCATACGACGGCGGCCACATCGAGGGTGCAGTCAAGCTCGACTGGCGCAAGGACCTCCAGGACGGCGTCCGACGCGACTTCCTGAACCAGGAGCAGTTCTCGGATCTGCTCTCCGCCAAAGGCATTGCGAACGACGACACCGTCGTTCTCTACGGTGGCAACAACAACTGGTTCGCCGCTTACGCTTACTG
The DNA here is from genome assembly GCF_024436645.1 of Rhodococcus sp. T9N. Lineage (NCBI taxonomy): Bacteria > Bacillati > Actinomycetota > Actinomycetes > Mycobacteriales > Nocardiaceae > Rhodococcus > Rhodococcus sp. T9N. The sequence continues at coordinate 175,298 of NZ_JAMSKS010000012.1, read as the reverse complement.
GTACTTCAAGCTGTACGGCCACCAGGACATCAAGCTGATCGACGGCGGCCGCAAGAAGTGGGAACTCGACGGACGCCCGCTCTCCAAGGACGCAGTCAACCGCGAAGCCACGCAGTACAAGGCCGAGACCCCCGACTTCTCGATCCGCGCATTCCGCGACGAGGTCATCGACGCCATCGGCAGCAAGAACCTCGTCGACGTTCGTAGCCCTGACGAGTTCTCCGGCAAGATCCTCGCTCCCGCCCACCTTCCGCAGGAGCAGGCGCAGCAGCGTGGCCACGTCCCCGGAGCCATCAACATCCCGTGGAGCACCACCGCCAACGAGGACGGCACCTTCAAGTCGGACGACGACCTCGCCAAGCTGTACGCGGAAAAGGGCTTCGACGACACCAAGGAAACGATCGCCTACTGCCGCATCGGCGAGCGTTCGAGCCACACCTGGTTCGTCCTGCAGGAGATCCTCGGCAAGAACAACGTCAAGAACTACGACGGCAGCTGGGTCGAATACGGCTCACTCGTCGGCGCACCGATCGAATTGGGAGCCTGATCATGTGTGGAGCACCTACCCAGGGCCAGACCCTGCCTGCCGGCGTCGACGTCGAGAAGGAAACGGTCATCACCGGCCGCGTTCTCGCAGCTGACGGCCAGCCCATCGGCGGCGCATTCGTGCGTCTGCTCGACGGCTCCGGAGAGTTCACGGCCGAGGTCGTGGCATCAGGAACCGGCGATTTCCGCTTCTTCGCCGCTCCGGGCGAGTGGACCGTGCGTGCACTGTCCAGCTCGGGCAACGGCACCTCCACCGTCGCTCCCGAGGGCTCGGGCGTGCACAACGTGGACGTGACCGTCAGCAAGTAATTCCTGCTTTGTCAGGCGGCCCCGCACCCCTCCGGTGCGGGGCCTTCTGCATTCCGGCTCCCGATTTTTCCGGTCGGTCGCCGCGGTCTAAGATGTACCCGTGGTCATTTTCTTCGAGGTACTCCTCGCACTCGCATCCGTCATGATCGCTTGGTTCTCCGTGTACGTCGTGTACCGCTTGGTCACCGACGAGTCGTGAGTCAGGCTCCGGATTCAGGGTCCGACGCGACCGCTGACGATTCCGCCGCTGCAGGTGCCGTGAGGCGCGGCAGCGGGGACGAAGCTGTCGCCATCGCCGTCGAGCGCTCCAAGTCGACGGCGTCGCTCAACATTCCGACCCTGCCGGACCTTCCGTTGCCGGAGGACACCGCAAACCTGCGCCTCGGCCCGGATATCAATCCCGAACTCCTCGCGCTTCTCCCCCTCGTCGGTGTCTGGCGCGGCGAAGGTGAAGGACACGACGAGAACGGCGACTACGCCTTCGGTCAGCAGATCGTCATCTCGCACGACGGCGGCCCGTACCTCAATTGGGAGTCCCGGTCCTGGCGCCTCGACGCCGAGGGCAAGTACGTGAGCCCCGATCTGCGCGAGAGCGGTTACTGGCGCATGGGCGGCGACGGCATCCCGGGCAGCGTCAACCAGGAAGTGGTCGAACTCCTGCTCAGCCACAGCTCCGGTGTCGTCGAAATGTACTACGGGCGCGCACTCACCCAGGCGTCGTGGGAACTTGCCACCGACGTGGTGATCCGCAGCCAGTCCGGTGCACTGTACGGCGGCGCGAAGCGTCTGTACGGCATCGTCGAAGGCGGCGACCTCGCGTACGTCGAAGAGCGGATCATGTCTGACGGTGGCCTGGAACCGCGTCTCTCGGCCCGCCTGACGCGCTACATCGGCTAGCTCTGCTGTGCGCCTTTATTAACCCCCGGCGGTTAATAAAGGCGCACAGCAGATTTATCCACAGGCACCGACAAATTCCACAGGCGGGCTCTGGAGCGGCAGTTTCGACCGATTCCTGTCGGACCGCGATCTCACGGTATTCGCATGAGCTGCGACTACATCGATCCTGATCTCCGAAGACTCTTCGACTTCCAACACGGACTCGCGACCAATAAACAACTACGCCCTTTCGGCTATTCACCGCGGCGCATCCAACATCTGGTCGAATCGGGTCAATGGACTTCCGTCCTCCACGGCGTTCAATCCAGCACCAACGGCCCACTCAACCGAGCAATGATTCTCGAGGCCGCACTGCTGTTCGGCGGCGGAGAGACCTACCTGAGTCACCGGACGGCAGCTGAAGAGTGGGGACTCACGCACATCGAGTCCGAACTGCCGGTCCACATCACGGTCCGATACGGCAGATCCTCCCGCTGTCAGAGTCCGACGGTCAGACCCGAACGCTCCCCGGCGCGCCCCGTTCCGTTGGGGTGGTCCACTGCCCATCCCGGAGTGATCGTTCATCGTTCACGCGCTCAGGCCCACATCGGCGTTGCCACTCAGCCTGCTCGTACTTCGCTGGCCGACACCGCAATTGACCTGGCGGTTGCAGAGCCGTCGGCTCGCGACGCCGCTCGTTCTCTGGTTCGCTCGGCCACGGCGTGCAAAGTGTCACGGATGGAATTGCGCACCCGAATGGAATGCCGACGGCCGAGGCGATATGTCAAAGCGCTGTCCTCGACATTGGACCTGTTGGATCGCGGTGTCCAGTCGGTACTCGAGCATCGCTACGCAATCGAGGTCGAGCGAGCACACGGTTTGCCGGAAGCACGACGGCAATCGCCGGTCCTCGTCGATGGGAGAACTCTCTACGAGGACGTCGACTACCGCAATTGCGGTGTCGCACTGATCGTTCGACTCGACGGATTTGCCTTCCACTCTTCTCGGGCGACTGCACTGCGTGATCGTCGGCGAGGAAACGCATCCGAACTGTCAGGCAACGCCACACTGGTCTTCGGTTGGGAGGATGTGGAGGGGGCCTCGTGCCGAACTGCAGCCGAGGTCAGAGCCATCCTCGAGCGCGGTGGATGGTGGGGGCCTAATCCTTGTCCACGCTGTGCGCCTTTATTAACCGCCGGGGGTTGATAAAGGCGCACAGCACGAAGCGACCCCCGAGCCACACCCACGCTTTCGCGCGGATCCCGGTCGGACTGATCGGGGGCTCGGGGGTCGGGTGGCTGCCTGGGATTCGCCGGCCGCTCACGCGGTAAGTGAATTCCATCAGCGATTGCGGCTAGCTGGCAGCCACCTCACGCGTCCGTCTGTACTTCAATTTCAGACCACCTCCTTCCTTGTGTACAGGAGAAAGTACGCCCACTTCACGATGACGGCAACGTATTTTCCACAGAAACTTTTCCGACGCATATCACCTGGTCAGCTGCTGCGCCGTCCGGAAGTTGGTGGGTGACGACAACAACGGTTCGCGAAGAATCGACCAGCGTTGCGTCGCGACTGAGCAACTCGCGGAGCAACTGATCGCCGGCCTCCGCGTCCATGTGCTCGGTCGGCTCGTCGAGCAGCAGCACCTCCGCAGGCGAGACGATCGCGCGCGCCAACAGCAACCGACGACGCTCACCGCCCGAAACCGCTCGCATGCCGCCGACCAGGTAGGTGTCGAGCCCGTCCGGCAGTTCCGACAGCCAGTCGCCGAGACCGACTGCGGCAAGTGCCTTCTCCGCGTCCTCGGCGGTGAGGTCACCCCGCGCGACGCGCAGGTTCTCGAGGACCGACGTCTCGAAGAGGTGTGCGTCTTCGGCGAAGTACCCGACGTGCCTGCGCAGTTCGGCCGGATCGACTTCCGAAACATCCACTCCGCCAACGCGCACTGTTCCCGCGATAGGCGGCAGCAGTCCCGCCATCGTCATCAGCGCGGTGGTCTTTCCGGATCCGCTCTCGCCGACGACGGCAACACGAGCACCGCGAGGAAGATCCACCGACAGCGGTTCGGTCACCTTTCCCCCGGGCCAACCCGCCCGCAACGCGTGCACACTCAGGACCCCGTCCTCCGGCCACGCACGATTTCCTTCAACGTGTTCGGCGTCGGCTCGATCGAGTACCGCCATGATGCGTGCCGACGCCAGCCGCGCCTTGGTCAACGCAACTGCCGCGCTGGGCAGTATCGCGGTTCCCTCGAAAGCCGACAGCGGAAGCAGTACAAGGATTCCCATGGACATCGGTGACATGTCGGTGGTTCCGTACAGCGTAATTCCGATCAACAGGGCACCGAGGACGCTCACGCCGATTGCCAGGGGCGTCGCCGCGGCGGCAAAGGCACTCGGTACCGCCGCGCGATCGGTTGCATCGACCACCTCGTTCTCGGCGGACACAGCCTCGCTCACCGCCTGATCCAAGCGACCCGATACCCGGAGCTCGGCGGAATGGTCGAGGGCGGTCACCGCGGACTCACTGAATCGCGCTGCGGCAGCAGAACTGTCGGCCTCGGCGAGTCGAGCAGCACGAGCCGACAGCCAGGGTGCCGCGATCCCGGACACCGCCAGCGCAACGGCCAGAATGAGCGCGGCCGGAACCGAGATGAACAACAGGATTCCCACCGCAGCAAACGCGAGGACAATCGAGACCGCAATCGGGATCAGTGCTTTGACGACGACGTCGCCCAGTGCATCCACGTCGGCGCCCGTACGTGAGAGCAGGTCACCGCGTCGTAGTCCGGCTGCTGCCGCGGGATCTCCTGCGGCCAACTGCTGGTAGATCCTCGATCGCGCCGCGGTGGTTCCGCGCAACGCGACGTCGTGCGTCGTCAATCGTTCGAGATAGCGGAAGACACCACGCGAGATCCCCAATGCTCGTACGGCAACCACCGCAACACTGAGATCGAGAACGGGAGGCATCTCCCAAGCCCGCGTGATCAACCATGCGGACAGCGCCGCCAAGGCGAGTGCGCTACCGAGTGTTGCCACACCCGCCGCTACCGCCGTCAGTACGCGTCGTGGCCGAAGTTCCAGTAGCCGCAGAGCACGCAGAAGCGGATCGTGAGCGTCACTTCTCATGAGCGCGCACCTCGACGATCCGGTCAGCTGCGGCAAGCACACTCGGACGGTGGCCGATCACGACAACGGTGTCGCCACGCTCCGCCCGTGCTCTCAGAGAAGCCAACACTGTCCCTTCCGAATCCGAGTCGAGGTGAGCGGTGGGTTCGTCCAGGACAAGAACTGCGCCGTCCGAGGCAAGCACGCGTGTCAGTGCCAGCCGTTGCCGCTGCCCCAAAGACAGACCTGTACCGCCGACGCCGATCACGGTCTCGACGCCCGCAGGCAGCTCGGCCAGTACCGCGTCGAATCCCGTCGCAGCAGCGGCGCGAGCCAATGCTTGCGCATCGACGACCCCGGTGAGATCGAGATTTTCACGAACGGTGCCGGGTAGGAGGACCGGATGCTGGGGAAGCCAGGCCAACTGACTCCACCACGCGTGCTCGTCCAGGTCTCGGACATCGACGCCGGCGACCGTCACACGCCCACTGCTCGGTTCGATCAACCCGAGCAGCGCGTGCACTGCCGTCGACTTGCCGCAGCCGTTGGGACCGGTGAGCACGGTGATCGCCCCTGGCGATGCCACGGCGGAAAGTCGAGACGGTGCGACTCCCCCACGAGAGGCCACACCGAGTCCGTCGAAGACGATGTCGGCGCCTCGAGCGACCACCGTCGTGCTACCACCCTCCGGCGCGGCAGAATCCGCCTCGATAACCTCGAATGCCTTGTCGGCTGCCGCCATTCCGTCCTCGGCGGCGTGGAACTGGGTTCCCACCATCCGAAGTGGCAGGTACACCTCGGGGGCGAGGATCAACGCGACTATCCCCGGCTCGAGTGACATGTCGCCGTACACCAGTCGCAAGCCGATACTCACGGCCACCAACGCGACGCAGAGCGTTGCGAGCAGTTCAAGCACCATCGAGGACAGGAACGCAACGCGGAGGGCGGACATCGTCGTTCGCCGATGAGCGTCACCGAGTTCACGGACGCGCTGGGCAGGACCCTGCTGACGACCGAGCGCCCGCAGCGTCGGCAAACCGGCAAGGAGATCGAGCAGTTGCGAAGACAACGTGGTCATCGCTGCCAGCGTCTTCTCCGACTTACCCTTTGTCAGCAGGCCGATCAGAATCATGAAGATGGGGATCAGCGGCAGCGTCACGAAGATGATGACCGCAGACGTCATGTCCTGCACCGCAATGACTATCAGGGTGATGGGTGTCAGCGTCACCGACAAGACCAGGGCCGGAAGGTATCCCGTCAGGTACGGACCAAGGCCGTCGACACCTCGGGTGACCACGGTCGCGATCTCGTCACGCCGCGGATCCAGATCGCGAGGACTCATCGCCGTCGCCGACGTCAGCACGCCGTTCTTGATCTCGGCAACGACGCGAGTCGACGCCCGGTGCGCATACCTGGTCTGCAGCCAAGTCCCCAGAACTCGGACCGCCACAGCTGCGGCGAGAACAACCAATTCGGTTGTCCACGAGGAAACATCCACAGTTCGAGTGGTGATCACTCCGGCCAGCACCCGGCCGATCATGAGCGCCGCGACGATGACCATCACGACGTTCACCATCGACAGAGCAACAGTCAGGATCAGATAGCCGCGCGCAGAAGCGGAATGTCGCCACAGCCGCGGGTCGATCGGTCCCCGGCGACGCTCCCGAGTGGTGGGAGCGTCGCCTACTTCGATAGTCACGTGAATTCGACCGTCAGTTCTTTCGTGATTCGAATCTTGTGTGATTGCGGTTTTGCCACTACCACGTCTTCTCCTTGAATCGCAGGCCGATCGACGCCGGAATCTGCTTGGAGGAGATGCGCTGTCGGAACACCCAGTACGTCCAACCCTGGTAGATGATCACCACCGGCGTCATGAATGCCGCGGCCCACGTCATCACCTTGAGCGTGTACGGACTCGACGACGCGTTCTCGATGGTCAGGCTGTACGCCGGATCCAGCGTCGACGGCATGACGTTCGGGAACAGCGAGGCGAACAGCAGCACGACGGTGGCGATGACGGCCACACAGGTGAGAACGAAGGCCCAGCCTTCGCGCTCGGCCCGCGTCAGGAAGACGACGCCGATCAGTGCCGCAGCAGCGGCAGCTACCAGAATCCACGTCCATCCCTTGCCGTAGGCGAGTTGCGTCCACAGGACGAATCCGCCGGCGACCGGAATAGCCGGAATTGCCAGTCGTGCAGCAATCTTCACGGCATCTTCACGAACCTCGTCGGCACTCTTGAGTGCCAGGAACACTGCACCGTGGAGAGCGAACACCAGCGCGGTGGTCAGACCGCCGAGCAGCGCGTACGGATTGAGCAGATCGAAGAATCCCGACTCGACCTGCTTGTCTGCGTTGATCGCCACGCCCCGAACGATGTTCGCGAAAGCCACGCCCCAGAGAACTGCCGGGACCCAGGAGCCGAAGATGATGCCCCAGTCGCAACGCTGACGCCATTTGTCGTCGTCGATCTTGCTTCGCCATTCGATGGCACAGATACGAACGATCAAGGCCACCAGGATGATCAGCAGCGGTAGATAGAACCCGGAGAACAACGTCGCGTACCACTCCGGGAATGCCGCGAACATCGCGCCACCGGCGGTGATCAGCCACACTTCGTTGCCGTCCCACACCGGGCCGATCGTGTTGAGCGCTACCCGTCGACGCGTATCGGCCGGGAGGTCACTGCCTCTGCCGACGATCGGCATGAGCATTCCGACACCGAAGTCGAACCCTTCGAGGACGAAGTAACCGATGAACAGTACTGCGACGAGCACGAACCATACTTCTTGAAGTCCCATGATCGCCTCCTAGTACGCGAACGACAGTTGTTTGGGCTTGTCCGGATCTTCCGGCTCATCATGATCTGTATCGCCCGGCGGATGCATGTCGTGCTCCAACGGGCCTTCCTTCGCGTACCGCACGATCAGCTTGAACCAGACGACTCCCAGCGCTCCGTACAGCAGGGTGAAGGTGATCAGCGAAGCCCAGACGGTAGCCGACGCGTGGTCCGAAACACCTTGGTCGACAGTAAGTCTGATCATGTCGACGCCGGTCGGGTTGGGATGCACCACCCAGGGCTGACGGCCCATCTCGGTGAAGATCCAACCGGCGCTGTTCGCCATGAACGGAGTGGGGATCGCGACCAGGCTGAGTATTCCGAACCACTTCTGGTCCGGGACCCGCCCCTTACGAGTGACCCACAGTCCCGCGAGAGCCAGTGCTGCCGAACCGGCGGCGAGGCCGATCATGGCGCGGAAAGACCAGTACGTGACAAAGAGATTCGGTCGGTAGTTACCCGGTCCGAAGTCCTGCTCCGCCTGCTCCTGCAGTTGGTTCACGCCTTGCAGTTCGACGCCGGTGAACTTGCCCTCGGCCAACCATGGAAGAACGAACGGCACCTTCAGAACGTGCGTCACGCTGTCACAGTTGTTGTGAGTGCCGATAGTGAGGATCGAGAAGTCCGGATCCATCTCGGTGTCGCACAGCGATTCCGCCGACGCCATCTTCATGGGTTGCTGCTGGAACATGAGCTTGCCTTGGACGTCACCGGTATAGATGATGCCGATTCCGGCCACGATCATGACGAGCAACGCGAATCGTGTTGCCGGGCGGTACATCGTCCGTGCATCGGCTTCGAGGCGCTCGGCTTCGGCGGCCTCAGCCTGCTTGGCGCGGCGCATGTTCCGCACCATCCACCAACCACTGATGCCGGCGACGAACGTCGCCGCTGTCAGGAAGGCGCCGGCAACCGCGTGCGGGAAGGCAGCGAGAGCGGTGTTGTTGGTCAGCAGCTCCCAGATACTGGTGAGCTCGGCACGACCCGTTTCAGGGTTGTACGTCGCACCGACCGGATGCTGCATGAACGAGTTGGCCGCGATGATGAAGAATGCCGACGCGTTGACGCCGATCGCCACGAGCCAAATGCACGCCAGGTGTACAAGTTTGGGCAGCCTGCCCCAACCGAAGATCCAGAGTCCGATGAAGACGGACTCCATGAAGAAGGCGACAAGTCCTTCCAATGCGAGCGGAGCTCCGAAGACGTCACCGACGAATCGCGAGTACTCGCTCCAGTTCATGCCGAACTGGAACTCCTGCACGATGCCGGTGGCTACACCGAGTGCGAAGTTGATGAGGAAAAGCTTGCCGAAGAACTTGGTGAGCCGATACCAGTGGTCCTTTTTGGTGACCACCCACATCGTCTGCATGATCGCGATCATCGGCGCAAGTCCGATGGTCAGCGGAACAAGGATGAAGTGGTAGACGGTAGTGATACCGAACTGCCACCTGGAGACGTCCAAAGTATCCATTGGCTACTCCGAGAGTAGGGCCCTGGGACAGGCTTCGGGGTTCGAGACGCGGGCAGTCGCTCGGCCCCTGCGGACACGGTACTGCTGTCCGGTTTGGACCGCAGGACTTTGCTACTACCAAATGTAGTAGAGACCTGTCGCGATTCCTATTCGCCTATCGCCCTGCTGAATCCGAATCAATTGCACGTTCAACCAATTCCGCGAATTCCCCGGAGACCTTCGGCTCTGGCAATGTGAGCCCGTCGAGTGTATGGACGCGTGCGGCCAGCGTGACGCTCGAAACCATCCACACTCCGTCGGCCGCAATCAAATCCGCAGGTCGGAGGGTTTCGTATCGGCAATCGAAGCGAGCACTGCCGGCAACGTCGAACAGGGCGCGCTGCGTAGTGCCCATCAAAATGCCCTGTGCGGGAGGCGGTGTGATCAAAGTCCTGTCCCGAACGATCACCACCGTCGAGCGTGGCCCCTCCAACACATTGCCCTCGGAACTGACGAAGATCACATCGTCAGCACCCAAATTCGCCGCATATCGAAGCGCTGCCATGTTGGTTGCGTACGACAACGTCTTCGCGCCCAGTAGCTGCCAGGGTGCCCGGGCAGAGAGATCGACAGAGAAACCTCGCTCGAGAGTCATCACCGACAACCCCGATTCGCGGACCTGTCTGACCCGATCGGCCACCGGACCGACCATCACGAAGGCCGTCGGCTTGTCACCGCTCTCACGGCCGCGGGTCAGAACAAGACGAAGAGCGCCTTCCTTCTCGGTCCCCCACTCCTCGGCAGCCATCTCGATCGCCAGACGCCAATCATCGAGAACGGGAGCGGGCAGACCGAGTGCCCGCGCGCTCAGAACCAGTCGACTCAGGTGTCCCTCGACCACCCGGGCGCGGCCGTCGCGTACCAACAGCGTCTCGAAGACTCCGTCGCCGCGCACCACCGCCAGGTCGTCGGCGTGCAGAAACGGTGCGTCAGCATCGAGCACCTCATGGTCGAGAGTCACCAATACGCGATCAGGCATGCCATCAACCCTAACGATCCGCCAAGCCGCCGGGGCCGCCCTGTAACCGCGATCCCGCCCACACTCCTAGACTGGTCTCGTGGTCGACAACGCTCTTGTGCCCAACAGCCCACTTCTGACTTCCCCCGGCGCGGTCACCGCACCGGACGGTTCGGCCGACATCGGTGTCGCGTGGCACTACGGCGATCCCCTCGGCGAACAGCGAACCGCGCAGCGCGCAGCAGTGGTGGTCGACCGCAGTCACAGATTCGTGATCGCCATTCCCGGCGACGAACGCCTCACGTGGCTGCACACGATTTCGAGCCAGCACATCGCCGCGCTCCCCGACGGCAAGAGTGCCGAGAACTTGAGCCTGGACGTCAACGGACGCGTCGAGCACCACTTCGTGCAGACGGACCTGGCAGGTGTCACCTGGATCGACACCGAGGCGAACCGCGGACCCGACCTTCTCTCCTTCTTGAAGAAGATGGTGTTCTGGTCCAAGGCCGAACCTCGAGACGGCAACGAACTCGCGGTCCTGAGCCTGATCGGACCCGAAGCGTCAACTGTCCTCGCCGCACTCGAGGTTCAGACACCCACCGAGGCCTACGACGCTCACGCCTTGGCCGACGGCGGATTTGTCCGCCGCATGCCGTGGCCTACCGAGAACTCTTTCGATCTTCTCGTCCCACGTGAGCAACTGGCAGCGTGGTGGACCAGGCTGACCGATGCCGGCGCCAAGCCCGCCGGCAGTTGGGCCTTCGAGGCACTGCGCGTCGAAGCGACGAGGCCTCGCCTCGGACTGGACACCGACGAACGGACCATCCCGCACGAGGTCCACTGGATCGGTGGGCCGGCCGAGCACGGCGCCGTCCACCTCGACAAGGGGTGCTACCGCGGTCAGGAAACCGTTGCCCGGGTTCACAATCTCGGCAAGCCCCCGCGCCATCTCGTCATGTTGCACCTCGACGGCAGCGCCGAAGCCGTCCCGGAACCGGGTGACCCGATCACGGCGGGCGGACGGGCCGTCGGACGCGTCGGGACCGTCGTCAATCATCACGAGCTCGGCCCCATCGCACTCGCTCTGATCAAGCGGAACATCCCGGTCGACACCGAACTGATGGCCGGCCCCAGCGCTGCGTCCATCGATCCGGATTCGATCGTCGCGGACGACGCACCCCAGGCCGGACGTGAGGCTGTCAACCGATTGCGCGGAAAGTGACGGGCATGGTCGACGCGGTCTGCGTCGTCCACACCGAACGTGACAGTGGCGTCAGGCGAGTCCCCCGTACCGCGATCGACAAGCGTCCCGTCGACGGCCGCGTCGCGGTAGGACGACTCGGTCTGGGTGGCGACTACGTCTGCGACACCGAGTTCCACGGCGGTGCCTTCCAAGCTGTCTACGCGTATCAGCGCGACGAAGCGCAGCGTTGGTCGGACGAATTGGGCCGACCTCTCGGCCCCGGATGGTTCGGCGAGAATCTTCACATCAGCGGGATGCTCGTCACGGACGCCGTGATCGGCGAGCGTTGGCACATCACCGGAGCCGAGGCGTCGGACGTTCTCGAACTCGAGGTGACCGCGCCCCGCGTCCCGTGCGGCACCTTCGGCATCTGGGCCGCGGAAAAGGGCTGGGTCAAAAGATTCACCGAGCGGACCGACGTCGGCGCCTACCTTCGCGTCAACCGGACCGGCACGATCGCCGCGGGCGATTCGGTCACCCGAGTCCACGTACCGGATCACGGAGTGACTGTTCGAGAGGTCTTCGCCGGAACGGATCCTGAGCGGCTTCGACGGCTCCTCGCAGAACACACCGACCTTGCACCGAACGTCACCGCGCGCGTCCAGAGGTTCATCGAACAAGCAGAAGCGCAGGTGCACTCGTGAGTATCGAATTGGTGGAAGTGGTCCGCTCCGGATTCCGCGAATGCGTGCATCGCGGATCGGCCGTCATTCTCGGCGCCGACGGCGAGGTCGTTGTCGGACTCGGGGAAATTCACACACCCATCTACCCGCGCTCGGCGAACAAGCCGCTGCAAGCCGTCGCTGCGCTTCGTAACGGCTTTGCACCCACCAGCCCGGAAGAGCTGGCCGTCGCGTCGTCCTCACATGCGGGCGAGGCCGATCACATCGAACTGGTCGCAGGGCTTCTCGCTCGCTACCAACTCGGTGTCGACCAGTTGCAGTGCCCCTCCGATCTGCCGGGCAACGAACTGGCCCGAGCCGAACTGATCGCAGCGGGCGAGCTTCCCAGCCCGATCTACATGACCTGCTCGGGCAAGCACTCCGCGATGCTCGCCACGTGCGTCGTGAACGACTGGCCGCTCGAGACGTACATGGAGCCGACTCATCCCCTCCAACTCGCGATCCAGGAGACGATCTTCGATCTCAGCGGCGAGGAAGAGCAGGAACTCGGCATCGACGGTTGTGGTCTCCCGATCGTGCCGCTCTCGCTCACGAACCTGGCGCGGGCATTCGGACGCCTGCCCTCGGCTGAGCCCGACTCACCCGAACGAGCTGTGGCCGACGCGGTCCGCGAGAACCCCTTCCTCGTCTCGGGCACCGGCCGCAACGATCAGCGCCTGATGTCCGCCGTGCCGGGTCTGTTCTCCAAGACCGGATACGACGGCATCTACGCCGGAGCGCTTCCCGACGGTTCCGCTTTCGCCCTCAAGATCGACGACGGTCACGAGCGGGCGCTCCTGCCCTTGGCGGCAGCTCTGCTCAAGCGGATGAACACCGAGTGGACCGAGGAGTTGGCGGCTCTCGCATCCGCTCCGGTCTTCGGCGGCGACGCCCGAGTGGGGACGATTCGCGCAATTCCCGGAAACTTCTGAGCAGTTCTCACAAAGTTCTGACGAGTTCTTTCAGCATCCTGGCAGCTCGCGGCCATAGTGAGAGCAATCAGACACGGCGGTGAGGCCTTCGTGGAAGCGGAAGCGACTTTTCCACGCTAGAGTGTGTGTCAGGAAACTTACACACTCAAACGGGGCCGCCAAATTCCCCAGGCCGCCCCGCGAAAGCGCGAGGGGGTCAGCCATGGGCCGCGGCCGGGCTAAGGCAAAGCAGACCAAGGTTGCACGCGAATTGAAATACAGCGTACCGACCACGGATTTCGACAGCCTGCAAAGAGAGCTCGCAGGTGGATCGACCAACTCGCATCGGAGCAGTGTCCGATCGGACCAGACTTCCGATAGGGAAGGGCATGCGCGAGAGGACGACTACGACGACTGGCGGCGTTGACCGCGCACTGCCACCGCGCAGACTGTGAAATGAGGAAGAGCTGATCGCTCTTCCTCATTTTTGCGTTCCATTTTCCGCCTCGCGTCTGCTTGCACGGACACACAAAACTGCCCCACCGGATCTCTCCGATGGGGCAGCTGACGTTGCGGTCTAGAAGCGCGGGTGGTCTCCGGCCAGGAACGCACGCTCTGCAGCGGCGTCCGACGCCTTCTTGACGCTACCGAGCGTCCAGCAGTCGATGTGGCGTGCGGTGAGGACGGCAAGTGCGCGGTCGACGTCCTCGGGTGCGACGACGGCGACCATGCCGACGCCCATGTTGAACGTCTGCTCCATCTCGGCGCGCTCGACGCGTCCGCGCTGCGCGATCATGGCGAAGACCGGAGCGGGGCTCCAGGTTCCGCGATCGAGTTCGGCGACCAAGCCCTTGGGCATGACGCGCGCGAGGTTGTTGGCGAGGCCGCCACCGGTGACGTGGCAGAACGTGCGCACGTCGGTCTCGGCAGCGAGTGCCAGGCAGTCCTTGGCGTAGATCTTGGTGGGCTCGAGCAGCTCCTCACCGAGCGTGCGGCCGAACTCGTCGACGTGTGCGCTCAGGTTCATGCGGTCGATCTCGAGCAGGACCTTGCGGGCCAGTGAGTAACCGTTGGAGTGCAGTCCCGAAGAACCCATCGCGATGACGACGTCGCCGGGGCGAACGCGATCCGGTCCGAGCAGCTTCTCTGCCTCCACGACGCCGACACCGGTGGCGGAAAGGTCGTAGTCACCGTCGGCCATGATGCCGGGGTGCTCGGCGGTCTCGCCGCCGAGGAGAGCGCAGCCGGCCTGGATGCAGCCCTCGGCGATTCCGCTGACCAATTCCGCGACGCGCTCGGGGATGACCCGGCCGACGGCGATGTAGTCCTGGAGGAACAGCGGCTCGGCGCCACAGACGACGAGGTCGTCGACAACCATGGCGACGAGGTCGAGTCCGACCGTGTCGTGCTTGTCCATCGCCTGCGCGACAGCGAGCTTGGTTCCGACGCCGTCGGTCGATGCGGCGAGCAACGGCTCCTTGTAGTCACCCTTGAGGGAGAACAAGCCGGCGAAACCACCGAGGCCACCCATGACCTCGGGGCGGCTGGCCTTCTTGGCCAGAGGGGCGAAGAGTTCCACCGCCCGGTCGCCTGCGGCGATATCGACTCCTGCTGCCGCGTAGGAGGCGCCTGCGGTGCGGTGACTGTCCTCGGTCATCGGGTTACTACTCCAGCCTTGTATTTCTCGCGAGCACGTATTGCTCGTGCACAGGTAAGTGGTCTTGCAATGTGAAGTGTTTGCAATCCTCGTGACGCGAGATGGATCGTTCGACTCGAGACCCAGAGCGCGCACACAAATACCGACGATTACGCCCATACGCTACCGGACCGGCCCCCTCGGTGAGACCTCGCGTACCCCGAGACGTCAGTTCTGCAGCCGCGCACCGATCGAGGCGTGCAGTGCGCGCAGACTGTTCTGCCCGAGTGCGACCGTCTCGGATTCGATGTGTTTGAGGAGGTGTCCGTCGTGGACGACCTTCTCGCTCGACTGGATCAGTACCGTCCCGGCTCCGGTGAAATCGAACTGGCGTTCTTCACCGGTGTTCGCGCCGAACATGCTTCCGCGAACCGCGCCCAGGAAGCTCTGCATCCAGTCGGCGTCGAAGTGGTGGGACGGCGACGGGCAGTCGGCCCAACCCACCAACGCCTGCGGGTCGATGCGCAGCGGCGGCTCCGCGAACATGACCGGGCCATTGGACGACGCCAGGAACTTGCCTGTCCCCAGTAGCGTCAAAAAGCCTGGGACGATGGACTGTTTGAGGTCCAGGCTCGTCTCGAAGGCGAGGAGATTGGCCGCGCGAATCGTGAGGTTGCCGTCGTCGAGGTCGTAGGAATTGATGTTGAATCCGCGGTCCCCGAGGATCAACTTGCCCTGTCCCTGAGCGAGCACCCAGTCGTCCGCGTAGAGCGGTGAAGAGAACCTGGCCGCGACGATCGCCGTCATGCTCGTGCGCCCGAGCGGCTCGAAGTTGATGTTTCCGTAGTACGCGATCATCGCGCCCTTGGACGTGAACCACGGCTGCCCGGCCATCTCGACGCAGAAGGCGTAGTCGTTGCCCGGGACGTTGTCGTTGGCGGGCAGAGTTGCCGGATTGTGAATTTCGATACCCATGCTCTGTGCCCTCTCAGAACTTCTGCTCGGACGCCTGGACCCAGACGGTGCCGGCGCCGGTCATCTTCAGCTGGATGGACTCCCCCGAGCCCTTGCCGACGGCCTCGCGCCAACCGACGTTCGCGGAGATGTCGACGTTGATCTGACCGATGTGGCACACGTATGCCTGCGGGTCGACGACGACCTGAGGATTGTTCGGACCGACCTGCAACGGAATCGCACCCCCGTGCGAGAGAACCGCGACGCTTCCCTGGCCGTGCAACTGCGTCGTGAACAGTCCTTGACCGGTCATGGCGCCGCGTACTGCTCCGCGCACGCCGCCCTGCGACGTGAGAGCGACTATCGAACTCTGGAGGTAACCGTCGTGTGCGAGGAGTCGGTCGGCTTCGACGGTGAGCATCGACGAACCGTCGAGGTGGATGACCTCGACGTACAAGCCGGCATGCCCGTAGAAGACCTCACCGTTTCCCTCGGCCGCCATCATGCGTGCATGCTCGCCGGACATCATGCGGCCGGCCATCCCGGCGATACCGCCCATGTTCGGCATGGCGCCGGGCCCACCGCCCATGCTGTGCGGGATGAAGCGGACGTCACCGGTGTAGTAGAGCATCGACCCGGTGCGGGCGAGCACGTTCTGGCCCGGCGCGAGGGTCGACTTGACGACCTTGCTGTTCACCAATTCCAACGGCATGGTTCAGCGCTCCTCGGGCTGGATGTAGACGACTCCGGATCCGTCGAATCGCAGCGAGAACGCTTCACCGCTGCCACCGCCGATCGCAGAACGCCAGGTGACGTCGGTGACGAAGCTCTGGTTCAGCTGGCCACGGTGAGCGACGAATGCGTCGGGATCGGCAACCAGCGGATACTGCGGGCTGACTTCGAGCGCGATGATCGGTCCGCCCTTCGACAGCACGGCCACCAGACCGGTGCCGCTGACGACCGTCGTGAACAAGCCCTGTCCGGAACCTGCGCCGCGGAGACCGGCAAATTTCACGTCGGTTCGCAGTTGGCCGACCAATGCGAGCAATTGCGAGGCTTCGACGTGCAAAGCGTCGTTGTTGAGCTCGATAATCGTGATGTCCTGGGCGTCGACCGCGAAGTAGACGGTGCCTTGACCGCTGACTTCCATCAGGGACAGTGATTCACCTGCCGCCTTCTGTTTCAGCGCGGCACGTAACCCACCGCCACCGCCCATTCCGGCGTTCTTGAAGGTAATCGCACCCTCGTACGCCACCATCGAGCCGTTGATCGCTTTGATGGTGTCCCCCACCAGGTCTGCGACCAGGACCCGGTGCCCATCCATTCTCAGTTGCGCCACGGAGGGCACTATGCCAGATGCTCACGACGTATGCCGTGTCGTGGAACAGAAAGTCGTGAACAGAAAATCTGCCGCCCACATGCTGTGGACGGCAGATTCTCGGCTGTCGAATTTCAACGATTCTGATGTTCAGGGGCGGCTGAGCGCGCTCGCATTGTCGTTGTCGCGAGTGGCCGTCGAACCTGCGGTGCTCTCGAGCATCCCCTCGAGGACGTTCTTGCCGATCGACGTTTCCTTGGGAAGCGCGATCGGGTAGGTCCCGTCGAAGCACGCGGCGCACAGACGGCTGGCCGGCTGCTCGGTGGCGGCGATCATGCCCTCGGTGGAGATGTATCCGAGGGTGTCCGCTCCGATGGAACGACGCACACCGTCGAGCATCTCCTCGAACGTCGCATCCTGTCCGCCCGCGCCGTTGGCAATCAATTCGGCCGGTGAGGCGAAGTCGATGCCGTAGAAGCAGGGCCACTTGACCGGCGGCGAGGCGATACGGACGTGAATTTCAAGGGCGCCGGCTTCGCGGAGCATCCGGATGAGCGCACGCTGAGTGTTACCGCGGACGATCGAATCGTCCACCACCACAAGGCGCTTGCCGCGGATGACTTCCTTGAGCGGGTTGAGCTTGAGCCTGATACCGAGCTGACGGATCGTCTGCGACGGCTGGATGAAGGTACGGCCCACGTAGGCGTTCTTCATCAGACCCTGGCCGTAGGGGATGCCTGAGCCCTGTGCGTATCCGACGGCTGCGGGGGTGCCGGACTCGGGAACGGGGATGACCAAGTCACCTTCGGCGGGATGCTCGCTGGCGAGCAGACGGCCGATCTCGACGCGGGTCGAGTGGACCGAACGGCCACCGATGACGCTGTCGGGACGGGCAAGGTAGACGTACTCGAAGACACATCCCTTGGGCGTCGGATTCGCGAAACGTGAGGAGCGAACGCCGTCGGCGTCGATCGCAAGCAGCTCACCGGGTTCGATGTCGCGAACGAACGACGCACCGACGATGTCGAGGGCTGCCGTCTCGCTGGCGACTACCCAACCGCGGTCGAGTCGACCGAGGCAGAGCGGGCGGATGCCGTGCGGATCGCGCGCTGCGTACAGCGTGTGCTCGTCCATGAAGGTGAGGCAGAACGCGCCCTCCAACGTGGGAAGCAATTCCATTGCGGCCTGTTCGATGGTGCTGTCGCCGGCAGCGTGTGCCAGGAGACCACCGATGAGGTCGGAGTCGGAAGTCGCTGCGTTGGGGCGCTTGTCGTTGACCAGGCCGGCTGCACGGGTGCGGCTCGCGAGTTCAGCGGTGTTGACCAGGTTGCCGTTGTGGCCGAGCGCGATGCCGGTTCCGGCAGTGGTGGTACGGAAGATGGGCTGCGCGTTCTCCCACGTCGTGGAACCGGTGGTGGAGTAACGGCAATGTCCGACGGCGACGTGACCTGGCATCGCTGCGAGGGTCTGCTCGTCGAATACCTGGCTGACCAGGCCGAGATCCTTGAACACCAACACCTGGGAGCCGTCGGCTACCGCAATGCCGGCAGCTTCTTGACCACGGTGCTGAAGTGCGTACAGGCCGTAATAAGTGAGCTTCGCCACATCCTCTCCCGGCGCCCAGACGCCGAATACACCGCATTCTTCGCGGGGCTCGTTCTCGTCCTCGTCGGACGGGTTCGAAGCGAGGAGATTTGGACTGTTGACCGACAGATCGGCACGAGTCACCGGGCGCTCCCTTTGTGGGCAGGGGTTGGGGGGCATCCACAGTCTACGGCCATTTTGGGACTCACTTCCCCTGAGGGCTGCCTTGGCTCTCAGATCACGCCGAAGCGAACCGGATGGTCTCTCACTGTTACTGCGTCAACCACTCTGTTGCTGCGCCAACCCCTCTGTTGCTAGGTCAACCGCAGCAGTGGGAGCCAGTGCGCAATTTCGGGAGCGCGGCTACCTGAGGCGTCGACTCTTCCGTCACCTGAGGCCTCGGAGAACTCGAGCAATCCGGTGACCATCTGCAACCACGTCCGAGCGTCCGTCTCGACGACGTTGGGCGGGGTTCCGCGCGTGTGACGCGGACCTTCGATGCATTGCACCGCAACAAACGGTGGGACCCGCACCTCGACGCTCGATCCGGGGGCGATCTGTTCGAGAGTGCGCGCACTCATCTTCACTGCCGCACCGAGTTCACTGCGCGAAGGCTTCGGCAGTTCCGGATCTCGAAGCCACGGGCCGACGGCCAGGACGGCGGCACGAAATTCGGCGGGGTCGACGGCGCGGCGGGGCGGCATCAGTTCACTCCCTGTCTGCGAGTAGCGATACGAACGGCAAGTGCGCCACCGGCATTCGTGGCCAGGTGCAGCAGGGCGGGGGCAAGTACGCTGCCGCCACGGCGGTGCAGCCACTCGAACAGCAATGCCGAAGCGCCGGTGAACGCCACTGCTGCGGGAACGTTGTCGCCGGCGCCGCGGGCGGGGGCGACGTGCCACAGCCCGAAGGTCAGTGCGTGAACGGCCTGCGCGGTCGGCCTGTTCAATTCGCGGTTCCAGACCGCGGACATCGCGCTGCGGAACAACAGTTCCTCGGAGAGCACCGTCCCGAACGGGATGTGCAGGATGATCCATTCGAGGAAGTCTTCGCGGCCGTCTGCTCGCTCGTCGGCAGCGAGAGTCGCGCGCAAGGACGGAACGGCCAAAGCGACGCTGTAGCCGGTGAGGACCGCCCCCGCCGCGGCTCCGCCGAACTGAGCACCACCACGAATGCCGGTGTGCGCCAAGCCGAGTTCCTCGCGGGTGTAACCACGTGCGAGTAGGACTCCGATGGCCGACAGACCGGCCGCAGTGTTGACCACGGCGCGGGCTCGGGGCGAAAGACCGAATGCCGGAAGCACGACGTTGCTCCAGGTGATCGCGGTAGCGGAGAGCGCGATCGAGGCGACTCCCCTCACTTCTCGGGGCCCTCTGATTTCACGGCGACAACCAATGCCGACCGCACTCGCTCGGTTTCTGCGGCCGTCCATCCCTCGGGCTGGACGACGCTGATCCAGGCGTCCAGAACGGAGGTTCCGTAATTGTGACCATGGCCGTCCGGAACTCCCGCGGCGTTACCGAGGTCTGCAGACACCTGCCAGAACGTCACGACCGGGAACCATTTCATCGACGGCGAGCGGTCGAAACCGGGCACTTCCTTGAGCCACTCGGGCCGATTGAACATGAGGTCGGGTGACCACCACACCACTGGATCGGAAGGGTGCTGGACAAACAGAACCCGCGGCTGCGGCCACGTCATCCCGTCGGTCGGAATGTCTTCGGAGCGATCCGCGAACCGCACACCGGCCAAGCCGTCCGCGTAGACAGGAGCTACTTCGGGAGTGCCTGGATCGCGCCTCTTCTCGATCGAACGCCACAACTGTGTCGCGTTCGGCGGGCCCACCCACAGAATTCCGTCGGCGGTATCGCGTGCCGCCTGCAGTGTGTCGAAGGCTCCGGCGCCGGCCATGACGCCGAGGCTCTCGCCGTAGACCATGAACTTCGGCCTGGTGGCTTCCGGTTCCTGGAGCCATCTTTCGTGTACCCGCTCGATCAACAGGCGTCCGGCAGCTTGCGCCTTCTCCTGGTCGGCGAGGAACGAGATCCAACTCGGCAGGTACGAGTACTGGCTGGCGACAAGAGCAGTGTCGCCGTCATGCACAAGTTCGATTGCCTGTGCCGCAGTGGGATTGACCCACCCCGTACCCGTCGTCGGAATGACCACGAGGACCTTGCGTTGGAAGGCGCCGGTTCGCTCCAGCTCCTTGATGACCAGATCCATACGCTCTTCGGGACCTTCGGCGCTTTCAAGTCCGGCATATACGCGAATCGGATCCATCGCAGGCTTACCGGTTGCCGCTTCGAGTTCCTGCGCGTCGAGTCCGCGCGAGACGAAGTTTCGTCCCTCGAACCCCAATGTGTCCCAGGGAGCGGCTGATTCGGGGCTACCCGATTTCATCGGATCCTGCGGTTCGACGACGCCGTCGCGGGTGGTCGAGTTCTGCAGACTGAAGATCGAGTTGGTCGCGGCGTAGATTCCGCGGACCAGGACGCCGTCGACCAGCATGAAGAACAGGACGGTGACAACCAGGACACCGACGCCATTTGCCACCGACCGTGACCAGTGGAACCGCCGCATCAGCTGTCGGGCAATCAGTTTCACCAGATCGTGGAGGACCCGCCAGATCGAGATGAGCAGGCCACCGACGAGCAGGCTCAGTCCGAGGGTTCGGATGTAGCCGGAAGTGGTCGTGCCTTCGGCATCGGTCAGTGCCGCGATTTCACGTTGCCACCCGGCCGCGTAGACCAGCATGATGATCGCCGCGACGATGGACGCGACCGGAACGAAGACCTTGATCGCGGAAGGCACCGGCTCGGGCAGTGGCCACCACCGTCGACCGCTGAGCAGGTATCGCTCGACAGCCCAACCGATCGCAGTACCGACGCCGTAGCCGATGGCCGAGTTGATTCCGCCGATCAGACCTTGGAAAAGCCAATCGCGCGGCAACAGCGAAGGGGTCAACGACCAGCAGAAGAAGAACGCGGCAAACGCGATGCCGGTGAAGTCGAGTTTGAGGAGCCCCCACGCCCACTCGGTGAAGCGGTTGTCGAGCTTCTCGAGGGGTGCGGGAACAGCCAGCCGCAGGTGGTGTTCCTGCGGCTGGCTGTCAGAAGAAGTCAGTTCTCCGGAATCGACCATCTATCACCCGAACAGTGCGGGCAGCGTTCCCTCGAAGGCCTCACGGAGCTTGGCCATCGTGACGGAGAAGTGTCCCTGGACCTCGACGGAGTCGCTGCCCTCGTCGACGACCCCGATACGCGTCCACGGCAAGCCGCGGGCGGTGCACATACCGGTGAAGCGAGTCTCCTCGGTGCGAGGAACTGCAACGAGGACGCGTCCCGACGATTCCGAGAACAAGGTCACGAACGGATCTGCGCCCTCGGGAATCAGGATGCGGCAACCGGTTTCGCCGGCCAGCGCGGCTTCGACGACAGCCTGGGCCAGTCCACCCTCGGAGAGGTCGTGGGCTGCGGTGACGAGACCGTCACGCGAGGAGGCGAGCAGAATGTCGGCGAGCAGTTGCTCACGGGCGAGGTCGACCTTCGGCGGCACGCCACCGAGGTGACCGTGCTCGACCTGCGACCAGATGGAGCCGTCGAACTCGTCGTGGGTGTCGCCGAGCAGGATCAGCGTCTCGCCGGGCTCGAGTCCGAGGCCCGTCGGGATGCGGCGGTGAACGTCGTCGATCACACCGAGGACGGCAACCACCGGCGTCGGCAGGATTGCCGTGGATCCGGTCTGGTTGTAGAAGCTGACGTTGCCGCCGGTGACGGGGATGCCGAGGGTGGCGCAGCCGTCGGCAAGGCCGCGAACGGCCTGCTGGAACTGCCACATGACACCCGGGTCCTCGGGAGAACCGAAGTTCAGGCAGTTGGAGACGGCCTTGGGCGTTGCGCCCGTGACTGCCACGTTGCGGAAAGCCTCGGCCAACGCGAGCTGCGCACCGGTGTACGGGTCGAGCGCGGTGTAGCGGCCCGAAGCGTCGGTGGACAGTGCGATCCCGCGTCCGGTCTTCTCGTCGATGCGGATGACACCGCCGTCGGCGTTCTCGGCCAGGACGGTGTTTCCGCGGACGTAGCGGTCGTACTGCTCGGTGATCCACTTGCGGCTGCACAGGGCAGGCGAGGCGATCATCTTCAGCAGGGTCGCTTCGAGCTCGGCGTCGGTTTCGGGACGCTTCAGTCCGGCCGTCGTATTCGCGATCAAGGCATCCTGCGTTGCCGGACGCTCGACGGGGCGGTGGTAAACCGGACCCTCGTGCGCGACGGTGCGCGGGGGAACGTCGACGACGGTCTCGCCGTGCCAGGAGATGGTGAGGTGCTCACCGTCGGTGACCTCGCCGATGTCGGTGGCCAGGACGTCCCACTTCTTGCAGACCTCCATGAACGCATCGACGTTCTCGGGCGTGACCACGGCGCACATGCGCTCCTGCGATTCGCTTGAGAGCACCTCGGCCGGGGTCATTCCGGTGGCGCGCATCGGAACCTTCTCGAGGTTGATGTGCATGCCGCCGTCGCCGGCCGCAGCCAGCTCGGAGGTGGCGCAGGACAGCCCGGCGCCGCCGAGGTCCTGGATGCCGACGACGAGGCCGGCCTTGTAGAGGTCGAGACAGCACTCGATGAGCACCTTCTCGGTGAACGGGTCGCCGACCTGAACCGCGGGCAGCTTCTTACGTCCGCCGGTGTCTCCACCCTCGTCGTCGAACGTCGCCGACGCGAGGACCGAGACGCCGCCGATTCCGTCGAGACCGGTGCGAGCACCGAACAGAATGATCTTGTTGCCCGCGCCCGAAGCGAAGGCCAGATGCAGATCCTCGACGCGCATGACGCCGGCAGCGAGGGCGTTGACCAGCGGGTTACCTGCATAGGACTCGTCGAAGACCGTCTCGCCGCCGATGTTCGGCAGGCCGAGGGAGTTTCCGTATCCACCGACACCACGCACGACACCGTCGACGACGCGACGGGTATCGGGGGCGTCAGCAGCACCGAACCGAAGCTGATCCATGACGGCGATCGGACGAGCACCCATGGCCATGATGTCGCGGACGATGCCGCCGACACCGGTCGCCGCACCCTGGTAAGGCTCGACGTACGACGGGTGGTTGTGGCTCTCGACCTTGAACGTGACTGCCCAGCCGTCACCGATGTCGACGACGCCGGCGTTCTCACCGATACCGGCCAGCATGTTGGCGCGCATCTCGTCGGTGGTGGTCTTGCCGAAGTATCCGAGGTGGACCTTCGAGGACTTGTACGAGCAGTGCTCGCTCCACATCACCGAGTACATCGCCAGTTCGGCGTCCGTGGGACGGCGGCCCAGGATCTCCTTGATGCGTGCGTATTCGTCGTCCTTGAGACCGAGCTCCTTGAACGGCTGAGCGGCATCGGGATCAGCCGATGCGTGCGTGACGGTATCGACCTGGTGAGCAGACACTGGAGAGTGGTCCCTTCCCTACGGGAGTCAAGAGGCAAGCCGGCGCGGAGCGGGACACCACGAATGTGCCCAACGAAAGAACGTGCCGGGGGACAGTCTATCGGTGTGGGCCGACGACTTCCGCAGACGGCAGCACCCGCAACACCTCCGGGCCTGCGAAGTATCGCCCGTCACACCCGCCCCGGTTGGGTGATCCGGTCGGTTTTCCTAAAGTCAGGGCCGGCCCACTCTCTCCCTCGAAAGGCCTCGCATGCCCCAGGATGTTCGTCAGTCCGACCTCACGGCACAGTCCCAGTCGGTGACCACTCCCCTCACTCCGGCTGCAATTTTCCTGGTCGCGACCGTAAATCCGGGTGGCGAGAACACCACACGAGAACTACTCGCCGACGTCGCCGGCCTGCAGCGCGCCGTGGGGCTGCGCGTCCCCGGATCAGGTTTGGATGTGGTGACAAGCATCGGTTCGTCGGTTTGGGATCGACTGTTCGCCGGTCCGCGCCCCGCGCTACTGCACCCGTTCACCGCTTTGCAGGGCGACGTTCACTCGGCGCCGTCGACTCCCGGCGATCTGCTCTTCCACATCCGCGCGATGAGCATGGATGCGTGTTTCGAGGTGGCTCGGCAGATCACGAAGCGACTGCACGGCGCAGCCACGGTGGTCGACGAGGTTCACGGCTTCCAGTACTTCGAGAACCGAGACCTCATCGGCTTCGTCGACGGCACCGAAAATCCGGTGGGCCGCGACGCCGTCGCCGCCGTGACTGTCGGAGACGAAGATCCTGCGTTCACCGGAGGAAGCTACGTCCATATCCAGCGCTACGTCCACAAGATGCGGGACTGGGAAGCAATCACCGTCGACGAGCAGGAACGTGTGATCGGACGCAGCAAGCTCGAGGACATCGAGATGACGTCCGAAGTGAAGCCGGCAAACTCGCACGTAGCCCTCAACGCAATCAAGGACGAGAACGGCAAGGCTCTCGAGATCCTGCGTGCCAACATGCCGTACGGGAGCCTCGGCGACGACGAGATCGGCACCTTTTTCATCGGCTACTGCCGCACGCCGGCGATCACCGAACGGATGCTCGAGAACATGTTTCTCGGCAACCCTCGCGGCAATTACGACCGTCTGCTCGATTTCTCGACGGCCGTGACGGGCTCGATGTTCTTCACTCCGAGCGCCGACTTCTTCGAGGATCTACCGGCTGCACCCGCTGGGCTCTCAGCCGTTTGACTGCCCGCTCCCAGCTACCCACCCTCTAACTACGCGGCGTGAGGAACGCACCGAGCGCGTCGGCATACATGCGGACATCTGCCGCGCCCATCAGCTCGCGGGCAGAGTGCATCGCGAGCTGAGGCGCGCCGACGTCGACGGTGGACAGTCCGGTGCGTGATGCCGTGATCGGTCCGATGGTGGAGCCGCACGGCAAATCGGCGCGGTGGACGTAGCGCTGCATCGGCACTCCCGCCTGATCGCACGCGAGCGCGAATTCGCCGGCACCGGCCGCATCGGTGGCGTAGCGCAGGTTCTGGTTCACCTTGAGTACCGGCCCACCGTTGATCTCGATCCGATGAGCGGGCTCGTGGCGGTCCGGGTAATTGGGGTGCGTCGCGTGTGCCATGTCGCCCGACGCGCATACCGAGCCGGCCATCGCCTGCAGGAATTCTTCGCGGCCACCACCGCGTCCCAACACGATCCGCTCGAGCACGGTGTTCAGCAGGTCCGAGAAAGCTCCGCGATCGGACATGCTGCCGACCTCTTCATGATCGAAGAGAGCAAGCACTGGGACCTGCTGACCGGGCGACTCAGCCGCGGCCAAAAGTGCTTGTGTCCCTGCATAACACGTGCCCTGATTGTCGAGCCTGGGGGCGCTGACCAATTCCTTGTCCACCCCCACGACTGCGCTGGGCGCAAGGTCGTGTGTCATCAATTCCCAGCCGAGAACCGACGACGCGGCTACACCCGCACGCTCGGCGACAAAGCCGATGAACGACTTGGGGTTCGAACCCACGCCCCAGATTCCGTTGACGTGCCTCTGCGGATCCAGCGTCACACCCTTGCGATCTTCGGACAGGTGGATAGCCAGCTGCGGAACACGAAGAATCGGGTCGTCGATGCGAACCAGCTTCTGCTCCACAGTGTTTCCCACCCGGACACTCAATCGTCCGGAGATTCCGAGATCGCGGTCGAGCCAGGAGTTCAGCCACGCACCGCCATACGGTTCGAGGCCCACCATCTGCCACCCGGCCGAAGTGAGGTCAGGATGCTGTTTGACCCGCAGGTTGGGGCTGTCGGTATGACCTCCGACAATCCGGAACGGAGCGGCGTTTCCCACGCCCTCGGTGCTCCAGGCGATCAGCGAACCGCCTCGCACGAGGAAGTACCGTCCGGGCTCGGCTGGCCACGACTGCGTTTCGTGGACTTCGACGAACCCGCCGGCCGTCAGCTCGGTCGCCACCGTCGCGCACACATGGAACGGCGACGGTGACGAATCGACGAAGCTGCACAAGCCGTCTGCGTCGGCCCCGGTCCGAGAAGTCTGAGAAGTCATGCCCCTCATCATGCCCGAATCGGTGTCCGCGAAATCAGTGGGCACGAAATCAGTGGGCACGAAATCAGTGGGCGGAATCGGGCGAGCTCAGAACCTGTCAGCTCAGGCGTGAGGACCCGACACGCAGAACTGATTCCCATCAGGATCGAGGAGCGTCACCCAGCGGAAACCGTCCATGTTCTCGCGGTGGTGCTCAGTTGCCCCGGCCTCGACGAGCCGCGCCACCTCGGCGTCGAGATCCGGACTCCCCAAATCGAGATGGATGCGATTCTTACCGGCGGTGGGGTCCGGGACCTTCTGGAATGCGAAGTTGGTGGCGCTGTCAGGGACCGCGACGATGTAGAACCAACCGTCGTTCTCCTCGACGATGTTTCCGCCCAACTGCGCCGCCCACCACGTTGCGAGCGGACCGGGATCGAGACTGTCGAAAGTGATCATGCCGAGTGTGAGAGTCATGCGCACAAGCTAATGCAAGCCACCGACAAAAAGTCTTGATCTCGGGCTGAGATGAGACGATCCTCGAATGCGATTCACAACGCTGCGCGACCGTGTTGCAGAACCACTCTTCGCAGTTTTCATCGCGACCGGATTACTCCTGAGCGTCCTCGGAGTGCTCGCCTGGCGATTTGCCACGCCATCCACGCGAACAGAACATGTCGGAATCCAACCCCCACCACCGCCGCCGGCGGAGGACGGCAAGACCGGATACATGTGGGTGATCGACGGCTACAGCTACTCTGACGCGCCACATTGGTTCCCCGCAACTGCGTGGTTTCTGACAGTCGGAACCGCTGTCGCCGTTGCCGTCTCGGCGATACTGAACGCGACGGGATGGCGGCTGGCCCGTGACACACGCGGTAAAAAATTTGCTCTTCCGCTTGCACTTTCAGCTTTCGGCACAGCCTACGGACTCGCGGTCGCCGTTGTCGGAAAAATCTGGCCGCCCACCTTCTATTCGGTGGTCCTTCCCGAACCTCGTGACCCGCAGAAGCCCTACCCCGAATCGGCCATCATCCACTTCGACCTCGAGCCGAACCTGATCACCTTCACCGCAACAGGTCTTGCCGTCGGCCTTCTCGCGGCCGCCCTGCTTTATGTCCGGAACTACTCGCTCACTCGATCGAACTAGCAGATCGGTAGATCACTCGACCGCTTCGAGTTCCGCGACACTCCCGTCCGAGATCACCCGGACGTGGCGGGTGATCTTCTCGATCGGCCAGTCCCACCAAGCAATTCGCACCAACTTCTCGATGTCTTCGGCACTGAAGCGGCGCTTGATCTCCGTTGCCGGGTTGCCGCCGACAATTGCGTAGTCCGGGACGTCGCGCGTTACGACGGCGCCAGTGGACACGATCGACCCGTGACCGATCCGGACACCGGGCATGACTGTCACGTTCCCGCCGAACCACACGTCGTTCCCCACGACGGTGTCACCGCGCGACGGCAAATCCTGCACCAAATCCATGTGCCTGGCCCAATCACCGCCCATGATCGGAAACGGGTAGGTGGAGACACCGTTCATACGATGGTTCGCGCCGTTCATGATGAAGGTGACACCGGTGGCCAGGGCGCAGAACTTTCCGATCACCAGTTTGTCGGGACCGTAGTGATGCAACACGTTTCGAGTCTCGAACTCTTCGGCGAACTCCGGATCGTCGTAGTAGGTGTACTCCCCTACCTCGATCAACGGGTTGTCGATCAACGGCCTCAGCAACACCACTCGCGGTTGCCCGGCCATCGGATGAACATTGGTGGGATCCGGCGCAGTGAAATCTGACGCAATGGGATCTAACGCGTTCACTGCTTACTCCGATCCGTCGGCGCGGTGTCGCCGACCGCAGCAAGACTATCTGGTTCCTGCTGCGATCGACCGACAAGCGAAAACGTACCGGTGTCAGCCCAAGAGACCCTTGGCGATATGGGTGACCTGAATTTCGTTGCTGCCCGCATAGATCATGAGCGACTTGGCATCACGCGCCAACTGCTCGACTCGGTACTCGGCCATGTAGCCGTTTCCACCGAACAGCTGCACGGCTTCCATCGCGACCTCGGTCGCTGCGCGCGAGGAGTACAGCTTCATCGCCGACGCCTCCGCCAGGCTCACTTTGTCTCCGACTGCGGTGCGCTCGATCGCATTGAAGACCATGTTCTGCACGTTGATTCGAGCGACCTCCATCTCGGCGAGCTTGAGCTGGATGAGCTGGAACTGCCCGATCTCGCGTCCCCACAGTTTGCGGGACTTCGCGTATTCGATACTCAGACGGTGGCATTCGTTGATGATGCCGAGAGACAGGGACGCGATACCGATGCGTTCGGCGGCAAAGCTCTCCTTGGCGCTGGATTTGCCGTCCGACTTTCCGCTGTCCTCGGTCTCGCCGAGCAGACGGTCCTTGGTGATGCGGACGTTGTCGAAGAACAGCTCACCTGTGGGTGAGGAGTTCATGCCCATCTTCTTGAACGGCGGGCTCTGTGTGAGACCCTCCATGCCCTTGTCGAGGATGAAGGCGAGCACCTTGCGATCGCGACGATCAACCGACGCATCGCCCTCGTCGAGCTTTGCGTACACGATCATCACGTCGGCGTACGGACCGTTGGTGATGAAGGTCTTGTTGCCGTTGAGAATGTAGTCGTCGCCGTCGCGGCGTACGTAGGACTTCATGCCGCCGAAGGCATCCGAGCCGGAGTCCGGTTCGGTGATCGCCCAGGCGCCGACGGTCTCGAATGTCACCAGGCCGGGGAGCCAGCGTTCCTTCTGCGCGAGTGTGCCGCGGCTGCGGATAGTTCCGGCGGCCAATCCGAGGCTGACACCCAACGATGCGACCAGGCCGAGGCTGACTCCGGCCAATTCGCTGTTGAGCACGACGCCCATGCTGCCGGCGCCGCTGAAGGCGCTCGACTTCTCACCGTCACCGGAGGGCGCATCGCCGCGCTCGCGTGCCAGCGACTTCTCGAGGCCCTCGCGTGCCATGTCGGCCAGACCGAAGGTCGAGTACAGCTTGCGAATGATGTCGAACGGCGGCAGCGCACCGCTTTCGAGCTCGTCGACGTGAGGTCGCACCTCTTTGTCGATAAAGCCCCGCAAGGCGTCGCGGAACATCAGGTCGGTGTCGGACCACTCGTACATGTGCCTGAACTCCAGTCGGTGAACGATCGAGAGACTGCCGAACGACAGCCACACACCGAATATAGAACACGTTCCAAAACCGGAACAGGATTCAGCTGATCAGTCCCATTCGCTGCGAGATCCACGTCAGCTCCTGCTCGACGCCGGCCGACCACACCGAAAAGCTGTGACCACCGGGAAGCTCGAGATACCTGGCGTCCATTCCGGCCGCTTTGGCCGCTTCGTACACCTTTTGCTGACCGGGCTTGAACTCATTGTCATCTGTTCCGACGACGAACACTCCGCCCGAGTTCGGGAACTTCCGAGTCGCCAGCAGGTCCATCGGATTCACCTTCACGAACGCCGCTTCGTCGCCGCCGAATATCTCGTCGACGGTTCGCTGTCGGTCACCGAGCGAAGGCTCCAATTGACCGGACAGATCGAGGAATGTCGGGTACACCTCGGGGTAATTGGTCGCCATCTGCAGTGAGCAGGTGCCACCGTAGGAGAGCCCGCCGATTGCCCACGCTCGCGGATTCGTGTCGATCTGGAACGCATTCGCCACCGCAGCGGGCAAGTCCTTTGCCAGATACGTGCCGACCTTGCCCTGTGACGAGTCGGTGCACAGCGGATTGGCCATCTGCGACCCTGTTCCATCGGCTATCACGACGACTGGAGCCAACCCCTCGTGATCTCGTGCAAAGGCATCCATTGTCGCGGTCAGCTTTCCGCCCTGGAGCCAGTCCTCGGGCTTGCCAGGCTGACCTGCCATGAGCACGAGCACGGGAAGAAGCGGACGCGGA
This sequence comes from Rhodococcus sp. T9N, assembly GCF_024436645.1. Lineage (NCBI taxonomy): Bacteria > Bacillati > Actinomycetota > Actinomycetes > Mycobacteriales > Nocardiaceae > Rhodococcus > Rhodococcus sp. T9N. The sequence continues at coordinate 144,960 of NZ_JAMSKS010000012.1, read as the reverse complement.
TTGGTGAAGTACGACGGCGGCAGATATACCTGCGCGTCGCGCGCGGAGAATCCTGAAATCGTCCCGGGGACAGGCAAAGTCGTGACCAGTCCGCGAATCGGCATGCCCTCCGGCGCTTTCCACACAGTGTCGGTGGGATCGCCGGTGACAACAGGATCGGTCGGACCGGGAACTTCACTGAGTGAGATGCGGTCGAAATCGTCGTGTCCGAACGCAATTCCCACAGTCGGATACGCGGCGAAAACCAGATTGATCTGCGTCGCGGCAGTGATGACGACCAGAACCGTCGCGATCACGGACAGGAGCGCTTTCGCGACGGTTCCGCCCGCCTTGATTCGCGGCCCGAGAAGTAGCAACGCGTAGATACCGATTCCGATCCACACGTAGATCGACATCTCGATGGGATCGGGGAACGGCACGATCACCTTTTCGACGGTGATCCACACGGCGATCATGATCACCAGCGCAATCAGCCCCGCGATCGGCACCGCTCTGCGGTAGTACCAGCGCACGTTCGAACCGAGCAGCCACACGCCACCCAGGACCCCAAGGACAGTCAGGATCACCGGCAGCGGTCCCGAGATCAAACTGATTCGGTAGAGCCAGTCCACGTCAAGCCTCTCGCGCGTAGAAATGTCGCACGCACGAGGCTAGACGACGACGCTAGTACTCTGTATCAGGTGACATTCATCAAGGTCTGTGGCCTACGCGACGTTGACACGGTCGACCTCACGGTGGGCCTGGGCGTCGACGCCATCGGTTTCGTCTTCGCCGAGAGCGTCCGCAAAGTCGACCCCACACTCGCAGTCGCTCTGCTCGCGCGAGTTCCCGATCACATCCGTGCAATCGGAGTCTTTCTCGGCAACCCGATCGGACAGATCCTCGAGATCGCGAAGATCACCGGGCTTCGCACCGTACAGGTTCACGATCTTGTCGACGCCGAGCAAGTGCAGCGGCTGCACGATGCCGGCCTCACCGTCATCCGCGCGGTCGTCTCCAGCAACGTCCGCGACGGTTACAATCTCGACCTCGGCGAGGACGAACTCCTGATCGACGGCGCAGACGCCGGATCAGGGGTGCCGTGGAACTGGGCCCAACAGCAATCGCGCCCGCAAGGCCAGTGGATCCTGGCGGGCGGACTGTCCCCGGACAACGTTCGCGACGCACTCGATGCCACCGGCGCCTGGGGCGTCGACGTCTCCAGCGGCGTCGAATCCTCCCGCGGCGTCAAGGACCACACGTTGATCGAGAAGTTCGTCAGCGCTGTCCGGCAGACCGATCACTCGAAATAGGACGCGTAGTCACTGAAAGCGACTTGACCGGTGGGACTCGCCTTCACGGCGTCGGCAACGGCCGGCGGAATGGGAGCCCAGTTCGCAGGCATGGCCGCCGCCAGTGACGGCTTCAAGATGTAGAGCAGTGCGAAGTTCACTATCCAGAGCGGCGGCGCCATCGACATGCCGACTTCCGAACTCACATTGCCTTTGGTGTTGGTCACCAGCTGCGCTGCTCCCGAAATCTGTTGCGCTGCAAATCCGTAGACTGCCTGCACCGTGTATGCCGACTGATAGAGCGCAATCAGAGTGTGCGTCGCACCGTTGTTGCGCAACCAGGTGCCCACGAAACCGCCAGGGGCGATCAGCGTATTCACCTGTCGCGTCGGCGCATCCGCGTTGGCCGGACTCGCCAGCAATCCGTCTGGATTCACGTACAACCCGTAACTGGCCAGAACCGACGGCGTCGTGCCGGAATAGAGGGGCCGCCCGTTCGTATTGGTGAGAATCCGAGCGCATTCGTCGATCACCGCGGCGTCCTCGCGATTTCCGCCGACCCCTCCGCCGGAGATGAGATCGCGATACTGCTCCTCGGTCAAAGCGTCGGCTGGTTCGAGTCCGATCTGCGCGGCAATCTCTTCCGCAGTCTGCTGACCGAGTGGCTGGTTGAGTTGATCCGGAGTAGTCATCTGCGTGGGCGCGACGCTCTCGTAGACCGGTGCCCCGGCAAAAGGGATCACGAACCCGGTATCGACTGTGTCTGCAACGGGTTGCGCGCCGGCCATCTGAGTGGTGGCAAACGAAAGTACGCACACCCCAACCAAAGCCAGAACCGAGACGGTCCCGCGATGAGACCTTGCTCGGTGAGATTCTTGTCCACGTCTACAGCCCTCGCCTGAGAAAGCCTTGCCTGCAATTCCGTTGCCGCGCATAGGTCAACCTCCCGGGACACAGTCCGGCGAATCAACTCGAGCTTGCATCTCAGTCAAACGCTGTGACCAGCGCCGTGTCAAGACACAGGTCAGGTCGAGGCACGGCGACAGCTCGCTCGATACAGGCGACAGCTCGCCCGCTACAGTGACGCTTCCATCTGAAGTGACCTCACCCCATTTGAATTGCAGGACATCTCTGGAGGCAAGCAGTGTCTGACAAGCGCGGGACCGTATTGATCACCGGTGTCGGTCGGAGCAAGTCGATCGGAGCGAGCCTCGCATTGGGCCTTGCCGAGGATGGTTGGGATCTGGCTATCGGCTACTGGGAGCCTTACGACGAACGCGTCGGGTTCGGGCGCGGAGCGCACGATCCGCAAGACATTGCCGAGAAGTGTCGCGCACTCGGAAGCCGTGTCGACCTGGTTCCCGGAGATCTGGCCTCGCCCGACGTGGCCGATCAGCTCGTTGACGCTGCCGCAGCGCGGAACGACCTCCGTGGGCTGGTGCTCTCACATTGCGAAAGCGTCGACAGCTCGATCCTCGACACCACCGTCGAGAGCTGGGAACGACATTTCGCCGTCAACGCTCGCGCCTCCTGGCTGCTGATCAAAGCGTTCGCTGAACGGCTTCCGGAACAGCGCGACGTCAGTCAGGTGGCCGGGCGGATCATCGCACTCACCAGCGACCATGCGGCCCACAATCTTCCGTACGGGGCCAGCAAGGGCGCTCTCGACCGCATCGTCATCGCCGCCGCAGTCGAACTTGGATCACGCGGCATACGAGCCAACGTCGTCAACCCAGGACCTATCGACACAGGATGGATGACACCCGAGATCAGACAGGCCACAACCCTCCAGACTCCTGCCGGCCGGCTGGGTACTCCCGGCGACACTGCAAACCTCGTTCGGTTTCTGATGTCCGACGCCGGAGGCTGGATTACGGGACAACTCCTTCACTCCAACGGCGGATTCAGTACGAACTGAGCCTTGGCCGGACTCAGTTCAGGCTTTGTAGGTCGGTAGCGTCTGCCCGAGCCTCTTACCCATTTCGGCAGCCAAAGCCGCGAGCCCGCTGGCCGGACGCACCATGACCTCGAAATCGACGATCTTGCCGTCCTCGTCGAATTCGACCATGTCGATTCCCTTGAGACTCTTGTCGCCGATGTTCGCACTGAATTCGAGCACGACCTGCCGACCGTTGGCTCCGGCGAACTGACGGTGGTACTCGAAGTTCTCGAACACCTGGATCACCGTATTGAGAATGAGCACAACGGCATCCGCGGACTGGTACGGCTTGAATCCCGTGGGCGATCGGAACTGCGCGTCGGGCGCGACGATCGTCGGTAGCGCCGACAGATCGCCGGTTTCGATCATGGTGTGCCACAACTTCAGTGCAGCTTCGACTTTCGGTTCGAGCGTCAATTCCGTGCTCATGCTTCTACCCTTCCCTCGACGTTACCTGCCGCTTGATTTACCGGCACTTGACCTGCGACGGACCACGCACTCAACACAGTTCGCACCCCGGTCACGAGTTGCAACGGCTGATCGATCATGACGTGATGTCCGGCTTCGGGAATCTCCGCCACGATGGCCTCCGGTCCGAACAATCCGCGCATGTGCTCCATGAGTCGATCGGACACGATGCCGTTCTCAGCTCGGAAATAGGCTACGCGGCAACGTGGTTCGCTGTCGAGAACATCTTCGGCGCCTACTCGGAGAAAGAAATTCGGATCGAACTTCCACGACCAACCGCCCTCGACTTCCTCCATCGACGTGGCCGCCACATGGTCACGCACCGCAGGCAGACCCGAATCCTGCGGCGGAACGAAGCGGAAACGGCCCATCGCGTCTTCCCTGGTGGGATAAACCTTCTTGGGGCCGAACGCATTCTGGCGTCGAGCCGCCTCCTCTTCGGGCGTACGCGCCTTGAGCGGAGAATCGATGATGACAACCCCGTCCAACAGTTCGCCATGCAGATGCGAGGCCACGAAAGAAACAATCCCACCCATACTGTGCCCCACCAGAATCGGCTTGCCGTCGATTCCCCCTGCCTCGGCCGCCGCCAGCACCTCGCGAGCCCACTGGGACATCGCGTAGGCGTCGCGAGTGTGACTGTCGCCGTGGCCCGTCAAGTCGAGAGCGACGACGCGGCGCCCCTCGGCGAACTGCGGCGCAATGTGATCCCACCAGCGACTGTGGGCTGCGCCGCCGTGAATCAGCACGATTCCCGGCCCCGCCGGCCCCCAAGCCCGAAAGTGCACCGAGGCACCCTCGACCTCCACCGACCCCGTCTCGACCGGCGCTGCCAACGCCCGAGTGAACCAACCAGGCGCGTCTTCGACCACATTGCTCATCGATCGAACATACATAGTCGTCAATCGGTTCATCCAACTCTTCCCAGTTCGTGATCCATCACCTATATTGAATCCGGCCTCAAGTTCAATTCGTTTCGCCGAAGGGGAGAGATGACCAACCGCCAAGTACGCCTCGCCGCCCGCCCGACAGGACTTCCCGACGCTTCCACCTGGGAATACGTCGATGCCGAGATCCCGTCCGCCGGACCGGGCGAGTTTGTCGTCAAGGTCGAATACCTCTCCCTCGACCCCGCGATGCGCGGTTGGCTCAACGACGTCAAGTCGTACGTTCCGCCGGTCAAGCTCGGTTCCGTCATGCGCGCCCACGGCGTCGGACGCATCACCGAATCACAGCACCCCGATTACCAGGTCGGGGACATCGTGGCCGGATCCTTCGGCGCTTCCGAGTACGGCGTTTCCGACGGTACAGACGTCACTCGGGTCGACGAATCGATCGCTCCCCTGCCGACCTGGCTCGGCGCTCTCGGTTTCCCCGGCGTCACTGCGTATTTCGGATTACTCGACGTCGGAAAGCTGAAAGACGGTGACACCGTCGTCGTGTCCGGTGCCGCGGGTGCGGTCGGCAGTCTGGTCGGCCAGATCGCAAAGCTTCACGGATGCAAGGTCATCGGCATCGCCGGCGGTCCGGAGAAGTGCGCGTGGCTCACCGAGGACCTCGGCTTCGATGTCGCCATCGACTACAAGAACGAATCCGTATACAAGGCGCTCAAGTCCAACGCTCCCGACGGTATCGACGTGTACTTCGACAACGTCGGCGGAGAAATTCTCGACGCCGCTCTCTCCCGTCTGCGCCTCGGCGCTCGGGTGGTCATCTGCGGCGCCATCGCGGGCTACAACGCCACCGAACCTCAGCCAGGCCCTGCTCACTACCTGTCACTTCTCGTCAACCGCGCCACGATGGCCGGCTTCGTGGTCTTCGACTACCTCGATCGCTACGCAGAAGCACAAGAGCAGATCGGAAAGTGGATCAAGAGTGGCGAATTGACTGCTCGCGAGCACGTCGTCGACGGCGGTATCGACGCGTTCGGCGACAGCCTCAATCTTCTCTTCGCCGGAGCGAACACCGGAAAGCTGGTCTTGAAGGTCAGCTGAGTCGGCCACACACGCAGATCGGCCACCGGTATTCCGGTGGCCGATTCGCTTGGGTCAACTGACTCCGGACGGAGTGGGAACGCTGTCCTCCCCCAACCGCGGCGGGGCCGACCGATAGGTTGCCGGCGTGCCGCTCATCCGAATCGGATTGGCTACCTGCCGAGTCGGTGCATCGCGACGCGGGTCGTCGATGGACACCACCGGATCGAGATTCAGCCGTTCCGCCAGCGCTATCGCGTCGGCGATGTCGTTGAGAGGCCCACACGGAACACCTCGCTCGGTCAGTGCCTCGAACCACGAGTCCGCAGAGCCCTTGGCCAATGCAGCAGTGACGGCGTCGAACAGTTCTTCTCGATGCGCAACCCTGTCGCTGTTGGACGCGAAACGCGCATCAGCGGCAAGTTCGGAAACTCCGAGAACCTCTGTCAACGAACTGAATTGCCGATCATTGCCGACCGCGAGGACCAGCGGACGGTCCGCGGTGTCGAATACCTCGTATGGTGCGATGCTCGGATGCCGGTTGCCCATTGCCTGCGGCACCACGCCCGCGGCCACGTAGCCGGACGACTGGTTGGCCAGTGCGGACAGCAACGAGGACAACAGATTGACCTCGACGTGCTGCCCTTCGCCTGTGCGATCGCGATGGCGCAGCGCTGCAAGGATTCCCACGCTGGCATGCAGGCCGGTGATGACGTCGACCACCGCGACACCGACCTTGGTGGGAGTCTTGGGATCGGGTCCGGTGATACTCATCAATCCGCCGACCGCCTGAATCAACAGGTCGTATCCCGGCAGAGAGTTGTTGCCACCGAAGCCGCTGATCGAGCAGTAGACCGCACGCGGATTCATTTCTCGGACAGCGTCGTAGCCCAGCCCCAGACGGTCCATCGTTCCCGGCAGGAAGTTCTGCACCACGACGTCCGCATTGCGAACCAGCTCGCGTGCACTCTCGAGATCCTCGCGCTCGCGCAGGTCCAGAGTGACCGACTTCTTGTTGCGGTTCACCGACAGAAAGTAGCTCGACTCGTCCCCCACCCACGGTGGGCCCCAGCTGCGAGTGTCGTCACCGACACCCGGCCGCTCGATCTTGACGACCTCGGCACCCAGGTCGGCGAGAATCATCGTGGCGTACGGACCGGCGAGGACGCGGCCGAAATCAGCGATCACCAACCCGTCGAGCGCTCCGACAGCGTCTGCCGTCACCGGAAAGCTTCTTCACCGGTGAGAGCGCGGCCGATCACGAGCTGGTGAACCTCGGACGTGCCCTCGTAGGTGAGAACGGATTCGAGGTTGTTGGCGTGCCGGATCACGGGGTACTCGAGCGTGATGCCGTTGGCGCCCAGAATGGTTCGGCATTCACGGGCGATCTTGATGGCCTCGCGGACATTGTTGAGCTTGCCGGTGCTGACCTGCTCGGGGCGAACCGTCCCGGCGTCCTTGAGGCGCCCGAGGTGGATGGCGAGCAACTGCCCCTTGCCCAATTCGACTGCCATGTCGGCGATCTTGGCCTGGGTGATCTGATACGCGGCGAGCGACTTGTCGAAGACCTTGCGATCACGTGCATATGAGATCGCAGTCTCGAGGCAGTCACGTGCTGCACCCATTGCCCCGAAGATGATGCCGAAGCGTGCCTCGTTGAGGCAGCCGAGCGGGCCGGACAGTCCGCGAGCCTTGGGCAGCATCGCCGAGGCAGGCAGACGCACGTCCTCGAGCACCAGTTCCGAGGTGACCGACGCCCGGAGCGACATCTTGTTCTTGATCTCGGGGGCGGAGAATCCCGGAGTGTCGGTGGGAACGACAAATCCGCGCACGCCGTCGTCGGTTCGAGCCCAGACCACGGCGACGTCCGCGATGGAGCCGTTGGTGATCCACATCTTGGTGCCGTTGAGGATCCAGTCGTCGCCGTCGCGCTTGGCGTTGGTTCGCATACCGCCGGGGTTGGATCCGAAATCGGGTTCCGTGAGACCGAAGCAGCCGATGGCTTCACCCGCCGCCATTCGCGGGAGCCATTCTTCCTTCTGCTCTTCACTTCCGTTGTGGTGGATCGCGAACATGGCGAGCGAGCCCTGGACCGAGACGAGGCTGCGAATGCCCGAATCGACAGCTTCGAGTTCCTGGCAGGCCAACCCGTACGCCGTGGCGCTCATCCCGGCACAGCCGTAGCCCTCGAGGTGCATGCCCAGTACGCCGAGCGCGCCCAGTTCCTTGGCCAGCTCACGAGCCGGCAGTGCTGCCGCTTCGAACCATTCACCTACGTGCGGGCGAATGCGATCGTCGACCATCTTGCGGACCGTGTCGCGGATCGCGATCTCCTCGGCGTCCAGCAGGGTGTCGATGGCAAAAAGCTCGGACAGGGACTGCGGCGTGGTCACGGGGCCTCCAGTGTTCTCGGGCGCAATCCTTTGCGAGAACGATTGCGCAATCGTTTGCATCGCCTAGAGTAGAGCCCGGTTGCGCACCCGTCAATCCCCGAACTGCCGACCGACACCGAACCAACTCAGAACCGACGCAGACCAGGAGCCACGACGCAGATGACGCCCGATCCGTCGAACCGCAGCAACGGCCGTCCGCCGACGCTGCGCGAAATCGCCGACCAGGCCGGGGTCCACATCTCGACGGCGTCGCGGGTCCTCCGTCAGCCCGAGCCCGCCGACGGTTGGTCCGACTCCGCACTCCGAGTTCGTCAGGTTGCCGAGGAACTCGGTTACCAACCGAACCTGTGGGCGGCCAGCCTGCGTACCCGCAAGACCACCACTATCGGCGTCGTGATGCCGAGACTGACAGACGTTGTAGTGGCCACCATGTTCCAAGGCATCGAGGAAGCCGCCACCGCAGCCGGGTACTCCGTCTTGCTCTCCAGCCCGCCCGACGATCTGGAAGCGCAACGCAAAGCGGTCGAGTTCCTGGTGAGCCGACAGGTCGACGGTCTCATGCTGAGCAGCATCCACCTGCCGGGTACCGATTTCGTCGACTCGCTCCCCCTGCGCTCACTGCCGATCCTGCTGCTGAACCGGCACATCGACTCAGCGACGTCATCCGTCAACCGAAGCCTTCCCTTTGTCAGCGGCGACGACCGCCTCGGCGGCTACCTCGCGGGGAGGCATCTACTGGACTGCGGCTATCGCGATCTCGGAGTGATCGCGGGGCCGGATCACGCCAGCACGTCGCGGGAACGCGTCGCGGGTTTCCGCGACGCCCTGACCGAAGCCGGTCTGGAACTGCCGCCGAACCGAATAGTGGCGTCCGAGTTCGAAGTTCAAGGGGGTGTCGATGCGGCGGCCACACTGCTCAGCGGGAACACGCGCCCTGACGCCGTTTTCACGGTGAGCGACACCATCGCGATCGGCGTACTCGGTGTGGCCCGTGATCTCGGGTTGAGCATTCCCGACGATCTTGCGTTGGTCGGCTACAACGACATTCCGGTTGTCTCCCAACTCCCGGTGCCCCTGACGACGGTCAGGTCCCCCGCTCGAAAGATCGGTGCGACCGGGCTCGAGCACCTACTCGCACTGATCTCCGGCAAGAACGTCGAATCCGTGAAACTTCCCGTCGAACTGATCGCGCGAGCCTCCACCAGAAAGCCTGCCAGTCACAAACTCTGAGCAGCTACCAGACCTGAGATTCGTCGATGCCCAACTGTCGCGCGTAACCGGAGTTGAGTGCGTCCCAGCCGTACTCGCGCGCCCGTTCACCCACGATCGGCCCGAAGGGCTCGCCTGCCAGAAGGGCATCGAGTACGTCGAAGCACAGATGCCACCCCGCAGCGAGCGCCGACGCCATCCCCTCGGCGCGCGACCTCTGCGTCAGCACGACGCGGGTACCGCCTTCGATCGGGGTCAGGTCCCACACCAATTCGTCCGGGCCCCACTCGTGTTCGAGCCGCCGAGTGGTCTCCACGACGTGAACGGTGACCGGCAGCGACATTTCGGGGGCGCCGTCCTCGGTGAGCATGGTGATCACCGCATCACCGGTACGGCTCAGATTCCGATCGGCGGTGTACGGCGTCCATTGCGCCAACATCTCCGGGTCGGTGATCGCCTCCCACACCTTCTCGACGGAATACGGCAGCACCCGAGGAAAGCTGACGACTGTGTCGTCACCGTCGACGCTCACCGTGACGTCGGACAGGGCACTGGGCTGATACGGCTGGGCACTCATGGTTCGATCTCACCAGGAACCACCGACACGGGCAACCGCCCGCTCGGCGTTCAGAACGCAAACACCGCCGATGCGGCCGCGATTGTCTCCTCCACCACCGGAAATTTCACCACGGACAAGTCGTGTCGAGCTCCTTCGAACTCCACCAGACGCGTCGCGGCGGGAATCAAGGCGAGTGCTGCCCGCATCTCCTCCGTTGTCGCGAACTCGTCCTTCGATCCGTGGACGACAACGGTCGGTGTGTTCAGGTCGGGCAGGTGTTCGGTTCTGAGCTTCTCGGGCTTCTTCGGTGGATGCAGTGGATAGGAGAGTAGGACCAGGCCGTCGGCAAGTCCCGGGTTCTCCACCGCAAGCATCGACGCCTGCCGACCGCCGTACGAATGTCCGCCGAGCAGAACGGGTCCGGGCACCGAGTAGTCCTTGCGAACAGCAGCAATCACCTCGGCAATGCCCGCGCGATCCTCTGCAGCACGCGACGGATGCGGAGGCCCCGAAGCTCGACGCACCCGAAACGCGAGATCGAAGCGCAGAACTTGCACTCCTGCCGCAGCAAAGCCGTCGGCAACAGCACGCAACAGCACGGTGTCGCAGTTACTTCCCGCGCCGTGAGTCAGTGCAAGCGTGGCGACGGGCGACGCGAAGGACACAGATGCAGGTCGATGAAGGAAACCGTGCACCGCACCTTCGTCGACCGTTTCGACAGTAGTCATGGACGCATCCTTGTCCGGCCCGCTCGGGCCTGTTCGACCGCGGCAGTCATGCTGCCCTCGTAAACCGGACCGTGTCCGGGAAACAGCACGCCGGCAGGTACAGCGGCGATATTGTCCAACGCCTGGTCCGTCGCTTCACGGTCATGATTGAAGGGGCACACCAGAAATTGTGGTCCGGCGACGGTCGACGTCCCATGTCCGGTCACCAGAGCGTCACCCGACGCGATCACTCCTGCGTCGGGAACAAGGTAAGCGCTGTGGCCGTCGGTATGCCCATGAGTGGGAATCGGCACGATCCGACCGGGAACGTCCAGCGCACCACCGGACGCAAAGGACTGTGCCCGAAGCAGTTCCGCACCTTTCAACGCGCCGACTCCGATCACGTCGCGAAGCCATTTCGGAGCACCTCGCCGCCACAACAGCAACGGAACTCCGGCCGGCGACAACTGTTGCAGATACTCCCTCTTCGCATGCGGCACTTCCAACGGATCCATCAGGACCGGAACCTCGAGCCGAGTCACGATGTCCGCGATCCCACCGATGTGATCGATGTGCGCGTGAGTGACGAGAATTGCCCGAACATCCCCGAGCTGGTGACCGATCTGTTCGATCGAGCGTTCGACGTCGGTGCCGTTGGCCGGATATCCGCCGTCGATCAAGGTCAGATCGGACCCCTCTTCGACCAGGACCCAATTGGCGTGACCGCACCGAACCAGATGTGTGTTCTCGATCTGCGTGATCGACAGTGCCGCAGTAGTCATGCTTGGTAGTCTGCGCCACGTGTCGGAATCCGTGAAGCAGGCCAGCAGCCGCAGCATTCGAGATCGCGCCGAAGCATCCTTGGTGGCAGCCGCATTCGCACTGCCCAGCGCGGTGAAACGTCGAATCACCGGACCACCCGTCGTCATCGAGGGCAACACGCTCGACGCCGACGCACACCTTCTGCTCACGCTCGCGAAGACGCGGCCACTCCCCTCGCATTCAACCGATCCCCAGTCACTCGCCGCTGCTCGCGCCAATCTCACCCGAACCGCGATCATGATGGGCGGCAGGCCCACGCCCGTCCACACCGAGGAGATCTCCGTTTCGGGTGCCGACGGCCCGCTTCGCGCCCGGCTCTACGTCCCGACAGCCGACACCGGCGCTCTGCTCGTCTACTTCCACGGCGGCGGGTGGGTACAGGGCAGCATCGAATCCCACGATGCCCCGTGCCGCCTGTTGGCCGAAACCTCCGGCGCACGGGTCATCTCGGTCGACTACCGGCTCTCACCCGAATTCGCTTTCCCCACACCGGTACACGATGCCTACGCCGCCTACCTCGATATCGTCGACCGCGCCGACGAGTTCTGCGCAGACCCGACGCGCATCGCTGTCGGGGGCGACAGCGCGGGCGGGCATCTTTCCGCAACGGTCGCGCTGCGTGCCCGCGACGACGGCAAGACCCCACCGGCGGCGCAGCTGTTGATCTACCCCGCGACCGACTTTCACGAGAAGGCCCCCTCGCGAACGACGTTCGGTGAAGGTTTCTTCCTGACCGAGGCCAACATGAACTTCTACGAGTCCAGCTTCCTCGGCAGCAATGCCGATCGACTCGATCCGATGGTGTCGCCGCTACGCGCCCCCGACGCGACCAGACTGCCGCCGGCCATCGTGATCACGGCGGGATTCGATCCACTCCGGGACGAAGGCGAAGCCTACGCAGCTCGATTGCGCGACAACGGTGTTCACGTGACCGATCGACGCTATCGCGGGTTCATCCACGGCTTCGTCAACGTTCTGGGACCGAGCGTGGGTTCGCGCACCGCCGTCGCCGAGATCGGCGGAATGCTCCGCGTTCTACTCACCCACCCAGCAAAATCTCCCGCAACGTATCCACCAGCGGATCAACCGGCAGCTCAGGGCTGATCGCACGCTGTAGCCCCAAACCGATTCCGACGCTGAGTATGCGCAGTGCCGCGGCGTTCGGGTCCAGTGCCGGCGTCACGCCGTTGGACTCGGCAAGATGTTGCACCACTCCGGCAATCAATCCGCGCACCTGATCGGCACCCGTCGCGATCTTTTCGCGGATCTCTTCGCTGTGCCGCGATCGCACCGAGAACTCGACTTCGAGCAACGTCCATCTCTTGTCCCCGATGGTTCGCTCGGCCCATCGCGCGAACTCGGCCACCGCGTCGTCGAGCGTCGAATTGGCTCCGAGCTGTGAGGTGATCTCGCCGACCTTGGTCAACCTGATTCGGCCGAGCACCTCGGCGCACAACTCGTCCTTGTTCTTGAAGTTCGAGTACACCGCACCTTTGGAATAACCGGCATCCTCAGCGATCTGATCGAGCGACGCGGCGGCGTACCCGCGATCGAGGAAATGTTCGACGGCCGTCGCCAACAAGGTCTCGCGGGTCATCGCCTGCGCTTCCTGCCTGGTCAATCGCGCCATCGGAACCTCCTCGCGGTTCTGAGTATCGAGATTCCAACGGTAGCCGAATACCGGAAGCGCACCGCAGGCGCACTCCCGAAACCCAAATTTGGGGTACCCACGTTATTCAGATACTGATAGTCTCCGAAATATGACTTCAGAAGTGACCGGCACCACCGCGCCCGGGTCCGGACGACACAGCGCGCCTAGACGGGGATTGGCAATCGGATGCGGCGGCACCCTCGGCTTCGCCTGGACCGTTGCTGCCCTCGCCTCGGTTCGGGACGCCCTCGACTGGGATCCCCGCGAAGCCACCGCCATCATCGGCACGTCCGCCGGAGCCGAGTTCGTGACAATGCTCGGCAGCGGAGTCGGCGTCGACGAGTTGGTAGCCATGCAACTCGGAGAGCCCGCCGCACGTCCCGAACTCCTCGCCCACACAGCATCGGCGCCCGGAAGAATCCCGCCACTTCCGAGTTTGGGGATCGGCAATCCACGACTGGTGACGCGTCGAGATCTTCCCGTTCTGAGCCGGATGAGCGGTATCGCACCGCGTGGTGGCGGCGACCCGTCCTGGCTCACCACGCTCGCCGAATCTCTTGCCCCTGGCGATTCGTGGCTCCCACATCCGTGCGCGTACATGGTATCCATGGACTACAGAACCGGGCGACGGGTCGCGTTCGGGGCACAGGGGGCTCCGAAAGCGACAGTCGGTGAAGCGCTTCGAGCGTCTTGGGCGATTCCCGGCTGGTTCCCACCTGTCACCATCGACGGCGTCAGGTACATCGACGGCGGCGCGGCGTCCACGGCATCGGTAGACCTCCTGCTCCCCCTCGAACTCGACGAGCTGGTTGTACTGGCGCCCATGGCATCTCGAACACTGAAGCCGGCGCGCGGCGCCGCCCGTATCGAACGCGGCGCCCTGCGGAACTCCATGTCCAAGGGCCTCGACCGGGAAATCGAACTGGTCCGCGCTGCGGGAACCAGGGTCTTGCGCATAGACGCCACCGACGACGATCTCGCCGTCATGGGCGCCAACTTCATGGACGGCCGACGGCGGCTCGCCACCTTCGAATCATCCCTACGTACAACACGTGCGAGCGTGAAACGCGAACTCGATGCGCGCCCGTTCCACTCCACCCCGTCCCACCAGTGAAAGCGCAGACTCAGTGAACAACAGAACTGACCACTTCGAGGTCGTGATCATCGGTGGCGGGATCTCCGGGATCGGTGCCGCAATTCACCTGCAGCGCCTCGGGATCGACAATTTTGTCCTGCTCGAGAAAGCTGACTCCCTCGGCGGCACCTGGCGCGCCAACACCTATCCCGGTTGTGCCTGCGACGTCCCGTCCGGCCTGTACTCGTATTCCTTTGCCGCCAATCCGGATTGGACCCGACTGTTCGCGGAGCAGCCGGAGATCCGCGAGTACATCGAGGACACGGCCGTCCGCCACGGCGTCGACAAGCACGTTCGCTTCGGGGTCGAAATGCTCTCCGCACAGTGGGACGCATCGCAATCACTCTGGAAGATCACAACTTCCAGCGGTGAACTCACTGCTCGTTTCGTGATAGCCGCCGCCGGCCCGTGGAACGAACCCTTGACGCCGGCGATCCCCGGGCTGGAAACGTTCGAGGGCGAGGTGTTTCATTCCTCGCAGTGGAATCACGACTACGACTTGACCGGAAAGCGCGTCGCCGTCGTAGGTACCGGCGCTTCCGCAGTCCAATTCGTGCCGCGCATCGTCTCCGACGTGTCCGCCCTTCACCTTTACCAACGCACCGCTCAATGGGTCCTTCCCAAACCCGATCACTACGTACCGCGGATCGAAAGGTCCGTCATGCGATTCGTACCGGGAGCGCACAAGGCTCTACGCAGCATCGAATACGGAATCATGGAAGCGCTTGGATTGGGGTTCCGCAATCCGTGGATCCTGCGTATCGTGCAGAAACTCGGGTCGGCCCAATTGCGCTTGCAGGTGCGCGATCCGAAGCTACGCAAGGCGCTGACTCCCGACTACACCCTCGGTTGCAAGCGACTACTCATGTCGAACTCGTACTACCCGGCCCTCGGCAGACCCAACGTGACCGTCCATGCCAACGCAGTCGAAGAGATCCACGGCAACACCGTGATCGGAGCCGACGGAGTGGAATCGGAAGTGGACGCGATCATCTTCGGAACGGGCTTCCACATCCTCGACATGCCCATTGCATCAAAGGTATTCGACGGAGAAGGTCGATCACTCGACGATCATTGGCAGGGAAGCCCGCGGGCGTACTTCGGTTCCGCCGTCAGCGGATTCCCCAACGCGTTCATTCTGCTGGGCCCGAGCCTCGGCACCGGACACACGTCGGCCTTCATGATTCTGGAAGCCCAACTGAACTATGTGGCACAGGCGATCGGCCACGCTCGTCGGCACGGCTGGAAAACCATCGACGTGCGCCCGGAAGTACAGGCAGCCTTCAACTCTCAAGTTCAGGAGGCATTGGGTACCACGGTCTACAACGCCGGTGGTTGCGAAAGCTATTTCTTCGACGTCAACGGCCGCAACAGCTTCAACTGGCCGTGGTCGTCAGGAGCCATGCGTCGACGGCTACGGGCCTTCGATCCATACGCCTACAACCACACGCTGTCCGACAACCCTGCGTCAGACGACACCCCCGCTGAGCCCACCACCACCCCCGAACCGGAGTACACCACATGAGCCTTTTCGGCACCACCTACCCGCCGATCGATCTCGACGGAGCAGTCGTCGTCATCTCCGGAGGTGGCCGCGGAATCGGCCGGGCCACAGCGGAGTTGTTCGCAGCTCGCGGCGCACTCGTCTGCGTCGGCGACCTCGACGAGGAGACGGCCGTCGACACCGCCGCATCCATCGGCGCACGGGCCCGCGGGTACGCTCTGGACGTCACCTCACGCGAATCCTGGGATGTGTTCGTCTCCACAGTGATCGGCGAATTCGGTCACATCGACATTCTGGTCAACAATGCGGGCGTGATGCCGCTCGGCAGCTTCCTCGACGAGTCCGACGCCACCAGTCGAGT
This sequence comes from Rhodococcus sp. T9N, assembly GCF_024436645.1. NCBI lineage: Bacteria > Bacillati > Actinomycetota > Actinomycetes > Mycobacteriales > Nocardiaceae > Rhodococcus > Rhodococcus sp. T9N. The sequence goes on along the minus strand of NZ_JAMSKS010000012.1, from coordinate 128,968 downwards.
AACCCTCGACGTCAATGTCTGGGGCCCGATTCACGGGATGCGCACCGTGCTGCCCGGCATGGTGGATCGGCGACGCGGCCACGTCGTCAACATCGCATCCATGGCAGGCAAGCTACCGGTGCCAGGAATGGCCGTGTACAACGCAAGCAAGTTCGGTGCGGTGGGCCTTTCCGCCTCTGCTCGTGTCGAATTCGCAGATTCCGGCGTCAGCGTCAGCGCCATCCTGCCCAGCGCGGTGCGCACCGGGCTCTCCTCCGGTGTGCCACTCGGAAAGGGCATGCCGACGGTTGAACCCGAGGTCGTGGCCAAAGCTGTCGTCGACACGGTCGCGCACCGGCGAGCCGAAACTACTGTTCCGCGTTACCTTGCGGGCTGGGACCTCATCGACGCTGTAGTACCCGAATGGATGATCAACATCGGACGCCGGGTGATCGACGATCGCCGCGCGCTGACATCGGTAGATCCGAACGGGCGTGCGGATTACGAAAAGCGAGTGGCACGTCAGGCCGAAAACGAGGAGCACGATCGGAGATGAAGCGGGTAGTTTCGTGGCCATGTACATCCGCCGCGAAACTTCTTCCGACCGTGACGCAATCTATTCACTGCTCGGGGCGGCGTTTGCCGACCAAGCGCCGCCCGGCGAGTCTCCCTACGAGATCGAACTGACACGTCAGCTCTTCGCCTCGAACGACTACTTACCGAAGTTGTCCCTTGTCGCCGTCGCCGGTGATGAGATCGTTGGTTTCGTGATCGGAACACGCGGATGGGTCGGTCCCGTTGAGGCGGTTGGCCTCGGCCCGTTGGCAGTCACACCGGACAACCAACGCAGCGGCGTCGGTTCGGCGTTGATGCACGCGGTGATCGGTGCGTCCGACGCTCTGGACGTGCCACTGCTCGCCCTCCTGGGCAGCACCGAGTACTACCCGCAGTTCGGGTTCGTCACCAGCACGGACGCCGGGATCGATTCTCCGGAAGCCGAGTGGGGCGAGCACTTTCAGATCAGGACCCTCACCACGCACCGCCCCGATCAGACGGGGAAGTTTTCATACGCAGCGCCTTTCGGGGTCGCTTGACCCTCAGCGCGATGTAAGAGTTCTTTGACATCCAGCGCACGTAGACCTACGCTCAGGCATGTCAAAGAACTCTTACACCTGGGAGGCTTCATGAGCACCACGGCACGGTGGAGCCTGATCATCGGTATCGGCGTCGCAGCAACGCTAGCCTTCAGCTTTTTTGCAGCATCGACCGCCGATGATCGGAAGACGTTGGCCTTCATCGTCTTCGCAATCGTCATGGCACCGGCTTGTATCGGGTCGGCGTGGGCCCTTTTTCCATCGGAGAACGACAAGGCCCCCGCCTACCCCGAGGACACCGTCGAAACAGAATGGAGTCGCAAGGCCGGCTTCGGCGCGTTCACCGACTTGATCACTGCCATGGGGATCGCGCTGATCGCGCACAATGTCTTCGGCGCTCCCGAACTGCCGCTCGTAATGTTTACAGCCCTCGGGCTGGCCGACTTCGGAATCCGGTACTGGGCAGTGTCGAGGGACCGCACCCCACAATCGAGATCTGACGAGATCTGATGCGCAACAACCTTCAAGAACTTCGTACGGCAGCCGGATTGTCACAGCAAGCGTGCGCCGACGCGCTCGGCATCACACGCCAGACCGTCATCTCGATCGAGAAGGGACACTTCGACCCGCGTCTGTCACTGGCGTTCCGAATCGCCGAATACTTCGACAAACGCGTAGACGACATTTTCTCCAGCTGACGCCGTCTCGAACTGACGGAAGATCAGTCGAGCTGCGGTTTCAGTCGAGCTGCGGTTTCAGTCGAACAGAGTTGGCGATCCGTTTTCGTCGTTCCCGTCTTCGACGGCCGTTGCCTTCTTGCCCGAGCCCTTGCGGACGACGGTCAACGTCGTCGTTCGACGCGACAACCTGTGCCCGTCACTGTGTTCGAGCAGCGCCATCCCCTGGCGAACTTCGACCACCGTCCACGGACCCGCATGGCCGGCTGCCTGCACGAGGTCACCGGACTCCACCTCAGTTGCCATGACCACTCCTTGTTCGTCGTGTCCTGCACGTTCTCCTTCCTATTATCGACGCGGCCACCTGGTAGTCGACGCGCAGGGTACCTACGCTGCAGCTGCAACCTTGACCGCATGGCCGACTTCGGCTCGGAATGCCGCGTATTCGGGTGAGCCTCGGAGATCGTCGGGATCGACGCCGGTTCGTGGCAGATCGATTTTCAGGTCGAGCGCGACCTTGCCCGGTCGGCTTGTCAGAACTACGACGCGGGAGCCGAGAAAGGCCGCCTCGTCGGCACTGTGAGTGACGAAGACACTTGTTCGCCCCGATTCGGCACTGACACTGCGCAGGTCCTCCTGCAGACGCTCGCGAGTGAGGGCGTCCAGCGCGGCAAAGGGTTCGTCCAACAGGAGCAACGACGTTTCGGCCGCCAAGGCACGAGCAATTGCCACCCGCTGCTGCTGCCCGCCGGAGATTTCCCAGATACGCCGGTCCGCAGTGCCGACCAGACCGACGCGGTCGAGAAGCTCGTCACGCCTTTGCCCGCGTTCGCTCTTCGCAACGCCGGCGTATTTGAGTGCCAGATCGATGTTGCCGCCCACCGATTTCCACGGAAAGAGCCGTGGCTGCTGAAACACCACTCCCGCACTCGACCCGGGAATCGGGTCGGATCCGGAGACCTGAACCGTTCCACTGGAAGGACTTTCGAAACCCGCGATCAGCCGCAGCAATGTGCTCTTGCCGCAACCCGACGCTCCGACGAGAACCAGAAACTCACCAGGTGTGACGTCGATCGATACGGGCCCGAGTGCCGTGACGGACTCTCGACCGTGGCCGTACCTGTGCGAGACGGTGTCGATTCGGATCGCGCCCGGGCGGTCGGGGGCGAATCCACCCGAGGCCTGCTGCGCGGTCACGCTACTGGTCAAGGACATCGGGAAGCCCCTTCACATAGAGAGCACTCTGAAAGACCGTCAGGTCAGGCACACTGTCGATCTGCTTCTGCTCGGCCAGGAATTGCGCTGCACTCTGCAGGTTCACTGCCAGATTCCCGGGAGCGCCCTCGGTGCCCAACCATTCCGGCGAGGAGATCTGCTCCGGAGTGAGGAACACACCCTGTTTCAACTGCGCTGCCGCGTCTTCCTTCGAGGCGCCTAATTGTGCGGCAACAGCTTCCGCTGCCGCGTTCGGATCAGTGGCGATCGTCGTGAGCGCGCGGGCCTGAACCTGGCGCCAGGTGTCGACGATCTCGGGGTGATCCTTGGCAAACGCAGTCGACACCACACCAAGATCGAGTGTCGGCTTTCCTGCTGTCGCGAGCTCACGGCTGGCGATCAACTGTGTTCCGTCCTTACGGAGTTCGTCGAGCGTGGGCAGCCAGGTGTAGACGGCATCGATGTCACCGCGCTGCCAGGCTGCGAGGGATGCTTGCGGCTGGAGATCCACCAATTGGACGTCGTCGGCACTGAGTCCGGCCTGGTTCAGCGCTGCCAGCAGACTGTAGTGCGCGGTCGAGGCGAATGCCGTGGCCACTTTCTTGCCGCGCAGATCTGCGACGGTCTTGATTCCGGTTGCGTTGCGCGCCACCAGGGCTTCGTTGTCGCCGGCCACGTCCAGAACAAACGCGACCTGATACGGAATGTTCAGCGGTGCCGAGAGGCCACGAGCAACCGGACTCGAACCGATTGCGCCGAAATCGATTTCACCGGCGATGAAGGCGGTGTTGATGTCGGCTCCCGAATCGAACTTCGTCCACTTCACGTTGTACTCGGGCAGTGCGTCTTCGAGCCAGCGATTGTTCTTGACTATCAAGTCGCCGCTCGGGAACGACTGGTAAGCGATACGGATTGTTTCCTTGGACGAATCCTGGCCCGAATGATCCACCGAGCACGCACCGAGAACAAGGGCAAGGACGCCGATCAGCACCGTGAACGCCGTCCGGGCAGCCCTTCCTTCATTGGGCGTCGAATTACTGCTGCGCTTCAGATTGCTGCTGGCGTGTTTCTGATTGTCAGTCATACTTTTCCCCTCCAGGGAACGGCGCGGCGCTCTGCAGCCCGCAGCAGTCCGTCGATGATCAGGCCGGAGAATCCGATGGCAAAGATCCCCACCAGCACGACCGGTGTGTTGTTGTAATTGCTTGCATCCTTGACCATTCCGCCGATTCCGGGGATGCCGTTGAACAGTTCGGCCGCGACCACCGACGAGTACGCCATACCTACCGACAGCCGAATGCCCGTGAAAGTTTCCGGTAAGGCCGACGGGACGACGACGTCCCGGATCACTTGCGCCCGTGAGGCTCCCAGGGCCCTGGCCGCTTCGACCAGTCCGACCGGCGCCGCGACCACAGCAGCTGTGGTGGCCACCGCTGCCGGCGGAAGAGCAGCGAGCGCCAGCAATGTAATCTTCGGCGCCTCGTCGATTCCCAGCCAGATCACCAGCAGGAAGAAATACGCCAGGGGCGGCAGTGCGCGCAGGAACGTCAACCACGGTTCGAGCAGGCTCCGCAGCCATGTCACCGATCCCATGGCCAAACCGAGGATCACGCCCAATCCGACGCCGATGATCACACCGACCAGCACCCGTCGCAGCGTCATGTAGAGGTGCTCCCAGAGCAGGTAGCCCTGGTAGCCGCGCACTCCGTCGTGCGTGGTCATCGTGTTGACGAAGGCATGCCAGACCGTGCTCGGGAACGGCACGAAGGTCTCACTCCAGGTGCCGCTCGCGGCAGCGACCTGCCACAGGGCCAAGAATGCGATCACGGAAAGCACCGGCAGTCCGACAGTGGTCGCACTCGAAGTCCACGGCCGACGCGGCTCACGGTTCGGTTCCGTGACTGATGTTGGTTCTATTGCTTCGACAGGAGTCGACATCGCTGTTCTTCCTCGACGTACGGAAAATTCCGGCACACATGCAGCAACGGGCGCATATGCAGGGGCGAAGGCGCACAGAGCGGCGCCATTCTCACTCAGGAGAGTCGGAAGGAATCAACAGCAACAGCAATTGGCACCAAGACGGCACAGGTCGACGGCGATGCGTCGTGTCAGTGGCGTCGAGGGCATGGGGGTAATTACTACCTGTGTCTGCAATTACCCGCAAATGCGGGGGAAATAGGCGTCAGTCGGCCAAGCGAACCGACAGCGAATACATGAGCGGGATCTCGGGTCGTCCGGCCGGGACTCCCCAACGCTTGCCGCCGAGTTCAGCCATCTCCTCGAATCCTTGCCAACCGTTGGCGTACGGGTACTCGTCGAAAGACTCGAGCGTCAATCCGGCGCGCCGCAAAGTTCCTAGCACCTCGGAAATGGACCAGTTGAATTCACATGAGGGGAAAGGATTTTCGAAGTTCTCGACTCCTTTTCCCTCAGCGCCTGGCAAGACGAGATCGGCCGAATCTGCCACGTAGTCGCCCACGCCACGGGGTTCGGTCACGGGAGTCCCGCCTCCGTACGGGTATGTCAGCGACCACCTCTCGTCGAAACACATGGCAAACGGATGAAACTCCACCAGAACGAATCGACCGTTCGGCGCCAGAACACCGGCAATCCCCTCGGCCCACTCGTCGAGATCGGGTAACCAGATCACCGTTCCGTACGAAGAAAAGACTCGGTCGAACTTTCTCTGGCCAGCGGCAGCAGCGCGGAGCCACGCAGATACATCGGCACGCTCGAAATCGGCGGCAATTCCGGATTCCGCGGACAAGGTTCGGGCGAAGTCGATCGCGGAATCCGCGATGTCGACGCCGGTCACCGCGGCACCGAGAGCGGCCAAACTCAACGAATCCTGACCGGAATTGCACTGCAGATGAAGAATCGAGGAGCCGTCGATCTCGCCGAGCAGCGCCAGTTCTTCCGGATACAAGGTCGACCCGCCGTTGCGAAAGAACTGTGCCTGGTCTCCTTTGTGACTGTTGTGAGCGACGGTCGCCGCATTCCACGACAACCGATTCATCTCCGCTGCATCCATCACTACTGCATCCACCTCTACTGCATCCACTTCTCGACCCACAACAAGTCCGCCCGAGTTCACCACGTCCCCGGTCACGTCGGCAATCGATTTACTGGGCTGGAAACCTATCCGAACGAAGATGCAACAGGTTACAGTTTTTCGACGGACCATCGAAGGAGAACCAGTGCGCTACGGACTCAGCCTGTTCACCAGTGATCGCGGCATCCGCCCTGCCGATGCAGCAAAGGCTGCGGAGGCGAATGGATTCGACGCCTTTTACGTTCCGGAGCACACTCACATCCCCGTCTCGAGGGATTCCGATCACCCCGGAACCCAGTCGGCCGAATTGCCCGACGACCGTTACATGCGCACACTCGACCCCTGGGTTGCCCTCGGCACCGCCGCGTCGGTCACGAACACCATCCGATTGGGCACCTCCGTGGCCCTCCCCCTCGAACACGATCCGATCACTCTCGCGAAAACCATCGCATCGCTGGACCATCTTTCCGGCGGACGCGTGGTCTTCGGCGTCGGATTCGGCTGGAATGCAGAGGAACTCGCCGACCACGGCGTACCGCCCAACAAACGCCGGACCGCACTCCGCGAGTATCTCGAAGCCATGGGCGAACTGTGGTCGAAGGAAGAAGCGTCGTACGACGGCCAATTCGTGAAGTACGGACCCAGCTGGGCGTGGCCCAAACCAGTTCAGAAGCCCCGTCCTCCCATCCTCTTGGGCGGCGGCGGCAACGAGAAGACTTTCAAGTGGATCGCAAAGTCTGCCGACGGGTGGATCACCACACCCATCGAGCAGGAGATCGACGGAAACGTGGAACTGCTCCGAAAGATCTGGGCCGAAGCAGGTAGAGTCGGCGAGCCTGAAATAACCGTCCTGGCAGGCAAACCCGATTCGGAGAAGCTCGCCCACTGGGAAGACATCGGTGTCACCGAAGCAATGTTCGGCACTCCGGACAAGAGCCCCGAAGAGGTTGTCGGATACATGGAACGCCTGGCAGCCAAGCTCGGACGGTGAGGTCCGCCACAGCATCTTGACCTCAACTGCACTCGAGGTTTTAACGTCGGTATTGCACAAGACAGTGCAACGGCAGCAAAACCCGAGACAGAAGAGGGGCGAGGAGTGACCACAAAACTGGTTGGCACCCAATCTGTTTCGGACGACTCTGTTGATGCGGAGCCGTCCATCCGAAACTCCTTCGTCGAGGCGTTCCGGAACCATCCCGCCGGCGTCTCGATCATCACCGCAACGGGCGATGACGGCCCGGCCGGCATCACGTCATCGTCGGTGATCTCGATCAGCGCCGATCCTGCAGTTCTGGCGTTTTCACTGCAGTCGTTGCGAGGCTCTGCGAGCGTCATCGCTTCCGCCCGCAGTTTTGTTGTTCACCTGGCAAATTCGGCGAACGAACGACTGGCTTCCACGTTCGCAACCCGCGGCGCTGTGCGCTTCGGAGACGATATGCCCTGGTCGTTTCTCTCGACGGGTGAACCGTTCCTGCATGGGACAGGCCACGCCCTGCGTGCGGTTCCCTTGAATGCCACTACATGTGGCGCCGCAGTGATCGTCACTGCACGCGTCGTCGACGTCATCGATCCGCAGCACATGTCAGCGCCGCTCGTCTATCACAATCGAACCTATCGAAATCTCTCGACTCACAACATTTCCTCAAAGGAAGGCATGTCACATGACTGAATACGTTCTCCCCGAACTGGATTACGACTACGCCGCTCTCGAACCGCACATCTCCGGCGAGATCATGGAACTGCACCACAGCAAGCACCACGCCACGTACGTGGCGGGCGCCAACAGCGCAATCGAGCAGTTGGCTGCTGCGCGCGAAGACGGCACGATCACCGCGAAGGCGCCGCTGCTCAGCAAGAACCTCGCCTTCCACCTCGGCGGCCACACCAATCACTCCATCTTCTGGAAGAACCTCTCCCCCAACGGCGGTGAGCGGCCAGAGGGCGAGTTGGCAGCCGCAATCGACGAGCACTTCGGCACCTTCGACGCATTCGTCAACCACTTCTCCGCTGTAGCAACCACTTTGCAGGGGTCCGGCTGGGCGGTACTGGCCTACGACACGGTCGGGCAGCGCCTGGTCATCGAGCAGCTCACCGACCAGCAAGGCAACATCAGCATCGGTATCGTTCCGTTGCTCATGCTCGACATGTGGGAGCACGCTTTCTACCTGCAGTACAAGAACGTCAAGGCCGACTACGTTAAGGCCTACTGGAACGTCATCAACTGGGAAGACGTTGCACAGCGATACGCGACGGCCACAGCCTCGACCGGCTTGATCGTCCCCGCCTGATCGTCCCTACCTGATCACTGCCGCTTCACCCCGATCACCCCAGCTCGGCACGGTGGCTCCGTTGCCGAGCTGGGTTTTTACACCCCCGAGATCGATGTATGTGAAGGCAGGTAACATACACCGAGCGCGGCTGACTCGGCCGTCCGCCGATTCGACTCCGAGGGGAACCAGTGCTCGATATCAGTGGTTTGATCGCGACATGGCGTCCGACGCTGGACACCGCAGCGCGCAATGCATGGGGACTCTCGTTCGGCGACGGTGTCGAGAAGACCGAACGCACCCCGTCCGTACTGATCAGCGAAGGTCCACACCGCGATCTGTATCGCGTCGGCGCATTGTGGAGGCCAAGAGGTAATCCGGTTCTCCTCGTACCGCCCCTCGCGGTTTCAGCCGACTGTTACGACCTTCGTGCGGGCCAAAGCCTCGCCGCGCACCTACTGGATGGGGCGAACACGCCCTACCTCCTCGACTACGGGACCATGCGGTACTCCGACCGCGGGATGGGTTTCGAGGCCTGGGTCGACGACATCATCCCGGAAGCGATCCGTACGATCTCGGACCTACATGACGGCGCACCGGTTTCGCTGATCGGGTGGAGCCTCGGCGGGACCATGTCTCTGCTCACGGGCTCCGCTCACTCCGACCTGCCGATCGCATCGATCACGGCAATCGGAACGCCAATCGATTACACGAAGATTCCCGCTATCAGCCCCTTGAGGCTGATCGGCAAATACACGGGCGACACCCCACTCACGTCCGCGACCAATCTTGTCGGCGGACTACCTGCTCCACTCGTTCAGGCGAGTTACAAGGTGACGGCGTTGCAGCGCGAAGTTCTCAAGCCATGGTTCATCATGCGCAACCTCCACAACACCGAGACACTGGCTCGCATGGAATCGATAGACAAGTTCATGGCAGCCATGCCTGGATACCCTGGCAAGGCTTTTCAGCAGATCTGCGAACAACTCATGCTCGGCAACAATCTCTACAACGACGCCGTCACGCTTGCCGGACGCGAGATCAAACTGTCAGCTCTGAGCGTTCCCGTTCTCGCGATCGGCGGCACCACTGACGTGATTGCACCCATCGCTTCGGTGGAAGCAATCACGTCGGTCCTCACCGGCGCGCCGTCGGTCCGGTTCGAGAAGGCGCCGGGAAGTCACCTCGGGCTCGTTGCCGGCCCCACCGCGAGAGACTCCACCTGGGCGCACATCGACGAATTCTTGAAAGAGAATGCACCGCAGTTGGTTTCGACCAGCTAAATCACGGCGTTGTGATGCCCGCGGCTACAGCTGCCTTGTGCCAATCCGGGAATTCACTCAGCAAACGGGTGTACAACTGGGCGTCGTCGACGGTGTCGATGTCGTCCAGCGCGAAGAATCCGGCATTGTCGACCACCCTGCCGTCGAGGTCGTCGAGCTTCTCCAGCACTCCGTAGTTGGCCTTGCCGATTCCGACGAACTGCCAAAAGGCCGGGAGCCCAGACGCTTCGCGCATCAATTTCGTGATTTCCTTGCGCTCGCTGAAGCCTCCGTCGGTGAAGAACAGGACGAGCGTCGGCGCGGAACCACGTGTCAGTCCGGAAAGAATCTCAGTCATGATCGGCACTTCACGATTTGCGGCGCCGATCTTGTCGTAGTTGAATCCGCCGTGCGAGCCGCGCAAGTGCAGGTAGGTATCCGACCACTCTTCCGCGTCATGGACAGAGATCTCGGGAAGTTTGACGAAGCTGACTGCATACAAGTACGGCTCCAGCTTGCCGTCGTCATCGAGTTGGATCGCAACGGGAATCATGCGTTCGACAACACGATGCACCACTCTGGTGCGGTACTGCTTGGCCATACTTCCGGTTTTGTCGATCACCAGGACCACCCGTGCCCGAATTCCGTTGCCACCCTTGGTCAGCAGGACCTTGGCCACTTCGCGCTTTCGGAGGTCCAGCTTCTCCCGCTTCACCATGGAGAGTTTGGCTTCGTCGGGCACGGTCCGGATACCGCCTGTCGATTCAGCAGAGCCGGCGGGTCGAGCCGGCGGTTCCTCGTCGACCGAAACGCCGAATGCTGTTACCAGGTCCGCCAATCCGCTGTCCCAGCCAGCTGACACGTTTCGCAGCTTCCAGCCCGTGCCGCGGCGATAGATCTCGACGAGAACCGCTGCCCTCTCACTCGTCAACCCCAAAGCCTGAGCCACGATGGCGGTGGAACCAACCTGCTCCACCACGACCCCAAGGCCCCCGACAGCAGACAGGGTTCCGTTTGCCGCCGCATCAAGTGCCACGGCAACACTCAGCTGATGGATGTCAGCGGGCAACCTCGCAATGTCGATTTCGATGACGCCGCCGGACTCCAAGCGCACCGCGCCTTCGGGTGAGACCGGCTGATTGAAGAAGACAAATCTGCGTCGTCCCGTACTTTGTTCCGTTCGTCGAGCTGGAACACCATCAGGTCTACCGTGCCCGGGGCGCTACCGTTCACCGCCACCTTCAGCGAAGTTCCCTCAACGACTGTGTTCGCTCCACGCGCCAGCTCCATACCGGAAGATTAGCTGGCCACCAAAGAATCCACGGCCCCGCGGTCGGAAGAATCACAGCACACTTTCAGCAATCGCGAGGATTCTCGAGGCAGACTGTTCGTGGACGATTTGTCGCACGCGGAACCAAGAGCCTGAACATCGACAGAATCCTAGGGTCGATCAGGAGGTCAAAATGCCGCACGGCCAGACGCGCACCATCCCGATGTTGCCACTCTTGCCACCTCTGACGAATTTCGACGACGCAAGTCGCTCGGTCGTGTCCTACCTCGACGAATATCTTCCGCTGGCACTGTGGTCGATCACGCGGTTCGACGGGTCCAATCAAATCTTTCTCACCGTCTCACCCAACCCACTTCACATCGAAGTCGGCGAGACCCGGGCTTGGCCAAACACCATGTGCAGCGAGGTGGTACTCGGAAATGCGCCGCCAGTCTCATCGAATCGCGCGCTCGTGCGCGCACTGTCCCGTGATGGCAGGTGGGAAGGCATTGGCGCATACGTCAGCATCCCAATCCTCCACAACGACGGCAGTCTCTTCGGCACTCTGTGTGGCGCCGACCCGAGTGCGGGCGACTCCGCACTCGAGGACAACCTAGCCCTCCTCAATCTCCTGTGCCGACTTCTCGGAACCATTCTCGATGTCGACTATCAGCGCGCGCAGTCAGTCCGACTGGCCGAAACTGCGCAACTCGATGCCGAGACCGACCCGTTGACAGGTCTTCTCAATCGGCGCGGGTGGAATCGCATCCTCGAGGCCGAGCAAACTCGGTACCGCCAATTCGCCGATCCGGGAGCTATCATCATCGTCGATCTGGACGGCATGAAGACCATCAACGACGAACTCGGCCACGCCGCGGGCGACGAATACGTTCAAAGGGCCGGCAAGATCTTGGCAGCGTGCGCGCACCCTGGTGCGGTGGTTTCACGGTTGGGCGGAGACGAGTTCGGAATCGCTCTGCCCGATACACAGCCGCACGCCGTCGACTACCTGCTCGAGTGTTTGGAGAAGGCGTTCCGGAATGCCGACGTCTGTTGTTCGATCGGTCGAGCCGACTTTTCCATGACCCAAAGCCTTTCCGAGACTTGGGATACGGCCGATGCGGAGATGTACCGCCACAAGCGCTCGAAGCACTGATTCGACTCCTCCACGGCCGGTTGGCACCGCATCGGAGGATCCCTTCGATGCGGTGCTCGGTCCGTGTTCTGTTGTCGCCAAAGAGGTTTGACCTCTCAGGTTTTGAAGGTGGTGTTCGCCGGCCTGGGTTGCTGTCCGGGGTCGATCGAGGGCGGCGGGATGAACCACGGCTTGTTGTCGACACCGATCCGGATTTCCCATTTCCCGACGAACCCGGATTTTCGGTGCATCAACCGGTGATGTGAACGGCACAGCAGGACCAGGTTGTTCATCACCGTCGGGCCACCGTTCGCCCAGTGCTTAATGTGGTGCGCATCGGTCCACGCGGGTACGCACGTGCAGCCCGGGAACGCGCAGCCTCTGTCCCGGGCGATCAACGCCACTCGCTGTTCGGCGGTGACCAACCTCTTTCCTGGTTTCGCATCCAAGGGCGCGCCGTGATCGTCGAGCAGAACGGTCGACAGGAAACAATCACACCCGAGAAGCCTGGTCTGCGATACGGACAGTGGTCCGAGCCAGGGCATGTGCCCGACATCAAGATCGGCCAGGTCCAGAGAGTCGTCATCACCCGAATCCGAAGACTGTGCGGCACAATCCCGATGCTCCGCCAGATCCCGAGCATTGATGTGAACGTTCACATGCGGACGCTGCCCACCATCGGTACCGGTCTTAGCGCAATCGAGATACCGGCGGATCAGTTCCGTGAACCCGTCCGCCGTCCGTTTCGCCGCCGACCGAGAATCCGGCGTCCCATCCGGTGCCGGGGTCGGCATCGTCAGATTCGACAACGCCGACAACAACATTTCACCGGTGAGGGCATCGAAATCCCCACGCACCACCACCCGACCGTTCAACGTCGACGCGATCCGCAACTCATTCCGATCCACATCCTCGGCGGGCGGAATCTCATCCGATTCGAAAATGCGCTCTAACGTCGCGATCACGTTCCGCACTTTCGTGGTTGTCGCTTCCACTCCGGACGCGGCAGCCAACAACAAATCGATACAGCGAGGGAGCGCTTCCTCCGGCATGCCCTTCGGTGGTGATTCACAGAACGCCACGATCAACACGGCATGATCGAACGAACAATCCCCGCCATCGAACCGAGCCGCCACCGCAGGAAACGGCCGCAACGCCGCACCCAACGCGGCGATCTTCTTCCCGTCCCGAACCTGCAGCATCGTGTTCGCCGCCAACCACGCACCCACCCCGCGGCTCGCAATCACCTGATCATCCGGGCGCAACGACAACTCGTCCACCACAGCCACTCGAACGGCTTCCAGGCGCAGAATCTCCGCACTCGCCTCGACAGCAGCAGCACGCAACTCGGCAGCAGTCAACCGCCACAGGCGTCCGCGTAACCCCACCGCAGAACCCGACACCACGTCCGACAACAAGACACTCATTGAATCCCCCGATCCCCTCCCCAAACAATACTCGAACATGCGTTCGAGTCAATACCTCGCTACCAGCGCAAATAAGAGCAGGGAATAGTTCGACGGTCGCACGCGTATTATTTGAGTAAGCAATACTTGCGGTCGCAAATAAATGGAGGGCGTCACCGATGACAACGGATGAACACGTACGTGGTCGTGTGTGGCGCGACCTCGTCGTCTCCCACAGCGTCATCCTCGGCAAGATGGAGGCGGATCTTCGAACCACCACCGGGCTCACCCTTGGCCAGTACGACGTTCTGCTCCGACTGCACGAAGCTCCGGGAAACACGATCCGAATGGGCGATCTGGCCGAACTGGTCCTGGTCACCACCAGTGGCGTGACGCGCGTCGTCGATCGATTGGTCGAGGCCGGATTAGTGGAGCGCGTTAGACCGGACAACGATCGACGCGTCGTGACGGTATCGATGACGCCTGCGGGCAAGAAGACGCTTCGAAAAGCGTCCGCCATACACACGCGAGGGATCGCCGAATACTTCTCCGATCTCATTGAAACCGAGGAGCTTCCGGTGCTCGAACGCTTCTTCTCCCGACTTGCCACACATCACACGAATCAAGGCGGCGCATGCGATGCGCACGTAGAACAGCTTTCCATCACCCCCACGAACAGATAGCGAGAAACAACATGGCTTTCGAATTGGGCGTCTACCATTTCGGTGAACTCACCCCAGATCCCACCACCGGCGCGATGATGAATCCCGGTGTCCACCTTCGTCATTTGGTGGAGCAGGCAACCGTTGCCGATCAGGTTGGACTCGATGTCTTCGGCGTCGGCGAGCACCATCGCACCGACTTCGCAGTCTCAGCCCCTGCCGTTGTGCTCGCGGCAATGGCTCAGGCTACCGACAACATCAAGCTGTCCAGCGCCGTAACCGTACTCAGTTCCGACGATCCCGTACGTGTGTTCCAACAGTTCGCGACAGTCGACCTGCTTTCCGAAGGCCGTGCCGAGATCATTGCCGGCCGAGGTTCGTACACGGAGTCATTTCCGCTCTTCGGGTACGACTTGTCCCAGTACAACGAACTCTTCGCCGAAAAGCTTGATCTACTACTGAAACTGCGCGACGAAAACCCGATCAACTGGGAAGGACAACTTCGCCCACCACTGATCGACGGTGACGTGACGCCCCGCCCGGACCGTCAGATTCCGGTGTGGATCGCAGTCGGAGGTACTCCGGCCTCTGTCGTCCGTGCCGCGAAACTGGGCCTGCCCCTCTCACTGGCCATCATCGGTGGAAGTTACCAACAGTTCGAACCGTTCGTCGATCTATACCGCAGGGCTGCAGCGGAGTTCGGACACGATCCGAAGAAACTGGCTGTCTCGATTGCTTCGCCAGGATTTGTCGATACCTCGAAGCAAACAGCACTCGACACGTCGTACCCGTACTTCCAGGCCGGGTGGATGCAGAATCATCATCAGCGCGGAAACGGAGTTCCCATGCCCCGCAGGGCATATGAAGCGCAGGCAACCACCGCGGGTGCGTTCTTCCTCGGCGGCCCGCAGGAAATCATCGACAAGACGATGGCGCAGTACGAACTGTTCCATCATGACCGCATCATGATCCAGATGGGGTTCGGCAACGTGCCACAGAAGGACATGCTGCGTGCGATCGAGATCCTCGGCACCGAAGTAGCCCCCGTTGTGCGTAAGGAAATCGAATCACTGAAGTCGTCCCAAGAATAGGAGTTTCGATGAGCACACCGCTCAAAATTGTTGCCGTTGTCGGCAATCTCCAAAAACCCTCCAAGACTCGTGCCCTCGTCGACCTGATCGTCGAAACCTTGGGAGACTTCGAGCAGATCGACACACGAGTTTTCGAGATCGTGGATCTGATTCCAGGTCTTGCATCTGCTCTGGATCGCGATCACGTCGACTCAGTGACCG
Organism: Rhodococcus sp. T9N; assembly: GCF_024436645.1. Classification (NCBI taxonomy): domain Bacteria; kingdom Bacillati; phylum Actinomycetota; class Actinomycetes; order Mycobacteriales; family Nocardiaceae; genus Rhodococcus; species Rhodococcus sp. T9N. Next base: position 113,657 of record NZ_JAMSKS010000012.1, on the reverse strand, counting down.
CCGAAGCGCTGGCAGCAGTCGAGTCCGCCGATATCGTCATCGCGGCGTCACCGGTGTTCCGCGGTTCGTACACGGGAATGTTCAAGCATTTTTTCGATCTCGTCGACCAGTACGCGCTTGCCAACACTCCGGTGATTCTTGCCGCTACAGGTGGTAGCGACCGCCATGCTCTCGTGTTGGATCATGCCCTGCGGCCACTGTTCGCTTTCTTCCAAGCGCTGACCGCTCCGGTCGGAATCTATCTCAGCTCAGGTGATTTCGACGGAACGACCATCCTCAATCCCGAGGTATTCGAACGTATCGAGATGGCAGCAAAGGACGTCCTGCCGGTAGCGAGGATGCTCGCGGAGCGGCATCGAGTTGCGCTGACGTGAACGCCCCTCGTCTGCACAGCAATGACCCGGAACCACCACCAGCGGTCACGACTGGCAATGCGGCTGATCCAGCACACTTACGCCGCTGATCCACATCGCATCACCGAACACCGTTTTTCAGTGATTCTTCAGCTCCATCGCAGTAGCGTCGAAAGGGCCACCTCATGTCAGGAGCCCCCATGACCACCCCGGATCAACCCACTGTCCAGCAATCCGTTCCTCAGCACCCGATTCGACCACCCGTCAATGCGGGCTGGGCAGTGGTCTCGCTGCTGTTCTTCTGGCCGCTTTCCTTCTCCGCTTTCACGCACGCCTTCAACGTGTATCCGCTGTGGGCTGACGGCGATGTGGCCGGGTCGCGGTATGCGTCCGATCGAGTGAAACGGCTCGGTCAGATCTCGCTGTGGATCGCAGGCGGCCTACTACTCCTGGTCTGCATCCTGTACGCGATTGCGGCAATCGTGTGGTTCGCCAACGGTGGCCACGATTACGGTCCGCGGCGTATGCGCTGAACAGCCACCCTGGACAACCACACCACCAGGACATCACCTCATCAATCGATCGACGAACTCCATGGTCTGGTCCATCGAAGCGACCGTCGTTTGACCGTGGCTGATTCCGGCGAGTTCTTGATACTCGAACTGCGTTCCCCGCGAACGCATGTCGACCAGTTGCGCCCAGGTAAGGGCGACAGGAACCGTTGTGTCCGACACGCTCTGCACCACGCGCAGTGGACGGTCGTAGCCGTCGACCGGCACCTGCATCATCTCGCGGAACAGGTCGTACATGCGCGGCGTCCATACCGACCGAGAAAACAACGAGCTCAACTGGATTCGTTCGGCTCGAATGTGTCGGCCGAGATCTCCAGCGCACAGTGTCCGAGCCTTTTCCATCCACTCGATCCCCTGCGGCGAGAGAACCTCGCGAATGTTCTCTTCGGGTCGTTGATCGTCGATCCCAGCCAGGACGTACAGCGCATATCCCACCAGCCCGGTGATACCGATGTCGGGAAACAGCGGGCCGCCCAACGGAAACAGCCCTTCCATGTGTGTGGGGCCTGCGACGACAACCGAGCCACGGAAATCCAATTCCGGTGCACGAGTGGCGGCATCGTGTCCCGCGAAGTACGCCGCATGACCACCTTCGGACAAACCCGCGACCATCCACCGCGGACTCAGCACATTGCCGTACAACTCGTGCGCGGCCCGCACGATGTCGACGGCATTCGCCCCGGCGGCATGTCCGTCGAGATAGGCCAGCACCCCGTCGGTACCAACTCCCGAGTAGTCGGTAGCGACCACCGCGTACCCCTGCTCCAACCAGCGTTCGATCGGTTCGATCTCGCCCGGACCGAATCCGGTCGACGAGGGTGCACACTGATCCGCACTGCCCAAAGTTCCGTGGGCATAGGAGATGACGGGCCAACCGCCCGCCGGTGGGGCGCCTTCCGGCAGAAACACGGACCCTGACGACTCTCCCCATCTGTCAGCGGTACGCAGAGTTCGATAGACGACCCGCTGCGTCTCACCGGCGCCGACCGGAAACACTGCGGCCGAGAGTTCGCCATAGGACTCCAGCGCGCCCGCGACTTCCGGTTCGTCCGCCGTCGCCACTGCAACACCTGACCCCCACCCGAGACCCGACAACAGAATGCTCGCCACCACGGCCGCAACAAAGGTTCTACCCGAACGACTCACCACGCCAACCCCTCCCGACCTATGCAGAGCATGATGTCGATATGCAGATCATCATCACCGGTCACAGCCTGCCCGGACGTGAGTGTTCCGAAACCGCAACCTTCGAAGAGCGCAGCAACATCCACGTCGGCGTTCAGCGCCGAGGCAAGCCACACGAAATCCTCGACCTCGTACCGGGAGATACCGAGACAGTGCGATGGGAACTGACAGCGAGTCTGGAGCGAAAGTCCGGTGCCTGGGACTTACTCGGTCCATACATCCAGGGTCCACCTCGCGGACGCTTCATCTACCTGTCCTGGGTGACGGTATCCGATGACCAGACGTTCGAGATGTTTCGGCGCGCAAAGCTGATGCTCGACGCGATCCCCGAGCACATCGCCGAGGAGGCCGACGCTTCCGGCATGCTCCACGGAGACCTCGGCCTCACCGACGCCGCAGGTAAACCACTGTGTGCGGCTATCCGACCGCCGACGATCACATGGTCATCCTCGCCTTACTGAGCATCGTTCAGTAGTGTGGAGATCGAACACTTAGTCTGCCCGGTGGCGCCACACGATCGATACGGAGTCCGAACTGATGAGCACCGAACACCTCGATGTCCTGATCGTCGGCGCCGGCTTGTCCGGCATCGGTGCTGCGTATCGACTCCAGACCGAGCTTCCCGGCAAGTCGTACGCAATCCTCGAGGCCCGTGCGAACAGTGGCGGAACCTGGGACCTCTTCAAATACCCTGGCATCCGATCGGATTCCGACATGTTCACGCTCGGCTACCCGTTTCGGCCGTGGACAGATGCCAAAGCAATCGCCGACGGTGATTCGATCCTCCGGTACGTGCGCGACACCGCGCGAGAGAACGGGATCGACAAGAAGATTCGGTACAACCGGAAGGTGACGGCCGCATCATGGTCGTCAGCGGACTCGACGTGGACGGTCACTGTCACGACCGGTGACGAAGATGAAACCCTGACCTGCAACTTCCTCTATCTGTGCAGTGGTTACTACAGCTACGAAGGCGGATACACCCCCGACTTCCCTGGACGTGAATCATTCAGCGGCGACGTAGTGCACCCGCAGTTCTGGCCCGAGGATCTCGATTACTCCGACAAGAAGATCGTTGTGATCGGAAGCGGCGCCACCGCAGTCACTTTGGTCCCCACGATGTCGCGCGACGCGAGCCATGTCACCATGCTCCAGCGATCACCGACATACATTCTGGCTCTGCCGTCCAGCGACAAGGTATCGGACACCATCCGCGCAGTATTGCCGAATCAACTCGCGCACAGCATCGCTCGATGGAAGAGCATCGTAGTGAACCTGAGTTTCTATCAACTGTGCCGGCGCAGTCCAGCGCGTGCAAAGCGGTTGCTGAACCTCGCGATCAGTCGCCAACTCCCGGAAGAGATCCCACTCGATCCTCACTTCACACCCACCTACGATCCCTGGGATCAACGCTTGTGCGTCGTACCGGACGGCGATTTGTTCAAAGCCCTCCGATCCGGCAAGGCCTCGATCGAGACCGATCGCATCGACACTTTCACCGAGACTGGAATTCGTCTCGCGTCAGGTCGCGAACTCGAAGCTGACATCATCGTCACTGCAACAGGATTGAAGATGGAAGCGTGCGGCGGGATGTCGATCGAAGTGGACGGCGAACCCGTCACCCTCGGTGATCGTTACGTCTACAAGGGCATGATGATCAGCGACGTACCGAACTTCGCGATGTGCGTCGGCTACACCAACGCCTCGTGGACTCTGCGAGCAGATCTCACGTCGATGTACGTCTGCCGACTGCTGACGGAGATGGACAAGCGCGGCTATTCGAAGTGCGTGCCGCACGCGAGCGAAGAGATGGACCAGCGGCCGATCCTGGACCTGGCGTCGGGGTACGTCATGCGCGCTGTGGAACAGTTCCCGAAGCAGGGATCGAAGTCACCGTGGAACATGCGTCAGAACTACATCCTTGATCGTCTTCACTCGACGTTCGGGAGCATCAACGACCACATGACGTTCTCGAAGGCGCCAGCTCGACATTCGACACCGGTACCGAGCAAGAGTTGAGCGGACCACGAACAACCAGGTAGAGCAATCGGGCGAAGCCACCAATCGATCCGACGACAAAGAACACACCCGAACCTGCGACTACTGCACAGAGCGCACCGAGAACGATGATCGCCGACGCCTCTACCATTCGACCGGCGGACTCCGATCCGAGAACGTGTATTTCATCAACTCCTTCGTCCATAAAACTATTTTCAGCCAACCGTCCAGCCGGTTTGTAGGGACTTTAGTCGCGAGTCGGATCAAAATGGACTCATAATTGCAGGTCAAGCGTTCAGTTGGCCATTCCGGCCGGATGATCTCCAGTCCGTTCCGTTGTGATGGTCGGCAACCGAGTGCTGGTCGAATACATGGACGATTCACGAATCGACACGGTCGTATCAAATCTCCGTGCCTCTCCACCCACTCTTACGCAGGGTGTGGCCCAGCAGCGTGACCACCAGTGAAAACATCGGCAGGGCAATGATCACCCTCGCGGCAAACACCCCCGATCTTCCCGGCCGCGTCCTTCGCAGCGACAAGATCAACGAACTCGCGCAGGCCTGACAGCTTGACCTCGAAAGACGAAACCGCGGGCGACGAGTTCCAACGCCACGGCCACCGAGCAGGTTTGTGCCAACAACAACCCTGCCAATACAAGAATTTGCACAGCACCGGCCTGAACGGCCGATCCCGTCGCGAGCAACACACCGACAAAGGCTCCGGGCAATGTCACGAGGCCGACGGTGCGTGTCTGGTCGACTCCAGGCAGCAGAGCATCGGAGGCAGCGGTGCGGGCTACCTCCCACCGCGCATCGCGTTGGGAAAATCCAAGGCTCAGTGCTGCTTCCACTTCCCCGTACCGGTCGTCGACGGCGTCGAGTCCGCGTTTGGCTGCCATCGATGTTGCAGTCATCGCGCCACCCAGAACAATGCCGCCGATCGGCACCAGAGCGACGCCTTGCAGCGGAACCACTCCGGACAGCAGCATCAGTGGCAGAACCACACCGATTCCCGACGCCAACGCGATGGTCAGCCAAACTCCGGACGTCCCCGCGTTCGAGCGTCGTGCCGCGGTGAAAGACGCCGCAACGAACACGCCGGCGAGCACGAGGAGCGCCGACCAGATGTGGGCCAAGGCGGCGGCAAGGATCAACGAAATCGCAGCCAGCTGAAGAGCGCCACGAGCGAGGGCACCGGGGACCACCCGAACGCTACCGAGATAGGTGAATCGGTAGACGAGCGTGGCGACAAGTGCCATGACGATGCAGAGCACAGCCAGACGGATGCCGGAGTCGGCTATCGAAAGGCTCATGGGTCTCAGTGTTCCCTACGAGCCGAGTCCGATCCGAATTCGAGAACCGCTCAGAACACCCAACCGCGAAGGGCGACGAATCGCAGGCCACCGACAATTCCGCTCACGGCGATCACAAGCCCGGCTTGAAGAAGCCCGTCGGCGCCCGGGAGAAGGAAGCCGAGCGCACTGATGGCGGCAGAACTGGCGATCAACCCGACCAGTGCGAGTCCACCGCCTTCCCACTGCGCGGTGAACCAGTTGACGCGATCCGCGGCATGGAAGGTGAGCCGGCGATGCAGTTCGTTGGCCAGAATGGTGCTCAAGACTGCACCAACTGCGTTGGCGACCAGCGCTCCGTCACCGCGCAGCGCCAGAAAAGCGGCAAAGTACAAGATGTTGCTGGCTCCGCCGACGAGGGCAAAACGAACGAGCTGGGCAAAGGCGCCGTCGCCGGCAAGAGCGCGAAGCCTCGTTGCCGCGAAACCTGCACTCCGCGTACCCACCATCGAGATCGGATTGCTCCCGACCCAGATGTCAGACGTGCTCATATCGGCTTCTCTCATACGGACAATCGGAACCACACGTTCCGCTTAGTAATATAGCACTAACGGAATCGATCATTCCGCTTAGTGCCGTAGACTGTGAGGATGCCGACAACACACCCCGACGCTTCTCATGCGGGGACCTCGGCCGACTGCTCACAGCCGCGCCTTCGGTCCGACGCCAAGGCCAACCTCGAGCGCATCCTCAACTCCGCTCGCGAGGTGTTCGCTGCCCAAGGACTCGACGCCACGCTGGCAGACGTCGCGAAGCACGCCGGCGTCGGCGTCGGCACCGTCTATCGCCGCTTCGCCAGCAAGGACGAACTGATCCAGGCACTGTTCGACACGCGGTGTTCCGAGATCGAAACGATCGCCGCCACCGCCCGAGAGATGCCCGACGCCTGGGAAGGTCTTGTCTACTTTCTCGACGTGATCTCTCTGCGCATGGCAGACAACCGCGGATTCGGCGATCTCCTGATGGACGGACGCTTCACGTCCGACACCTTCGCTCGCGCGCGCGCCGGGATCGCTCGACACACTGCGGTACTTGTCAATCGCGCCAAGGAACAGGGCACCCTGCGCAGCGACTTCGAAGTCAACGACATTCCACTTCTCATGCAGGTCGTCAAGATGGCCCAGAAGTTCGGTGGCGACGAGGCCCCTCAGGCTTACCGCCGCGCACTCGGGTTCATGATCGACGGACTCTGCGCGTCGCGCACCGACCATCGGGAACTGCCCGTGCCGGCGCTGTCCTCCGAGCAACTCGATCACGTCCTTCATCGGTTTCAGGCAACGCCCGGGAAGAACTGCTGAGTCGATTTCGGGGTCGACGCCATTGCGGCGTCGACCCCGAAATTTGCTGTCAGTGGGCGATTACCGGTTCACCTTCCGGCGAATCCGGAAGCAGTCCACTCCGAAGAACCAGTCCGGTCAAGACCGCACCGACCGCGAATATGCCTGCGGCCCAATAGAACGTCGTGGTGTAACTCTCGACGGCGGCCTGCGCCTGAGTCAGCGGATTCATCTCGCGGCCCACCAGGTAGTTGGTGGAAGCCGAGGCGGCAATCGTGCTGAGCAGTGCAGTTCCGATCGAGCCGCCCACCTGCTGCATCGTGTTGACCGTGGCAGATGCGACGCCGGCATCTTCGTGATGCACGCCTGAAGTTGCTCCCTGCATCGACGGGGCGAAAATGCTGCCCATGCCGAGTCCGGTGACGACGAGCCCCGGCAGAATGTGGACTGCATAGGTGCTGTCCACCGAGATCTGGGCCAGCAGAGTCATTCCGATCGCCGCGATGACCATTCCGCTCACGATCAGCACTCGCGGACCGACGCGCGGCAGCAAAACCGCTGTCGAAAGCGTTGCCGCTGTCACGATTCCGAACACCATCGGCATGAATGCGAGGCCGGTCATGATCGGGCTGTACCCGAGGATCAGCTGCATGTAGTACGTCAGGAACAGGAAGACTGCGAACATGCCTGCGCCGGAAAGGAAGATCGCCAGGTACGAGCCCGCCCGGATTCGGTCGAGGACCACCCGCAGCGGAAGAAGTGGGTGCTCGGACTTGGTCTGCCAGTAGATGAACGCCGCCATGAACACGACGCCGGCAACGAGCCACGAGATAGTGGGAGTTGCACTCCACCCGTCCGACTCGGCCTTCGAGAATCCGAAGACGATGCTGAACAAGCTGATCGACACCAGGATCGTTCCGGGGATGTCGAGCTTGGGTCGCGAGTCACTGGTGTGCGGCGCGAGCAACAGGACTGCTCCGACCAGAGCGATCGCCGCGAAGAAGAGATTCACGAAGAGGCACCAGCGCCAGTCGACCCACTCGGTGAGTGCGCCGCCGAGCAGCAGTCCGATGGCGCCACCACCGCCGGCAACGGCACCGAAGATACCGAACGCCTTGGCACGCTCACCTGGATCCGTGAATGTCACGGACAGCAGCGACAGGGCTGCCGGGGCAAGGAGCGCACCGAATACGCCTTGGCCGGCACGAGCGGCAACAAGCATTTCGAAGTTTACGGCTGCGCCACCGATGGCGGAAGCGACTGCGAAGCCGATCAGGCCGACGATGAAAGTTCGCCTGCGCCCGAACAAGTCGCTCAATCGACCGCCGAGTAGCAGCAAACTGCCGAACGCCAATGCGTATGCCGTGATGATCCACTGGCGGTCCGAATCACCGAACTCCAGTGAGCGCTGCGCAGCAGGCAGCGCGATGTTGACGATGGTGGCATCCAAGACCACCATCAGCTGCGCAATTCCCAGAACCGCGAGAACCAGCCACCGCTTTGCGTGGTTGTCCCCTGAAGGCGCTGAGGACTGCTCGAATTCAGTCCGTTCAGCAATGTCTGACATAGTCCCTCGCCCAACCTATGCGGAGATGGCTTCTCCGGTTAGCAAAAACGCTACACCAAAACGGAGAGGCTGTCTCCACTTGGCGGGTAGAGTGGGGACATGAGTACCGCAATGGAGCGCCCCCTTCGCGCCGATGCTGCACGTAATCGGCAGTTGATCATCGACGCCGCACGTGAATTGTTCGCCGAAGAAGGGATCGACGTCACACTCGACGACGTCGCCCGGCGCGCGGGGGTCGGCGTCGGAACGGTCTATCGGCGGTTCGCCAGCAAAGAAGAATTGATCGACGGAGTCTTCCAGCAGAACTTCGCCGACATGGCAGCGGCCGCGGACGCGTCACTTGCCAATCCGGATCCGTGGGACGGACTTGTCACCTTTGCCGAATTCGCCTGCAGCCGTATGTCGGTCAACCGCGGACTCAAAGACGTCCTGAACGGAACCGACGAGGGATGCGAGCAAGTCGCATGCCAACGATCCATCATCGAACCGTCGGTCGAGAGGATCTTCTACCGGGCCCAGGAGGCCGGGATGCTGCGCACCGACGCCGTACCGACGGACCTGTTCGGCCTCATCTTCATGGTGGGCGCAGTCACCGAATTTGCTCAGCCCGTCAACCCGACCGTGTGGCGTCGATACCTCTCGGTAATGCTCGACGGCCTACGCACGGAGGGCTTGCACCGTGACGCACTGCCCCTTCCTCCACTGAGTTCGGAGGAATTGCACGAGGCCAAGCAATGCCTGAAAGACCGCCGCCGTTGAGCGGTTCGGTCAGATCTGCTCACGAGGAATGAAAATCCACATCACGATGTAGATCAGAAACTGCGGGCCGGGCAGCAGGCACGAGAGTACGAACAGCAAGCGGACAGTCGACGACTTCCAACCGAAGTACCGAGCGATTCCGGCGCACACCCCACCGAACATTGCTCCCGAGCGGGCGCGGGTGAGCTTGCGGGTATTCATCGGGGAGGTCATGTGTTGTTTCCTCTCAACGGAACTCGCGGTTCATCCGCGTCGACCTCCACTATCCGCTGCCGATCCACCTGTGCGCATCAGGCCATGGACCCATCTTTTCCGACGCGGTGTGTCCTCAGGTACGAGTCCGTCCCCGCGTCGGACTCAGGGTTCTCCCCCACACCCCGGCCTCGGACCTCAGCCTCGCACCTCAGCAGGGAAACATGCGTCGAAGCCGTTTCGGAGCCGCAAAAGGTTGCCAGTTGTCGACGTCCTGCGCCAGACGATCGGCAACGGTCCACAACGCCGACGGGTTGTGGGTCAACCCCATGTGACTGCCTTGCACCGCAATGCTTTCCGACAGGCCTGCCGAGGTTTCACAGCACGCTTGCCATGGAACGATACCGTCGTGCCTGGAGTAGACCGACGTGGCGGGAACGGAAATAGGCGATCCCTGTTCGGATTCGATGCCGTCGACCGGAGGCAGTATCGCGTGATTGCCGGACAAACGAGCGTAGAGAGATCCGACTCTCGTCTGCTCCAGACTGGTGAGACCGAAAGGACTTCCGAGTGTCACTACTTGACGCACCGAATCCGGCAGGTCCCTCGCCAGCTTTCGAGCGTAGATACCGCCCAGACTCCAGCCGATCACCGACACCTTCTGCTCGTATCGATCTGCTACCTCGGCCAATGCGGCAGGCAGTCCGTCGACCACCGTCGCCGTCGGACCGGTGTTCAGACCCAGATTCCAACCGTGAACCCGGTAGCCGAGAAAGCTCAAGTATGTCCTCAAGGCGAGAGTCGAAACGTCCGAAGTCAGCAATCCGGGGAGAACGAGGACCGGATGCCCGTCCCCACGCGGCGATCGAAGCAACCACGGAGCCGCGAGAAGCAGTGAAGCGATGTCGACCAGTCCGCGCGTCGGCTCGCTCAGACACATCGCCAAGGATGGTGGCCCCGGAACGAGTGGGTCGACTTCACGAATCAGCGTCGATCGCCGCGCCCAATCGAATTCGGTCTCCGCGAAATCGATCGCCGAGACTTCCGCAACTACGGACACCTGAACTCCTGTCGGCCGGTGCCCTCGTCGGGGCGTGTGGTGGGGCGGTTCCGCGAGCTGTGTGCTCAACCCGCGGAACCTTGTCCTCATCCACCACCGGTAGCGAACCAGGACCCGTTCTGCCCACAGATTCGTGACCAAAGGCCTCTCGACCACACGAACACTGTGTGATCCAGAACACTAGTTTTGGCTACGTTGCATCTACGTTGCGTAGATGTTTCGTCGCTTCCTACGAGATTTCGTCCCACAGAAGCGCGACCCACGCGGTCGCGGCGCCGGCGTCCTAGCGAGCGCTCAGTTCGAGCAACTCTCGGGTGGCAGATTTTCGGCGGCCCACGTTGTCAGTTCACTGAGAGCGGGGAGCAGCGCCTGCCCCGACGCTGTGAGTTCGTACTCCACGGCGATGGGCGGACCTGCATCGACGCTCCTCGTCACCAGGCCTGCCCCTGCCAACTCCGTCAGGCGTTCCGAGAGCACCGAATCACTGATCCCGCCCACCGCGCGCTTGAGTTCGGAGAATCCCGCCGGCCCGTTCAGCAGCGTGCCGAGAATGACGCCGTTCCACCGTTTGCCCAGGAAGCCGAACGCGCGGGCCAGAGCCCCGTCACATGCGCGGGGCTCGTGTCCCGCTTCGCTCTTGCTTGCCACCCCACCATCCTAGCCACAGTGCTAACGTATCCGTAGGCACTATTTTTTTACTAGCAACTAGCTTTACCGGGTGACGCTCGGTCGAGCTACCACGGAACGGAAACCCCCGATGTCTCTCGACGCAGCCACCCCATTCACCGCCCAGCAACTCGACGAAGCCGGCCGCGAGCTCCTCTTCACTGCGGCTCGCACCGCCAACTCCTTCTCGAACGAACCTGTGACCGACGACGAACTGACTGCGATCTGGGAGCTCGCGAAGTGGGCACCGACCGCGGCCAACACCAATCCGCTACGTGTGCTGTTCGTCCGTACCGAGGAAGGCAAAGCACGCCTCGTCGAGCACATGGCAGACGGCAACAAAGCCAAGACCGAGGCCGCTCCTGCAGTTGCCGTACTGGCGGTGGACACCGAGTTCTACAAGCACATCCCCAACCTGTTCCCCATTCGCCCGGAGATGAAGGACTACTTCGAATCCGACGAGGCTGCCGCCAGTTCGACGAGTCGGTTCAATGCCGCACTTCAGGCCGGCTATGTGATCCTCGCGATTCGCGCACAGGGTCTGGTCGCCGGCCCGATGGCCGGGTTCGACGCCGACGGCATCGACGGCGAATTCTTCGCAGACGGACGTTTCAAGACGATCCTCGTGGTGAACATCGGCCATCCCGGTGAGAACCCCTGGTTCGATCGTCTGCCGCGCCTCTCCGATGAGGATGCGCTCAGCTGGGCCTGAGGCCAATTCGGACAAATCAAGCAATGCGGGAGAGTTCTGCGGAACTCTCCCGCTTTGCCATCTCCAGCGCGTTTCAACTCTGCTCGCAGTGGGTACATACCCGCGTCTCGCAAAATCTCACGTCCAGAACAACATCCGACACGCTGCAATCGGAATTAGTTGCAGTATCTCAGTTTTTGGACGACAGTCGAGGGAAACCCCTCGGCCTACGGAGGCTGTGGGGAAAGCCCTTGTGCGCCGGTCGGTGTCGAGGGAAGACGTTCGAGCGAGCAGAAGTCCGAAGAAAGTGGGTTCGGAAATATGGGCGCGCTATGGGATTTTGTCGTTGCACGACGACAACAGTTGTTGACCGACTCGTACCTTCATGTTTCAGCAGTTATCCAGTCCGTGATCATCGCGACGATCGCCGCCGTGATCATCGGCATTCTCGTCTACCGGAGCCCGGCGGGATCCTCCATCGCTACGGCGTTGGCCAGCACGATCCTGACGGTTCCTTCATTCGCCCTCCTCGGACTGCTCATTCCGATTCTCGGTCTCGGCGTCGCTCCCACGATCACCGCGTTGATCTTGTATGCCCTGCTCCCGATCATTCGGAACACGATCATCGGTCTGGATGCAGTCAACCCGGCGATCACGGACGCAGCCCGCGGTGTCGGAATGAATCGCATGCACGTACTGAGTCGAATCGAGCTACCGATCGCGTGGCCGTCGATCCTCACCGGCATGCGGGTCAGTACACAGATGCTCATGGGCATCCTCGCCATCGCGGCGTACGCCAAAGGTCCTGGTCTGGGAAACCTGATCTTCTCCGGACTCTCGCGTGTCGGTAGCCCGAATGCTGTTCCGCAAGCGCTGGTCGGCACCGTACTGATCGTCATTCTCGCTCTGATTCTCGACGGAATCTACGTCGTCATCGGTCGTCTCACTACTTCGAAGGGGCTGCAATGACTGAAACCATTCCGTCTGACGTATCCACAGATCAGAAGGTATCCGGGGTCGAGATCGTCCTGGAGTCCGTCACCAAGCGGTACCCGGGCCAGAAAGCTGCAGCGGTGGACAATGTTTCGCTGACTGTTCCGGCCGGTGAAATCGTGGTCTTCGTCGGACCTTCGGGTTGCGGCAAGACGACGACGATGCGCATGATCAACCGCCTGATCGAACCTACCTCCGGCAAGATCACCATCGACGGCAAGGACGCGCTGTCGATCGACCCGGACAAGCTCCGCCGTGGCATCGGGTACTCGATCCAGCAGGCAGGCTTGTTCCCGCACTTCACGATTGCGAAGAACGTCGCGACTGTCCCGGGTCTGATCGGTTGGGACAAGAAACGTATCGCAGCGCGCACCGACGAGATGCTCGACCTCGTAGGCCTCGATCCCGATACCTATCGCGACCGCTACCCTCGCCAATTGTCCGGCGGGCAGCAACAGCGTGTGGGCGTGGCACGGGCGCTGGCTGCCGATCCTCCGGTGCTGTTGATGGACGAACCTTTCGGTGCCGTCGATCCGATCACCCGCGGCCTGCTCCAGGACGAACTGATGCGTCTGCAGTCGGAGTTGGGTAAGACCATCGTCTTCGTCACCCACGATTTCAACGAGGCAGTCAAACTCGGTGACCGTATTGCCGTGCTGGGCAATCAGTCCAGCATCATGCAGTACGACACTCCGGAAGCGATTCTCGCCAATCCCGCAAACGACATGGTCGCCGGATTTGTCGGGGCGGACGCCTCGCTCAAGCAGCTGACCCTGACACGCGTGCGCCAGATCAAACTCAAGCAGTGCCTCACCGCCCGCGAAACCGATTCGGTCGATGATTTGAGAACCGCACTCGCAGCGCGTAAGTGGAAGTGGGCCCTGATTCTCGATCAGCGCGGACGGCCGCTGCGCTGGGTCTCGCCCGGCCACCTCGCCCATGCGTCGACTCTTCGAGGTGTCGGTAACGAGATCGGCGAAGCCGTGTCCATCCAGTCCACCCTGCAGGATGCGTTGGAAGCTCTTCTCGCAGAGAGCAATGCGTCCACCGTGGTCACCGGACGGCGTGGCGAGTACGTCGGTCTCATCACCATCGACACACTGGTCAGCCATCTTTCCGAAATGCGCGAGGAGCACGCGCACGACCACGACGAAGAGCCAGACACCGAGAACGTCGAGGGTTGAACATGACTGCCACGACAGAGGAGCGCGTCTCCGCGCCTGAGATGGAACCGGACGCCCCCGATCTGGGTGCGGCCGAGAACGCCGCCACGCGCCGTGCGGAACGGATGCGACTGTATGTGCAGCCGGTCATCGTCCTGATCCTGGTTGCGGGCGTGTTGATCTGGGCATTCAGCCGAGATCTCAACGCGACGCAGAAGGCGAGCATCAACCTCGACAACATCGTCACTCTGACCTGGCAGCACGTACTGATCACCGCCGCCGTGGTCATCATCGTCGTCGCCATCGCGGTTCCACTCGGAACCCTGCTGACCAGGCCGAAATTCACCCGCCTGGCACCGTTCTTCGTGGGAATAGCCAACATCGGAGCCGCAGCGCCTGCCATCGGCCTGCTCGTGCTGTTCTATCTCGCGACAAGAACGACCGGCTTCTGGATCGGCGTGTTTCCCATTGCGTTCTATTCGTTGCTTCCGGTGCTGCGCAACACCATCCTCGGCTACCAGCAAGTGGACAAGACCTTGATCGATGCGGGGCGCGGGCAGGGAATGTCTTCGCTCACGGTCCTACGTCAACTCGAGTTCCCGATGGCCGTCCCGTACATCCTTGCAGGACTGCGTACTTCGCTCGTTCTGGCCGTCGGTACTGCGACGCTGTGCTTCCTGGTCAGTGCCGGCGGACTCGGCATTCTGATCGACACCGGATACAAGCTCCGCGACAACGTCACCCTCGTGGTCGGTGCCGTACTGGCGGTGTCGTTGGCCTTGCTGATCGACTGGCTCGGCGCGCTCGCCGAAACTTATCTCGGGCCCAAGGGATTGCGATGACCAAGACTTCGATCACCAGAACGTGGGGCTGGAAACTCGCGGTTGCCACGATCGGCCTCACACTTGTCGCTTCGTGTGGTCTCGAGTCCGGTGGCGCACTGCCCCTGGCCGTCGGCCCCGGCAGCATCGAGCCGGTTCCGGAGCTCGAGGGTGTGAAGATTACCGTCGGCTCCAAGGACTTCACCGAGCAGATCGTGCTCGGGTACGTCATCGAATTCGCGATGGCCGCTGCGGGCGCGGATGTTCGAGACCTCACGAACATCCAGGGCTCGAACAGCACCCGTGACGCACAGTTGAACGGCCAGATCGATCTTGCGTACGAATACACCGGAACCGGCTGGATCAACTACCTCGGCAACGAGACACCGCTTCCCGATTCGCAGGCGCAGTTCGAGGCCGTCCGCGATGCGGACCTTGCTGCGAACGACATGGTGTGGACCGATCCGGCGCCGATGAACAATACGTATGCATTGGCGATGAGCAAGGAGACCGCTGAGAAGACCGGTGTCAAGACCGTTTCCGACTACGCGAAGTTGGTCGAATCCGATCCCGGAGCTGCGGTGACGTGCGTCGAGACCGAGTTCAACGTCCGCCAGGACGGATATCCCGGCCTGGCAGCGAAATACGGTTTCGACGCCTCTCGTGCCCAACGCCAGATCCTGCAGACCGGCATCATCTACCAGGCGACAGCCGATGGCGATCAGTGCAAGTTCGGCGAGGTGTTCACCACCGACGGTCGCATCATCGCACTCGATCTCGTTCTGCTCGACGACGATCTCCAGTTCTTCCCGAAATACAATCCGGCACTGGTAATGAAAAAGGACTTCGCGGAAGCACATCCGCAGGTAGCAGAAGTCATGGCACCGATCTCGGAGCGACTGACCAACGAGGTGATGACCGAACTCAACCGGCAGGTCGACGTCGACGGCAAGGAGCCGGCGGACGTGGCCCGCGACTGGCTGGTCTCGGAAGGCTTTGTCACGGCGCAGTGATCGGCTGACCGCAACCCAGCCGAGTAGTTACCGCTTGCGTCCGACGCAGAACACCCGCCGGAACGGAAAGAGCGTTCCGGCGGCTGTTGCGGGGTAGGCCTCCCTCAGCAGATCGGAATACTGACGCTCGAACTCCGGAGCGTCAGCTTCGCCGAGAACGTCGAGCACGGGTCGTAACCCCGTCCCCCGTACCCATCCGAGCACCGGGTCGGCACCTGCCAGCACGTGTACGTACGTCGTCTCCCAGGCGTCGACGTCGAATCCGTGTTCTTGGAGACGCTGCGCGTACTGAACTGGACTGTCGACGCCTTCCGGGCCGCGTAGGACGCCACCCAGTCGCTCACTCCATTCCGCTGATTCCGCGAGATCTCGCATGAGCGCATGGGACGGAGCATCGAAGTTACCCGGCACCTGCCACGCCAGCCACGATCCGGATTCCAGGGTGTCCGCCCACTGGTCGATCAGCTCGCGATGGCTCGGAACCCACTGCAATGCAGCGTTACTGACGACCACGTCGTAACCGGTGGCGTCGAAGGACATGATGTCCCCCAACTCGACGGTGACGTTTCCCGGTAGGTCTGTAGGGGCCTGCGCGACCATTTCGGGAGACGAGTCGAATCCGGATACCGAGGCGTCCGGCCATCTTTCCCCGAGCATCGCGGTCAGGGTGCCTGATCCGCAGCCGAGGTCGGCTACCCGCGTCGGGTCTTCGGTGGCCACCCGTGACACCAGGTCCACGAACGGGCGTGACCGCTCACCCGAATAGCGGCCGTAGACTTCGGGATTCCACGTGACAGTGCGCATGAACCCATCCTGCACCCTGTTCCTGAGAATTGCCGCCCGTCAGATCTCGCTCTTCACGATCCGGCCATTCGAAAATCACCGACGCGGCACCACGGTGGACAGTACGTTCGGCAACCTCGACCAGTCCGCGGTGATGTAACTTGCGTGCTGCCCGGCCAACAGGTCGAGACGCTCGCTCGCCTCGGTTTCGGTGGCATGGGTTCCGTCGATCTGCGGAGCGACCTTGTGCGCGTCGGTCATGACGAGCAGGTAGCCGCGATCGTGGTACCAACTCGGATCCACGACTCCGGCGGTGTAGTCGAGAGCGTCACCGTCGAAGATCACGAACCACGGACGGATCCCCGGGTCGGTATAGCGGTCGAGACGTGGGTCTCCCGGTGATGCACGGTGAACAGCGGGAAAGGCGGCGCCGAGTTCGACGAGCCCGGCGGAGGACAGATCTCGCAGGTGCGTCGCATACTGCCGGTCCGTCCACTCCGTATCGAGAGGGTTTCCCTCCTCGATCGTTCCCGGTATCAGCTCGAACAGAAATTTCCCGGTCATTTCGGAATTGCTCGGCCATCCACGCTCGGTGACGGCGGCATCCGGGGTGGAGTAGGACTCCCCCATCAGATCGGCCGGCGTGAAAACCGCGTCTCCGAGAGTCCCGAGAATCAGGGCGTCGAGATCCGCGGGCCCACGTCCGTACCCGGCAGTGAACCCGTCCTTGATTTCCAACTTGATCATCACCGGTGGATGCTCGGGATTGGCCTCGTGCCACGCCCGCATATCTGCCAGGCATCCACGGAATCCCTGATCTCGTAAACCGCTTCGCAACCCGGATGCGTCCTGAGCGCCGACGCAGTTGCTGTCGCTCACCACCGGATTCATGTGCGACACACGCCAGTCCGGACCGCCCCCGTTGGTCCACAGGTCCAGCTCGAGCAACGACGCCCCGGAATCCAAAGCGTCGGCGAAGTACGGAAACGTCGCCTTCTCGTAGGAATTGTGGACCCCGACTGACGTGGTCTCGGAAAACGAGCGCACTTGGTTCGTAGTCGTTTCGGCGCCGGCAGAGGGCGCCGAGACGACCGCCACGAACGCACTCATACCGGCTACCAGGATTGCTCGCATGTTCGACACTCTCGCAGAAATCACCCCACGGCAGGATGGAATCGTCAGAGTTAACTGGACAATCGTCTAGATTGCACCGGAGTGGGGCATGATTTCAGGCGGTGAGTGAGGGCAATTGTCAGGCCAATAGCATCAGTGCCGAACTGATCCGAGTCAGAGCACTCGCCGCACACTCGCAGGAGGAATCGCATGCAGCTGACTCAATTCGTTCACCGATCCCTACGAGCGTCGCCCGAAGCGGTGATGACGATCTCCGATGGCCGAGTGCGCACGTCTCGCGAATCGGTCGACCGGATCAAGAGGCTCGCGGGCGGGCTGCAGACGTTAGGCCTGCGCACCGGTGACAGAGTCGCAATCTTGGCATCGAACTCCGACTACTACCACGAGGCGCTCCTGGCCTGCTGGTGGTTCGGAGCAGTGGCCAGTCCGGTCAATTCTCGCTGGAGCACGGCGGAAATCACATACGCCCTGGAAGATTCAGGGTCGACGGTATTACTCGTGGACGAGAATTTTGCTTCCGTCGGATCTACCCTTCGCGAGGCGTGTCCAGGCCTGACCACTGTCGTCTACTGCGGCAACGACCGAGTTCCGGACGGAATGCTCGACTACGAACAGGTGATCGCGGAGGCGATTCCGGTCGACGATCTGCGCGTCGGCGGCGACACGCTTGCACTACTCCTCTACACCGGCGGGACCACCGGAGTGCCGAAGGGCGTGATGATCAGCCATCAAGCGCTGATGACCTCGGCGCTGGGCACTCTCGCGGCAGGCGGCGTGGCAATCAGCAACGGAACGAACCTCGCGGTGAACCCTCTGTTTCACATTGCCGGGATAGTCGGATGGTTGGCTCAGTCGCTGATGGGTGGAACTCAGGTCTTCGTACCGAACTTCAGCCCACGGACGTTCCTCGAGGCCGTGGACCGCTATCGCCCGACAACCGTGGGTCTGGTGCCGACAATGCTCCAGATGTTGGTCGCCCACAAAAACGAAACGGGCGAAGACGCAACCACCTACGATCTGTCCAGCGTCAGGATCCTGAGATACGGCGCTTCGCCCATATCTCCGACGCTTCTCGGGCAGGTCATGCAAATGTTCCCCAACAGTTCCTTCGCTCAGGGCTACGGGATGACTGAAACCGCGCACATCAGCATGCTGAGTCCAGCCGATCACCTCGAAGGTGGTGATCTCCTCCGCAGCGCTGGTCGCGCACTCCCTCACTGCGAACTGAAAATCGTCGACCCGGCCGGCTCGGAACTCCCACCCGGCGAGGTGGGCGAAATCGTCACGTTCGGCAGCCACATCATGCTCGGATACTGGAACAAACCGAAGGAGACCGCTGAAGTGCTCCGCAGCGGGTGGATGCATACCGGCGACGCGGGGTACCTCGACGCCCGCGGTTACCTGTTCATCGTCGATCGCATCAAGGACATGATCGTCACCGGTGGCGAGAACGTCTACTCCACCGAGGTCGAAAACGCTCTGGCACAACACGAATCCGTCGCGGCCTGTTCCGTGATCGGTCTGCCCGATGCCCAGTGGGGCGAGCGTGTCCATGCCGTGGTCGTCCTTCGGCATGGTTTCGACGCCGACGCCGACGAACTGCGCGCTCACGTGAAAACGCTGATAGCCGGATACAAATCTCCGCGCACTTTCCAATTCGTCGATGCATTGCCGCTGTCGGCAGCAGGCAAGGTGCTGAAGCGCGATCTTCGTTGCAACGCAACGTAATCCTTTACGACGGTCAGGATTACAGCTTCAATGTCGGTTCTGGGTCGGTGATCAAGCGGTGCAGTGACGGCGACGCCGCTACGGCCTCTCCTAGTTGCGTCGCACTCGCGATTTCGTCGCCGAACTCCGATCGCCAGGCGTGCAGTCGACGCGTCAGTTGTTGCAATCGGTATTCGCGGGTCATGCCGATTGCACCGTGTGCCTGGTGGGCGGCGCGGACGCTCACGAGCGCATTCTGCGAAACCACCAATTTGGTTGCGCTCACTTCGAAGTCGGCGTCGCCTCTGATGAGTGCATGTGCAGTGCGATCGACGGCCAGCGTGGACATCGAAGCCATCTGAGCAAGCGTCACGATATGCTGCTGGACTGCTTGAAACTGCGCGACGGGCCTACCGAATTGCACCCGGTCGGACACATAGCGCCGGGTCAACGTCGACGCCGACTCCATCGCTCCCGACATCTGCACCGAGCGCAAGAACGCGCCGAGCTTGCTGAGAATCCGGGCATCGACCGGGTTGTCGCCGTCAATGGTCCGCGCTTCGGAGAACGTCAGGCTCTCACGCGGTTGCCCCGCAAGATCCGTCCCGCCACCGATCTCGGCGTCGGAGATGTCAAGGAGTACGACGCGATCACCGAGAACTGCTGCCAGCACTGATGCAGCGCTACCCCACGGCACGTCGTGAAAGGTTCCCGAGAGAACACCGTCGTTGGTCCGGCGCACATCGTCGCGCGGCGAACCCGGGGCGACCGTTGCGATTCCGGAGGGCACGGGTAACCCGCCCGCTGTTGCCAGCCTGCCCGCGAGGTACGTCTCGGCGAGCGGCAGCGGCGCAGCGTGCCTCGCCGCCGCGCGCTGGACAGTCACGGCGTCGAGGAGCGAGCCACCGGAACCACCAACCGATTCGGGAAGACCGACCAGAGGTAACCCTAGTTCGACTGCCGCGCTCCATAATCCGGCGGGCAGACCGCCGATCTCCGCCTGCGCTACCACCTCGGTGCCGGACTTCTCGGCGAAAAATTGCTCGACCATCGATTCGAGGTCGGCGTCGAATGTGTACGCGTTGATCTGTGACCCCGAATTCATCGGTCCAACCCTTTCATGATCACGGTGCGGAGAATTTCGTTGGTACCGCCGCGAATCGACCACGACGGCGCCACCAGCACGGCCCGGGCGAGCAGCGACTCGTACGGATCGTCGGATGCAAGGTCCGGAGCCCGGCCGAGGTGCCGCGCGACGGTCGCAACACAGTCCTGTTCGAAGCGTGTTGCCATCTCCTTGATCAGCGCGGCCTCCGTGACCGGCGAGCGACCGGCGTCGACCATCCGTGCGATGGACAGCGACATCCCGCGAAAAGCCCAGCAGCGTGCGGTAATCGAGCCCAGATCGGCGAGGGCAGCTGGACCGCATTGCGCTGCTTGGTTGGCCGCGAAGTTCTCGAGGACCGGCATCAGCGACATCCAACGGTCGACGCCACCTCGCTCGAGTGCGAGTTCACCGGTGTTTTGTCCCCAGCCCGCTCCGACGTCTCCGAGGCGACGCGAATCCGGCACGAAAACATCCTGGAACGACACCTCGCAGAAGTCCTCACTACCGTCGATGAACGGAATGGGTGAGACGGTCAGACCCTCGCTGTCGCGATCGACGATCAGCTGAGTGAGACCGTTGTGCTTGTCTGCCGAGGTTCGAAGCAGGGCGAGTATGTGTGTGGCATGGAAGGCGCCGGTGGTCCAGATCTTGGTGCCGTTGACTTTCCAGCCACCATCGACACGTTCGGCGCGAGTGCGCACCGATGCCAGGTCCGAACCCGAGTCGGGCTCACTCATCCCGATCGAGAACGAGAACTCACCGCTCGCGATACCGGGAAGGAAGTACCGCTTCTGTTCTTCCGTGCCGTTGGCGGCGATGCTCGGACCCGACTGTCTGTCTCCGATCCAGTGATAGCCGACCGGCGCTCCCCGCGCGAGAAGTTCTTCGACGACGACCAATCGATCCACTGCTGACCGTCCGCCCCCGCCGTATTCCTTCGGCAGCGACATGCCGAGCCACCCACGTCGACCCAGATCTCGCGAGAACACCGGATCCACCGCCCCGGCCATCCCGAGTCCGAGCGAGTAGGTACCGGGGGTGAGTCGCTTGTCGAGGTACTCCCGCACGTCAGCCTGAAGAGCAAGCTCCTCGATCGTCAGTTCTGTTGCGTCGAAACGCATGACGTCTCCGATCAGTTTCGTGAGTCGATCCGCCGCCCGTGGCGCTTACCCGAATTTTTCATGCGCCCAGCAGCAGGGCGCAGCCGATCTCGAAGAGTCTGTCCGACAGGTCGTCGCGACGGCGAAGCCGGCCGATTCGGACGGCGTTCTCCACAACTGTCAAAGTGGCATTGACGGTGATCCTGGCGGTGGCGGACTCGAGGCCCGGACGGACTTCTTCGAGCATCTTGACCCATAGCGCGACGTACTCACGTTGATTCTGTTCACACGTGCGGCGGAACTTGTCCGGTAATTGGTCGAGTTCGCTGATCAACAACCCGATCAAATGACGCTCGTTGATCGCGAAATCGATATGTGCGGCAAGCAATCCGGACAGCGCGTCCTCCGGGCCGGTTGCGGCGCCGAGAGCCTGTGCAACGCCGAGCCGGCGACGCTCGCCGCCCCTCGAGACCGCGGAGATCAGCAGGTCGATCTTGGCATCGAAGTGGTTGTACACATTCGGGCCTGTCGTTCCTGCAGCCTCACCGATGTCCTCGGTATTGACTGCTTGATATCCACGCTCGTCGAACAGCCGAATTGCTTCGGTCAACAAGAGTTCACGTCTGGGTATCACAACGGGCAGGTGACCCGTTGCCGCCACGACTTTCACTTCTGAGCGACCCAGTTCCGCGTATGCAGCGCGGTCTGCCAACTCGACAAGCAGCAGTTCCATCTGACGCCTCGGCAAGGACACTCGATGCGAAGACACACTGTTGAAGACTGCGATGACAGCCCAGGCGAGCAGATAGCTGTCTTCTTCGTCGAGGTCGGGACGCTCAATTCGGATCAGCGATGCATCGCGCGAAGCTGCACTCTTGAGGGTCGAACGCATTTCCTCACGTTGCTCGTCAGGCAGATAGCGTGCCTCTCGCTGCCACAGGAGCGACAGACCCCGACGTTTGGACACCGATGCCGCAAGTTCGGTGATCAGTGTTTTCAGATCCTCGGCACCTGCGACCCGATCGTAGAGCGATTCGATGCCTGCGTTGACCGCGGCGTAGAGGAGATCCGGCTTGTTCTTGAAGTGCCGATAGAGCGCAGGTGCCGTGATTCCAACTGCAGCAGCCACCTGAGCGACAGACACGTTGTGATAACCGTGCTCACGGAAAAGCTCACCTGCAGCCGCAAGAATCTGCTGCTTACGGTCGCGGGGCCTGCGTACGACCATCGTGACTCTCTCCTTCGCGGCAGCGGACAAGCTCAGAGTACCGAGCCGAGGAATGAAGCAATGAACCGAACCGTCTACAGCAGCGACGATCCGATGCACCGTTCACGAACACGGAATCCCGCTCAGGAGTAGATGAACGACTCGACCATCCCTCGTTCGGCGGCCCTGTCTGCAAGAGGCCACGCCAACAGCATCAACACGATCCGAACCACCCACTGCGACTCTTGACCTTCAGGATCCAATCCTGCAAGTTCCAGTGCAGTACGCGGGAGCAACGGCGAGGACACGAGATACTCGTCGATTCCGTTGGCCCGCGCTGCCGCAAGGCCGTGGCTCATGGCAGCGTCGGATCTGATCGCGTCGACGGCGACGAGGATCGACTCCACGATGCGCTCGTCGCCGTGCAGTGATTCGACGGCAGTCGCGACCTTGCTCGCCACGGATGCCGCGCCTCGTGACAACAACCCCTCGCGGATCGCGGACTTGCCACCTACGTAGCGGTAGAGCGTTGCCCTCGAACAGCCTGCGCGGGCAGCGACGTCGTCGGCGTTGAACCGATCGAATCCCTGTTCTCGAATCAGCTCTGCCGCAGCCGCGAAGATGCGCTCGGTTGCGAGTTCACGGCGGTTACCGCCGGCCAACCAGTCGGCGGCGCGGCGCTCGTTTGCACCGGTCACTCTCCGTCACCTCGTCTCACTCTGAGACAGATTCAATCAGAAATCTCAAGGCTACGGAAGGCCGCGAGCCTCTGAACTGGGAGAAGTACGAGGGGGTTGAAGTGCGTGAGATTTTCTCAAAATGCCAGTTCAGAGGCATTTTCCACCTGTTGACTTCTCCTCGACGGCCGTGAAATCTTCCCTTCGTGACACTATCGACGCTCGACATCAACCCTTTCCTGCCGTCGAACATCGACGACCCGTACCCGCTATACGACGTACTCCGGCGCCGGCACCCCGTGTACCGCATTCCTGATACCGACTTCTATCTGGTGTCCACGTGGGAATTGGTCACCGAAGCCGTTTCCCGTACCGACGACTTCTCCAACAACCTCACCGGCGTGCTGGTTCGTACACCGGACGGTTCGGCCGTGACCTTCGACATGAACGGCGGCGGCCAAGCTGTTCACGTTCTCGCGACTGCCGACGAGCCCGACCATCAACACCAGCGCAAACTTGTCTTGCCGACACTGGTCGCCAAACGTATACGAGCACTCGAGCCGGTGATGACCGAGTACACGCAGCAGTTGTGGGACAACGGCTTCGACGGTCGACGGATCGAATGGGTCACGTCGGTAGCGGACACGCTGCCGCTGCAGATGGTTGCCACGCTGATCGGCCTGCCGGCACACGACGTCCCCCAATTGCTGGCGTGGTCGTACGACAGCACCGAACTTCTCAGCGGCATCGTGACCGCAGAACGGTTGACAGGCGTCGTCACCTCGGCGGCCGAACTCACCGGGTACCTCTACAGCAAGTTTCGTGAGGCACGGGCTCACCCGGTGGATGATCTACTCGGAGACCTCGTCCGTTGCTGTGACGCAGGCGAACTCAGCGAAGACGTGGCCGTGCTGATGTTGGTGCAACTCGTCGGTGCGGGTGGCGAATCGACCGCCGGACTGATCGCCAACTCTGCACGGTTGCTCGCCGAGCGCCCTGAGATGCAGACGCAGCTGCGCGAGGACCCTCTACTCGTGGGTGCGTTCCTGGAAGAAACGCTCAGGCTCGAGTCACCCTTTCGCGGACATCACCGACATGTCAACGCGGACACAACACTCGGCGACGTGGCGCTACCTGCCGGCAGTCACCTCATACTGCTGTGGGGCTCGGCGAACCGCGATCCTGAGTCATTCACCGAACCACAGGTGATGAACCTCGACAGGGTCAATCCCCGAGCGCATTTCGCCTTCGGTAAAGGAGCACATTTCTGTGTCGGGGCCGCGCTGGCTCGTCTGGAAGCAAAGATCGCGATCGCAGTCCTTCTCGAAAACAGTGCGCACTTCACAATCGATTCCGAATCCCCACCCCGTTGGGTCCCCAGCATGTTCGTACGCCGCCATCAGAGTTTGCGTCTCGCTGTCACCGGATAGTTTCACTCAGTTGTCGAAATTGTGGGCTATCCAGTCGATCGTCTGCATTCCGAACAGATCAGTTCCCCAACCGTATGGATCCGTGAATGCGCGGTCCATACTGCAGTCGGTGGGCTGGTAGCTCACGTCGGTCCCTCCACTCCTGTACGTGTCCGCCAGTTCTCGCGCATCAGCTGCCGGTACAAGTGACATCGGGGAGTCGTCCTTTGCACACGACGTTATCAATACCTTCGACGCCGGAGCACCGTGACCCAATACGTTGTCGTCGTACGCGCGCTGGAAGCTGGGTTCTGTGGTCGGATCGATTCCCGGCTCGAAAAGGCTTGCCAACGGCACGAACGGCAGCGTGAAGTACGCCGGCATCTGGCACTCACCCCGGTACACGTCGGCAATCGCTCGGCCCACGGGATTGAGCTTGTCGTTCAACTTCATCTCGGGGTACCAGGGTTCGAGGCCAAGGAGCGTCGCAAATCCGAAGCCGGCCCCGACCGAGGAATCTGTTGTCTCCATGAATGTTCGGGGCTTGATCACCATTCCCTCGAGGACTGTCGAGACGATGTCGAGTTCCGGTGCGTAGGACTGCCCAGATTCGGCGGCGAATGCAGAACCGACTCCACCACCAGCGATTCCGAACAACGCAATCTCCGCCTCAGGATTCAGCTCGGAATCCTGCACCTGAAATGCTGCACGCACAGCATCCAACTGCGCATGCCCCGCGAACTTGCCCGCGAAGACGCCGTGAGGATGGCGGTCTCCGTTGTTCCCGACGTCGGATATCACTACGGCATAGCCTTTTCCGAACATCAGTGCCAGCGGACCCAGCGCCGACCAGGAGGCGCCGTCCAGCGGATCGCCGCCCGTCCAGTGCGAACTCGGATGACAGTAGCCGCCAACGCTGTCGTTGGCCTCCTGGTAGCTGATGATCTTCTTCTCCGATGCCGGTGTTCCGTCGATCGGGATCATCATGATCCCGGTGCTCACCACCGGCGTCGAACCGTCGATTCCGGTTGTGACGTACATGATCTTGTAGGCGTCGAGCTGTCCCGGTTTGTATCCCGTGAACAGTACATCCACCTTCTTCGACTTCAGGAGATCACCGGGACGCTCGGCGCCGGTCAACACCGGCTCGTCGTAAAACGGATCATCGGGCGTGAGTGCAGTGAAGATCTCCTCTTCGGATGCGAACTCCCCCGAACTGAGAGCACCGACGGTGAACCCGTTGAACACCTCTCCCAGAGTTGGGGTGTCGGTTCGAAACTCCTCGGATACAGGAGTTTGCACGTCTTTCGGGGCATCACTGTCCGGCACCTCAGCTCCAGCCGTTGCTGGCAGGACCAGCGCAACGGTCAGCGCTACCAGCGGCGCCAACCTTCGGAATGTCGCCGACGACATCACTGAACCGTCACTTTCAAACTGGAGAGGGCCGATTCGAGAGTTTGTGGGAGGGTCACCATCGGGCGGTGACTCTCCAATTGAATTTCGTAGGGAACACTCAATGTGGCTACGAGCCGTGGCCAATCTTCTTCGACCATCGCTCGGTACTTCGGCAAGAGCTGTGAGGTGATGTAGTCCCACCGTTCCTCGTACACCGACCAGTTCCAATCCGGGAGGGGCAGTGTCACTGTCGCGGTGCGTCCGTCGGCAAGTGTCGTCGTGAACTCGAGGGGCCGGAACGAGCGAGGCGGGACCACGCCGGCGACCGAGGGCGAGCCGGCAACGGTCGATGCGTAGGTGATCGCTTCTCCCACATCACCTTTGTATGCGCGCACGGTATCCCACTGGTCGCGGATGATCACCCCTTGCTCACGTTGGAGCAGTGCTACGTTCCCACGTGCAATCCGATTCGAATCGCCGGAAGCTACATCACGCCAGGCGTCCATGACATCCTGACCGAACATTCCGGCACTCTGCATTTCTTCCAGCGCGGGAAGTCCTTCATCCACGTATGCCTGATGCATCGGCATCAGATCCGAGAAGATGTTCTTCTGCATCACCAGGATCATCCCCAGCACATAATCCAAGTCGTCCGCTGTGACGTTCCTGCCCACCGCGGCGAGTGCGCGCAGCCCTGCCGGCAATTGGTTCAGCGCTTGCACGCCAACCTGATCCGTGACCTGAGAAACTATCGAATTGGCAACATATTGCAGATTCGGAAACGAGTACATGTCCGCCATCAGTTCGAAGTCGATCAGTCCCCCGCCGAAGTCCGCACCAACCTGTCCGCCCATGCCCGCCCACTGCAATTCCGGGTGACCGAGTTGCAGATCCTCGTAGTAGCGGTACGACTTCACCAGGTTCGTGCGATTAGCCGACACTCCGGCGCGCGGATTCCACGATGAGAGATCGATTCCGGCGGCTTCCGTGGCAGCGACCAATCGATACTGAAACAGCAAGGCCGCATAGGATTCCGGACTGCGACCACTGGCGCGGGCTTCTTTCACAAGGGCTTGCAAGGTGCCGAGATCAGTCGGCAACGCGGGATGGACACCGCCCGGACCGTGTTCGGCATTCCGATTCACCAAAGGCAAATTCACGTACTCGTCCAGCTCGGACGCCGACGCTGAAATCTGTACCGAGAGCAACGCGGACATCGCCAGCGCACATGCCGTCGCGGCTGCCAATACGTCGCGCGCCCAACGACGTCGCCGAACACCTGCCCCCAGGTTCATCCGCATATCGATCCCTGTACTCAGGTCGGCACCGCCCCGATCGATTGCCGAATCCTACCTACTTTGCAGTAAGATAACTGAATCTGGGAGAAAATCCAAATTCCGAATCAACATCTCTGCAGCGACTGAAGCCATTGCAGATGAGAATCTTTTACCCCGAATAGTCGGCATCGAAACCCACTCGACAAGCGATCGTCCAGCTATCCGCGCCCCAATCTACGTGTCGCATCCACTCCGATTACAGTTCATTTTCAGCTCCCTCGCAGATTATTGATCAAACTTCCGAAAACGGTTGCACAACAGACAGTTAACTCTCACAACTCCTCACGCTTGGACGTTTGTCCGACTAGAATTCGGGTTATGAAAACTACCAGTTACTCATCTCGAAAGCCTGGCGCGCTATGGAGCACAGTCATAGGGATACTCACGGCCCTCGTACTTGCACTGGTGGGCGGAGCACTGATGCCGTCGCTCGCTCACGCAGCGGACGGTGAGAGTGGAATCATCGAGTACTCCGCAGACAACTCGACCTGGGGAGATACTTCCAAAATCGTCTGGAGCACAGACATACTCATCCCGGGTGGGACCAACACAACCACATTCTACGTCCGAAACGCATCGGACCGCGCAGGTGAGGCACACTTCTACGTCGGAGACTACGAAATCAGCGACGGCATGGAAGCCTTCCTTCGTGTCGACGTAAACGGCGTCACCGGCAATCCGCTCACCGCCACCGGCAATGCCGCCACACCAGGGACCCAGTTGAACTCGGTCCGCCTCGCACCGGGCCAAAGTGCCAAGGTTGCCTTCGTGATCGGAATGCCCGTCGAGGCAGGGAATTCTTCGCAGAACGGCAGTATTACGCCGAACTGGAGTGTGGACCTCACACTCGATTCCACCGATACACCCGTCACGCCCGGCGGAACCGGATCACTCGATTTCGGTTCCCTGAATTTGGGGTCGGCGAGCTTCGGTTCACTCGACACCGGATCAGTGAAGACCGGATCTACCAGCTCCGGATCGCTTGATGTCGGATCGCTCGGCAAGCCGGTCACATTCATCGGATAACCTCCCCTACAACAATTCACAAAGTGAGGCCGGATAGCAGATTTGCTACCCGGCCTCACTTCTGAACAGCTACAGCGCTCGTGTTGTCCGCACCGACATCATGCGGGAATCTGCACCAGATTCACGTCGAATCGCGCCAAGTTCAACGACTGATCCATCGACAACGCTGTCGCGGAATCCTTGTCGAAGGTGAAACGTATTGCCACGTCGACTATCTTGCCGTCCTTCGCCGTACTGACCACAGTTCCGTCGGCACCGACAGGCACTGGCACCCCGTCGAGCTTGACTTCGGTGACCGGCTTCAGCTGGGCAACCAGCGCAGCTCCACCGGAGACACCCAGATCACTGGTCGACAGCTTTGCCTTCATTCCAGTTCCCTTGATCTCCAACGCGAAACTGGCGTGGTAGGTCAGAACGTCGCCCGGCACGACAACCATCGTCGACAGATCGATCGGACCGTTCTGATCCGTCCAGGTAGGTGCGGTGACGGTTTTCAGCGCCAACGAACCGGATTCGACCGGAGTAGTCACCACAGGCGTAGTTGTGGCCGGAACGGACGTGGTCGTGGTGGGCTTACCGCCGCCGGACGAACCCAATGAGCCGGTATCAGCACAGCCAGTCAGGAATGCCGCCCCTCCGAGCATGACCAGCGATGTGCCGATCATTTTGGTACGTCGCGTATTCCATCGACTTGCGGGAACGATGCGATTATTCATTCGAACTCTCCCGTTCCCGAATTCCGTCTCTTCTATATTCATCACTTCTGCCCGTCGATCCAGGCAGCGATCTCTGCGGGAGCTTCGCCGGAGGGGTTCTTTTCCGAGACCCCTGTTTCGGCGTTGACGCGATAGACGTTGGCGCCGTCCACGATCCACAGCTCGTCTGCATCGGACTGCCACATCACGGTTGCAGTGGCGCTCACCGGTATGCTCGACACTTCTGCACCCGAACTGTCGGTGACCACCACCGCGACGCTGGCACCGTCCTGCATCAACGTTGCGTCGTAGCCAGTCAGCGACGTCTCGGCCGCACCCAATGCCACCGGCGCTTCCCTCGTGGTCGTGCTGGTTGTCGTGGTTGCATCCGTTGTCGTCGTTGCATCCGTTGTCGTTGCCGGAGTTGTCGACTGAGTCGTAGTGCTGGTCGAGGTCTCCGTTGTTGTGGTGGGACCGGTCGTGGTTGTCACGTCAGCCGTAGTGGGAGTCGTCGTCGACGTGCCTGTCGTTGTCGGTGTACTGGACGTGGTGGTCTCGGCAGCCGTCGCGGTTGTTGGAGCAACTCCGCGAGCAAGCTGCTCAGTTTCAGCGACAGCCGCGCCGGCGATCGAGCCTGCCTCACCTTGGCAATAGATGCTTGTCTGAGACGCAGGTTGGCGTAGGTTCCACCCTCGCCAGTCCGTTGACGATTCGCCCGTGATTCGGTTGATCGTGTAGATGCGAAGCGTGTACGTGTATGAGTTGAAAACGCTGTAACCAGCATCTGTGTAGTAGATAGTGGATGAGACCTGGGTTCCTACTGCGGCACCAACACCGGGATCGTATCCCCATGTTTTCATCAACGAGTTTCCGTTGTAGTACCGCGCCTCGTAGCGATATTGGGGACCTATGTGACTCCACTTAACAGTGGACGATTGAGAGCCACCTATGCCGTTTGTCGTGCAACTGACGCTGCTCGTTGCGGGATTGATCTTCCCGCTCACGGTAATGGCACCACTCGTTGCGACGGCAGTGTCTGTGAAGGCCGCTGCGGTGCCGCTCACCTGCGTAACACCGATCAGTGCAAATGCCGAAACACCGAGAACCGCAAGCTTTCGGAGCGAGAACGCCGAGCGATGTCCGCCTGTCCCGCTGTTCGAAGAAACCATCGGAAACTCCATCGTTGCAGCGGCTTCCGTGTCCACACTGCCAACTCCTCCACTCGGACCGTCATCCGAATCCTTGCGGCGAGAGTTGGGCCGGAAGGCAATGATCACCAATCCGCCGACCAACGCTCCGCCGAGGAAGATCGCGAGTGGGCTGGAGAGCCAAGCAATTGCGTAGCCCAGGCCCCCGACGCTGAAGAAAATGCGGTCGGCTTCGGTGACGAAGTAGGGCTCCACGTCTGGCTTGGCATTTGCGTCACCCTTGAGAGTCACCGTGACGGAGTTACCAGCCTGCTGGTCAAGTTCGTACACGCGGTGTGTGATGCGCGTGCCCTGTCCGTTGACGACGCTTACGATGTCGCCCACTGAGAGGTCGGTGGCGGGCACGGTTCGGGCCAATGCCAGGGAGCCAGTGGTGATTTCGGGAGACATCGAACCCGAGCGAAAGACGAGCGGCTTGATGCCGAACAGCATCGATGCCGCGGCGGCGAGAACACAGATGAGTCCAGCCACCGCCCCTATTGTCAGCGCGAGTTCGCGACCGGCACGTGCCGATCTCGAACTGCCGGGAGTTGTGTGATCAGACATGGTCACCTCAGGCTGTCGTCGCCGCGAACTGGAATGAAACATTGATCGACTTGTTCTGTTGTGCCGAAAGCACTCCCGTATCGAGCGCAACCTTGAAGCACAGCGTCTCAGAACCTGTATTCGCAGCCAACTGACGTCCTGTTGTGATGATCGGAGTCGCGGCAGTCGTCGACAAGCCGACCGGGCCGGCAATCGGGGTTGTGCAACTCTGATCGAGAACAGTCACCTTCATAAACGGGGCAAGCGCGGCCTCGCCTGTTGCGGTTGCTGCCATGGTGTATTTGAACTGTGCCGCGCCAGTGTTCTGTACAGGCAGAGTTGCCGTGACACTGTCGCCGGGCATCATGCCCGTCTTGGTCAACGCGGTGAAGCCGTAAGCAGTCGGATCTCCCGGGTCACCGTTGAGCTTCATCTCGATCGAACCGGTGCTGAATACGCCGGAAGTCGCTGTAGCGTTGTCAGTCCACGCAGCAAGAGTGCCAACGGCACCGAGGCCCAGAACAATTCCCACCGACATGATCGCGCGTGCGCGGCCGCTGGTTGCGCCCCCGACCAGACGTGTACCGAGCGAGGCGGGCGCCTGCTGCTCCTCGTGCTTAGACATGGCTGTGCCTTTCTTGCTGCTCAACTCGAGGCGCCGGCGCACTCGGTTCGGAAGGTTGGGGGTCTGCAGACGCAGAACGTCGCCGGGTACGGTCACGGACCGATCCGACGAACATGAACACGGCATAGATCGACAGTGCGCCGACGACAACCGTCAGCATCACCGAGCGCATCTGCCCAGTGATGGCGTTGTATACGTACCCGATGTACGGCACGCTGTACCACACCTTGCCGCGAATCTGCTCCGGTACAACGGGATTCTGATCCGCTATCGGATTTGCATCGCCTTGTGTGACGAAGGTGAGATCACCGGCGGAGTTGAGTCGCACCATCGTGATTCGGTGCGTAACCACATCGGGCTTCCCCGACTCGATCTGGTAGGTGATCGCATCACCTGCCTGCAATTGGGCAGCGTCCTGCGGTTTCACCACGATAAGGGTGCCGGGTGGATAGGTGGGCTGCATCGAACCGGTCAACACAGTGAAGGGCGTCGACCCCGTCAAACGTGGAACAACGACCGTCGACAACAGAATCGCCAGAACACCCAGCAGCAGAGCCCACGAGACAATATTGCGGATCCACCACCAGGCGCCGGTTCTCTGATCAGAACCCTTCACTGCGTGCGTCATACCGACTCCGCTTCGAACGAGAAATGCACGCTCGTGGAAACACCCGATGCGACGTCAGGACCGACAGTGCCACGCAGGCACAAGATGTCGGTACTGCCGGCAGCAACCGTGCGCCATCCCGAAGCTGTCGGTACCTGAGCGCCGACCATAGGACCGTCGTAGATCGCGGTGCCGGCAGCTGCGCCCTGGGCAGGGCAACCGGCTTCGGTAGCCACTGGCGTCACTACCAACGCGAGCGGAACATCAGCGGAAGACTGCGTGACGTTCTGGATCCGGTAATTGAGTGGAACGCTACCGGAGTTGTGAACTGTCAACGGAGCCTGTGCATATGCGTTGGGGAACATACCGGTGGCGCCCAGAGCAGTGAAGTCGTAACTGCTCTGGCCGCTCCCGGCACTGCCCACCGTCAGGTCGAGGATCCCGGACTGGATCGTGCCACCGGACAGTGTTTCAGCGGCCGTCCACCGCGCGCTGGTCTGCTGCACCGATACGAAGATCAGTCCGATGACCAGCGCGGCGGCGGTTGCCCACCAACGGTAGTGCTTACGCAAGACTTATGCCTGATCGAGAGTGACGTTGAAGTTCGCCAAGCTGATCGAACCATCCTGCGAACCATTGGTTGCAGCAGCCTTGGTGAAGTCGAACGAGACATTCACATCGACGAGATCACCGTTGTTAGCGGACGTGATCGCAACACCGGTTCCGTTGGTCGGGAGGGTGGCGGCACCGACGCTGGCGGTCACAACAGGCGCCATCTCGGTCGGCAAGGTGGAGGTTCCTCCGATTGAGGACAGGTCGGCCTTCAACGTCGCGCTCAGGTTGTTACCCACAGCGCCGATGGTGACCTTGCCCGAGTACACAACCTTGTCGCCTGGAACTACCTTGTAGGTGTCGATTGCGCCAGGCGCGAGGGCCGTGCCATTCACTGACCAGGTGGGAGTTCCCGACGCTGTCAGCGTCAAATGACCTGAGTTGATCGTTCCGCCGGTCATCGGTGCGTTTGCGTTCCACGCCGCCATGGTTCCCGCGCCACCGGCGAGGAGAAGTGCTGCTGCACCGGCCGCGACTGCGCCCTTGGTTGCCTTGTTCATGGAGAACACTCTTTTCGTCTGGTCCCCGTGGCGGGGAGCTTGCAGGGTGAGAAAGCTGGTCGGATCCAGTCATGTGCGCCCTGGTACGGGCAGAGGGTTTCGTTCATCCGTGGTCAGTGAGGGGTCGTAGCGGTAAGTGCAGAGCGAGAGCGTGTTGCGGAAAGATTGCGAGCCGTTCTCGCGAACGGGTCATTCCTCTCTCGTGCTGTCGACGTCCGCTTGCGTCGTTTAGATTTTTACCACACGTATCAGGAATTTTTGGCGAAAAGCTGGTCGAATGTCCAGAAGCTTGTTGAAACCTGAACTTGACTACAGAATCGCCTCTCACCTGGATCATTTAAAAGACGCAGCACTTTGTTGCAACCCGTTTGCTGAAGTAACCTTCGCCCGGATGGTCCATACAGTCGGAAATTCACCTGAAACAAGTTCTACAAACTTTTGGTTTGTTTTGGGGATCGTTCGATTGCCTCCGCTTTGAAAGCAGCGACAATCGAGCAACAAACTAAGGCGGAGGCCCTACACCTCGAAGACGGTCTCACCTCCGACAACCGTGCGCAGGACCGACAGTTCATTCAAGTCTGTCGAATCGCTGCGCAGCGGATCTCCGTCGAGCACAACAAAATCCGCCAAAAGTCCCACCGCTATCCGACCTTTGTCCGATGACTCACCGGTGAGACGGGCGGCTGCGCTTGTGTAGCCGGCCAGCGCCTCGGACGCGGAAACCCGTTGCTCCGCACCCAGAACATGACCTTCTCGCGTCACACGATGTACGGCGGTGTTCATCGTGAAGAGCGGGTTCACTGGAGTGACAGGGCAGTCGCAATGCAGCGCGTAGGCAAGCCCCGCCGCCACGACCGACGCCACGGGGCTGATCCGCTCGCCGCGACCCGGTCCGAGAAAACGATCGCGGTGCCGGTCACCCCAGTAGTAGACGTGGTTCACGAAGATCGACGCCACCACCCCGAGTTCGACCATCCGCGCGATCTGATCTTCCCGCAACGTCTGAACGTGCTCGAGGCGATGCGAAACTTCGATGTCCGGGTGCGCCGTCCGTGCCGCTGCAATTGCGTCCAATGCAAAATCGATGGCCTGATCACCGTTGGTATGAATCGCAACCTGTCGGCCGGCGGCGTGATGTTCCTCGACGAGTGCCCCGAGCGCACCTGCCGGGATTGCCATTCCGCCGCAGTGGCATCCGCCCAGATCGTGGTACGGCGCGGTCAGCGCAGCGGTGTGCAACTGAATCGACCCGTCCGAAATGAGTTTGACGCCGCCCACACGAACTCGCTCGGTCGGATCGGCGAGTTCACCCAACTGATCGTGAACCCCGTGGCCGAGATAGAGGCGCGCACGCAGCCTCAAGTCACCATCGGCGTCGAGTTGCCGGTACGCCTCGTACATCTCGGCCGTGACGTACATGTCGTGGAAACTCGTCACGCCCACCGACGCCATGACTTCCTGCGCCCGCAGCATCGCGATCTTGGACGCATCCGGGTTCATATCCGGAACAAGTCCGTGCACCAGAGACATTGCCGGAACCTCGCACAGTTCACCGGTGGGTACACCGTCGCTGTCCCGAACGATGACACCACCCTCCGGATCGACCGTGGTGGCATCGATCCCGGCCTTCTCCAGTGCGACCGAGTTGACATAGATTCCGTGAGCAGACAAGTGCCGCACCAGAATCGGATGATCGGTGGAAGCCTTGTCCAGATCAGCTACGGTCAGGCCTCGATCTTCCGCCACGAGGCTGTCGTCGAAGCCCCACGCTTCGATGGGCTCGCCAACTGGTGTGATCGCGGCCCGCGCGGCCAACGCCGTGATCAACTTCTCGATGGTCGGGCACGTATTCGTCGTTGCGTCGACCCCACTGAGCATCAAACCCCACATCATCGGATGAAGGTGCGTCTCGATGAACCCCGGCACAACCACCGCTCCGGCGAGATCGACAACGGAGGTTTCGGAATCGGTCAGCGCCGAGATCTCGGCGTCAGTTCCGAGGGCGACAAATCTGCCGTCCTTGACTGCCACAGCGGTGGCGTTATCGCCGACCGCACCGTCCATGGCCCTGATGTCGCCGTTGATGTAGATGTGGTCAGCCGCCGTGGTCATACGCTTGTCTCCATTCGTTTTCCGACAACAGTCGTCGAGGATTTCTTCGCGGGTATCCGCGTCGCCACAACCACTCCGGCCAAAATCATTCCGGCACCCGCAAGTTGGACAAGAGTTGGGGTCTGTGCAAGCAGCACTGCGCCGAACAACAGTGCTGACGCCGATTGCAACACGAGGCTGGCGGCGACTGCACTTGCAGGCAGACGCTGACTGGCGCTGGCTACCAGCAGCCACCCGATCACCTGAGATACCAACGCGAGCAGCACAAGCCAGCCTTGAGCTACGAGCGAAGGGGTCAGATCCAAAGTTCCACTCACGAGGCCGTATGCACCTGCCGTGAGGGCAGTGGCTCCCGTCGAGACGAACATCGGCAACGCCGTTCTGCCCGCCGCCCGAGTAGCCAGACCCATGAGGAAGATGTAGACCGCGTACGCGCCTGCGGCGATCACGGCAAACGACACTCCGACAGCAGGATTCGACCCGGTGAGCGTTGTGCTCGTCCCGGCTACCAGAGCAACTCCGACAAAGAGCAACGGAAGGCTGGCGACCAGTTCCCGGCCGATCCGTTGGCGCAGGACAACGTAGCCGAGGATTGCGACGAACAGCACCTGCAAATTCAGGATCACAGTCGAAAGACCTGCCCCGATCGAATGAATCGACTCGTGCCAGAGCACCAGATCGATTCCGAGGAACGCGCCGGCAAGTAGAGACTTCACGATCCAGGGCGCCGAGACCGAAGGCCGGGGTGACCGACGACGCTGAACGAGCACGAGCATGCCGAGAGGGATGAGCGCATAGAGACACCGAAAGAATGCACCCGTCGACGGAGACACTCCTGAGAGTTCGTAGAGCACCGAGGTCAACCCGAGGATGCATGCACCGGTGACGACTACGCGCAGGTCACGACGGCGTAGTTGATCGCCGGACGGCTCGCGTGGCGATACTTCATCACTCATGGTGATAATGTATCACCGACGCGAAGCCTGTCATACAGGGAAGATGCGTGCATGAGAACTCCGGTTACCCGTGAACGCGTGATCGCTGCCGCAGCCGATCTCGTCGACAGCAAAGGCGCCGACGCTCTGGTACTGAGTCAACTCGCCGAGACCCTCGACGTCCGGCAGTCAGCGCTGTACAAACACGTCGACGGGGTCGACGACGTCCACCATCAACTCAGCCTCCTCGCACGCAACCTTCTCGCCGAACAACTGCGTGCCGCCGCGGTCGGTCTCTCGCGCGACGACGCCGTCATGGCGCTCGCGGACGCATGGCGTGCGTTCGTCCGAGTACACCCCGGGCTCTACGCCATCACCGACCGCTACCCCACTGCTCCGCATCCCGATCTGGTCTCCGCCGTCGGCGAGGTGGTCGAGGTCATCAACCGGGTGATCGCGGGATACGGTCTGAGCCCGGATGATTCGGAGCAGGCGGCGTGGTCTCTTCGCAGTGCGCTGCACGGCTTCTGCATCCTCGAATCGGTAGAGGGACAACCGGCCGGCACCGACCCGGATCGGGTGTATCGACGACTGGTCGAACTTCTCTGCGCCGGTATTGCTCGTATGTAGATACCGGCTCCTGTTATCGTCGGATGAAACAACACAGACCAAAAAGGATCAGACATGGTTGGTGAACTCGACATCTCCGGATAAAACCGGGCATGACGGCCACCGGCAGACGCCTCGGAGCGCTGCCGTCGTGGCCATGTTGTCGTTCACTTACCCGACTCTTCGCGGAGCAGCGTTGCCGCGCCCGCACGACACCTGAGGTCTATTCATGTCCGATACCTACATCGTTTGCTCGAATCTGTCTTTTGCCTGGCCGGACGACACTCCGGTCTTCGACGAATTGTCATTCACCGTGCCCGGCGGCCGAACCGGGCTGGTGGCCCAGAACGGCGTCGGGAAAAGCACTCTGCTCAGATTGATCGCCGGCCAGTTGCGGCCGCGCGCCGGCAGTGTGTCCGTCGACGGCGTTCTCGGATACCTTCCGCAGGACCTGCCACTGACGGGCGATCTGACCATTGCCGAGGTCTTGGGCATCGCCCCGACGCTCGCTGCGTTGGACGCAGTCGAATCCGGGGACACACGAGAAGAACACTTCACGACAATCGGGTCCGACTGGGATATCGAGGAACGAACGCGAGCCCAACTCGGTCGACTCGGTTTGGCCGACATGACGTTCGATCGTCGCCTCGACACTCTGAGCGGCGGGCAGGTCGTCTCGCTCGGACTGGCGGCGCAACTCCTGCGACGCCCCGATGTCCTTCTCCTCGACGAACCCACCAACAACCTCGACCTGGACGCGCGCCGCAGGCTTTACGACGTTCTCGACGACTGGAGTGGTTGTCTGTTGGTGGTCAGTCACGATCGAGGACTACTCGACCGCGTGGACCGCATCGCCGAACTTCACAGCGGCGAGATCAGCTTCTACGGTGGCAATTTCACCGACTACGAAGCCGCGGCACGCTCGGCTCGCGAAGTGGCGGAGAAGAACATCCGCAACGCCGAGCAAGAGGTCAAGCGCGAGAAGCGCGAACTGCAGCAGGCCCGAGAACGTGCTTCGCGACGCGCAAGTAACGCTGCCCGCAATCTCGGGAACGCGGGCTTGCCCAAGATCTTTGCGGGGACCATGAAGCGCAATGCTCAGGAGTCGGCAGGCAAGGCCAACGAGACACACCTCGCCCGGGTCGACGCGGCGAAGGACCGACTCGACAAAGCGGGCCGCGCTCTTCGAGACGACCAGACGATTTCACTCGAATTGCCTGGCACACATGTACCCGCCGGCCGGACGGTGTTCCTCGGTGAGCGAATGCAAATCGCGTTCGGCGATCATGCGATCTTCGCCGACTCCGGAATCGACCTGGCCATTCGAGGACCGGAGCGT
The DNA here is from genome assembly GCF_024436645.1 of Rhodococcus sp. T9N. NCBI lineage: Bacteria > Bacillati > Actinomycetota > Actinomycetes > Mycobacteriales > Nocardiaceae > Rhodococcus > Rhodococcus sp. T9N. Next base: position 75,343 of record NZ_JAMSKS010000012.1, on the reverse strand, counting down.
ATCGCGTTGACCGGGCCGAACGGCGTCGGAAAGTCGACGTTGCTACGCATCGTCAACGGGGATGTGGCGCCGACTTCCGGTGAGATCACGCGAGCCGACGGTCGAGTGGCATACCTGTCGCAGAGGCTCGACCTACTCGACCCCGCACGCACCGTCGCAGAGAACTTTGCCTTGTCTGCTCCAGGCCTACCGGCACCGGAACGCATGAACATCCTGGCGCGCTTCCTCTTTCGGGGTGCGGGTGCTCATCTTCCCGTCGCTGCACTCTCGGGCGGTGAACGACTGCGGGCTACATTGGCGTGCGTTCTCTTCGCCGATCCGGCCCCGCAGCTGCTTCTTCTCGACGAGCCGACCAACAACCTCGACTTGGTGAGCGTTGCTCAACTCGAAAGTGCCCTGAATGCATATCAGGGGGCGTTCGTGGTGGTCAGCCACGACGAGAGATTCCTGGCCGAGGTCAAGGTCGAACGCTGGCTCAGGCTCTCGGACGGCCGTTTGACCGAGGTCGCCGCACCAGGCGCATTGGGCTGACACGAGAAGTGAACAGGCGAAAGGCCTTCACACACGATGTGTGTGAAGGCCTTCGTCTGCACTACTGGTCAAGGCGTCCTGGTGTACACCGGATCGTCGAAGGATCGACGTTGCGTCACCCAGTCCGTGGACAGGATGTTCTCGATCACGTCTTCACGGGATTCGTCGAACACGACAATCCGATCGGCGATTCGCCATTCACCATGGCGCCTTTCGAACCTGTCGACGTAACGGCATTTGATCGTCGCAAGCGTCTGCACCGTATCCGTACCGGAACGCTCTTGCCGCAGAAAGCACAAACAGTACGACTCACACTGAGCGACATCGCCGTTGACGTCGATCAGTATGTTGGAAATGCAGTGAATCGACGAGTCGATCGTCTTGTGTCTGAGCTTCATGTCTTCGATCAGCCCGTCGACGGTTCCGATGTAACCGCCGTGGTTGTCTATCGCGTCGTCGAAGTAGCAGAGGGCCACGCTGTCGAAATCTTTCCGATCGACGGCCCGAGCGTAGCGATACAGAACTTCGGTGATTTCTTGCTTGTCAGCGAGGGACACGGTCAGGCTCCTGTTCTACCCGATGATCAATCAACCTGCAGTTCAACACCCTTGGTCTCCTTGATGAAGAAGACCGTGACGAGGGTGATCACCGCACAGAAGACGAAGTATCCAGCCGGAGCGAGAGAGTTACCGGTCAAGCTGATGAGATAGGTGGCGATGAAAGGCGCGGTGCCACCGAGGAACATGTTGGTGACGTTGTTACCCAATGCCAGACCGCTGTACCGCACAGATGCTTTCAGCATTTCGACATAGGTCACGTACGAAGCACCGTTGACAACGGAAACGCAGATGAAGAGCACTGACTGACCGACAACCGCCTGCCAGATGCCAGAACCGGCCATCATCATGAACATCGGGATTCCGAGAACCACTGCGGCGGCACTACCGGCGAACAGCACCGGCCGACGCCCGTACTTGTCTGCCATGTATCCCGAGATCGGCAACGTGATGACGCCGAGAACCAGTGCAAGAGAGGTGGAAAGGAAAGCAACGCGCGACGAATGACCGCCGGTGGTCTGCAGGTACGTCGCGGCATACACCGAGGCGATGTAGTAACCGCCGGTGATGAGTGCGCCCAGCAGGATGATCTTGACGACGCTGCCACCGGAGGTGCTGAGCAACTCACGGATGGGAAGCTTCTTGGTCTCACCCTTGTCCTGCAGTTCTTCGAACTGAGGAGTGTCTTCCATCTGGCTGCGGATCCAGATACCGATGCCACCGATCAGTAGGCTGAGCAGGAACGGGATACGCCAAGCCCATTCGAGGATCTGCTCTTGCGAGAACACCGACGTCAGGCCGAGGGCCATGAGCGAAGCTGCCAGCGAACCCAGGTAGGTGCCGGTATTGACCATCGAGGTCTGCGTCGCACGCCACCGTTTGGGAGCGGACTCGGAGACGAACGCGTTGGCGCCGCCGAGTTCACCGCCGGCCGCGAAGCCCTGCAGGCAACGAGCCAGAACCAGGATGGACGTCGCCCACACACCCAACGTGGCGTAAGTCGGCAGCAGGCCCATTCCGGCTGTCGCGAGAACCATCAGGAGGATGGTCCAGGACAGCGCGTTCTTGCGGCCGTACTTGTCGCCGATGTGGCCGAAGAAGATGCCGCCGGGCACGCGTAGGAAGAAGGCCACGGCGAATGCTGCAAAGGTACCGAGCAGTGCTGCGTTCGGGTCATGGGAAACGAAGAACAGCGCGGCGATCGTCGTGGCCATGTATCCGTAGATACCGAAGTCGTAGTACTCGACGACGGTACCGACGATGGCCGCGCGAATTACCTTCGTCGTCGACTGTCGTTCGGTTGCCACGCTGCTGCCCTCGGTGGATTCGGCTCTCGCCATGGTCTCATTCTCTGACATGTTGTTCCCTGCCTGGATTGGATACTGACTGGATTCGGTGCCGCGCAGACGTCGGACGTCAGGAGTGCGCGATGGAATGGACCGGTGCGCTCTCAGCGCTGGTCCTGGTGTAATTCGCCGCATTACGTCCCGCTACGCGGCCCATGGTCAAAGCGTTGGCAACCGCATTGCCGCCGCCCACGTATCTCAGTCCGAGGATTCCGGCGCCGGCCTCACCTGCGGCGTACAGACCCTCGATAGGTACTCCGGTGCTGCCGAGCACGGCCGCATCGGTGTTGATCTCCATTCCCGCATGCGTACAGACGAGCTCTGCCGGAAGGATTTTCGCGGCATAGAACGGAGCTGTCGCAATAGGATCCGGATTGCCGACGGCACCCTTGTTCCGCAACGTGCGATGGCGGAGGAAGTCGTCGTCGTGACCGCTGGGCAGTTGGTCGTTCCATCGACGCAGGGTTTGCGCCAACGTCGCAACCGGAACACCCGTAGCCACTGCGAGGTCTTCGATCGTGTCCGCACGAATCGTGCCACCGGCGGCAACTTCTTCCTCGATGCGTTCGGGATTCCAATCCGCATATCCTGGAGCCAGATTCACGCGAGCGTTCTCGTCGAAGATCATCCAACCGTATCCACCCTGATGGTCGATGATGCCGGTCGAGACCGCGTACGAGCTGTCCTCGTCCATGAAACGACGGCCGTCCTGGTTGACGTAGATCCGCGACTTCGGCGGAAAGCCGGCCTGCCAGTGGTGGAATCGCTGGAAGTAGACGGTGGGCAGCATCAGACCCCAGCCGTCGCCCGCCAGGGAAGCACCGAGGTCTTCGGCAAAACGAAGATGGTCTCCGCGGCTCCCCTCGGCTGCGACGACGAACAAGGCCTCTCCGGCCTTGTTCGCGTCCGGGAAGTGGCGTTCCACCAAACCCGGATCTTGCGCGAATCCACCGGAAGCAACAACGACGGCGCCCGCAGGCACCTCGATGTCGTCGGCGACAACACCGACAACCCGACCGTCTTCCTCGATCAGCTTCTGCACCCGAGTTCCGAAGATGACCTCGATCCCGTGCTTACGACGAGCCTTGTCCAGCACCTGAATCAGTCCGTATCCCTGATCCTTGGGCACGTGGCCGCGCCAGACGTCCTCGACGCCGGCTTGGGCGAGTCCCGGCTGGTGAGCGTTACCCGAGATCGTCGCGGGAATCTCGACGCCGAGTCCGATGAGCCATTCCAGTGTCGGACCGGCGTTTTCGCAGAACGCACGAATCAATCCGGGTGAGAGCATCCACTGGTTGAGGTCCATGTAGTGCTGGAAGAACTTCTCTGCCGAGTCGTCGACTCCGAGGCCGGCCTGCACGCTCGTTCCGGCGGCCGTGAAGATGCCGGCCGACAGCGCGGTGGATCCACCGAGTTCGGTTTCGGATTCGAACAGCAGAACGGATGCGCCTTCTTCAGCTGCCGACACCGCAGCGGCGAGACCTGCTCCGCCGCCACCGATGACAACGACGTCCCAGTGTTCGGTCATGAAAGTTCTCCAGTCTCCGCGATGATGCGGTGGTAAAGACCGTTCGACACCAACCCGCCGTCGACAGTGAGTTCCGTACCGGTGGTGTAGGTCGAACTGTTCGAGAGCAGGAACAGCACTGCTTCGGTGATCTCGTCGAGAGTTCCCATGCGTCCGAAGGGAACCGACTTCAGTGACGCGGCGACGAAGTCGTTCGCGCCGCCGAGCAGCGCCGTACCGACCAGTCCCGGGTGCACCGAGTTGACGCGAATCCCCCACTGCGCGAAGTTGCCTGCGGCCGACTTCGACAGACCGGTCAGACCCCACTTGCTCGACGAGTAAGCCGGAGAGAAGTATCCGATCTGACCGGCGATGGACGAGATGTTGACGATCGATCCGCCACCACTCTCGCGCATCAGCGGCGCCACCGCCTTCATACCGTAGAACGGGCCGAAGAGGTTGATCTTCATGGTCAGCTCCCAGATGTCGTTCGGGGTGTCCATGAATTCGAGCCGACGCGAGATACCGGCATTGTTGACCAGTCCGCCGAGTTCCCCACGGGTGGTGCGAATTTCGTCGACAACCCGGTCCCAGGCATCGGCATCGGTGACGTCGAGAAGATGAGCGGATGCCGATCCGCCTGCGGCGACGATGTCGTCGACCACGCCGGATGAATCCGAAACATCGGCAATGCAGACATGCGAACCGCGCGCGGCGAGAGTGCGCGCGTGATGCGCTCCCATCCCGGCAGCACCGCCGGTAACGAGAACGACGCCGGGATATGTCGTGGACTCAGACATGCCGCGAACCACCGTCCACCGCAATGCTGTGCCCGGTGACGTAACGCGCGCTGTCCGAGAGCAGGAACAGCAGCGGGCCGAAGACCTCTTCGGGCGAGCCCAGACGATGCAGTGGTACCGCGTCGAGTGCGTTCGCGAGCGCGATCGGATCTTCCTGGACCCACTTCGTCATCGCCGTGTCGATGTAGCCGGGTGCAATGGAGTTGACCCGAATACCCTTGTCGCCGAACTCCACTGCGAGAGACTCCGTGAGGTGCGCAACGGCAGCTTTCGACGTGCAGTATGCGCCTCTCCCCTTCCGCACACGCAGCGCAGACACCGAAGACATGTTGACGATGGCGCCGCCGGGACCGAGGTGACGTGCCGCCGCCTGAGCACCGTAGAGCACTCCTTCGACATTGACACTCAGCGTTGCGCCGATCTGCTCCGGGGTGATCTCCTCGGCCAGCGCAAACGGGAAGATACCCGCATTGTTGATCCAGAAATCGACCCGGCCGAACTCCTTCAACGCCAACTGCGCAAGCAATTCATGCTCGTCGGGCTTGGTGACGTCGACCCGAGCTCCGACGACGCGACCCGGCTTGTCCGCCAGTGCATTCGACTCCAGGTCCGTGTTGATTCGCGTGGCCGTGGCGAGCATCTGCTCTTCGTTGATGTCGGCGCCGACGACATGTACGCCACGTGTTGCCAGTCCTTCGGCGAACGTCGCACCCATTCCCTGGGCCGCACCGGTCACCACTGCGACCTTGCCTGCCAACTCCGGGTATACCGCCGACATCTGCGTCACTACGGTGCGGCCCGGGTTCGTCTGGTCAGAGCTTTCGGTCATGATGAACTTCTCCTACTGAATATTGTTGTGCAAGAAACATTTCGGTACTTCACGCGTGTTCGGACGCTCGGGGCGCGTCGTCACGGGAGACGGTGCGGCGGGCGATCTTCCACTCCTCACCGACCCGAACCACACGATCAGCGACAGTCGTCATCCGCACCAGTCGCGACTCGCCGCCGCGAGCGGTGGCAAAGATCTGCAGGTACCCGCGCACTGCCAGAGCACTCTCGTCCACCGCCTCGACGACGACATTGGTCAGAACGTGACGATGCACCTCGTCGGCAGCTTCCGCCGCAGCGTAGAAGCGAGCAGCAAAAGCCGCAAGGTCGTCGAAACCGACCACGGGTTCCGGATAACTGGGGGAATGAAACTCACCGCCTTCGGTGAATGTCTGCGCCCAATCCTGCTGGCGCCCAGAGTCTATGCAATGACTCTGGTAGCCGTACAGCTGATGGATTGCGACAACGTCCTCCGTTGCCACGACGCGGTAGTTGCTCATGAAGGTTCTCTCCGAACACGCTGCGCTGCATCCACCCGAAGGTTGTGCAGCTTCGTAAAGTGTGCGATAATCGCACACACTGTGCGATATGTTCAAAGCGTAGGTGGCATACCTCACAAACGTCAAGAAAGGGATTTGATGTCAGAGCTGAGCGAGGAACACCGACCGCGCAAAAGTGCAGTTCAAGTGGACTCGAGCATGTCGAAAACGCTGCACCACGGACTCGAGATCCTGGAACTCCTGACGTCCTATCCGCACGGCTTGTCGGTCACCGACATCGCCGACGGCGTGGGAGTCCACCGAACCGTCGCACATCGATTGATCCGCACACTCGAGGCTCATCACCTGTGCCGCAAGGACTCCTTCAAGCGCGTCACTCTCGGCGCCGGGCTGGTCACCCTCGCCGAACCGGTGGAACAAGATTTGCGCACCCTCGCTCGCCCGATTCTTCAAGAACTCGCCGAGGCCACCGAGGCGACCGCACACCTGGTGGTCCGCGAGAGCGACACCGAAGTGCGCGCCCTGATGGTGGTCGAACCGCGCAGCGCCAAAGTCCACGTCGCGTTCCACCCAGGGCAGGTTGATCCGATCGACCGCGGCTCCGCCGGGCTTTCCATCCTTGCCTCACTCCCGCCGACGAGTGGGGAACGAGAGGAAGTGACGGCTGCACGCGCACGCGGCTACGCAGTGACCGTCGGCGAAGTCATCCCGTCCGTCCTGGGGATATCGGCAGTGATTCCCGGCAGACGCCGCGACGCCATCTCCAGCCTCGGAATTTCCGTCTTCGACTCCGAGGACCAAGCAGCGCTGGGCGCCGAGGTCATGGCAGCTGCAAAGACCCTAGGCAGCATGTTGCGCTGATCCAGACGACAGGCTGATCCGAACACCAGTCGGGCCCCGGGAATACCCGGGGCTCGACTTTGTTGACTCCTGATGAGATAGTTGAACAATCAACTACCTGACTTCAGCTTCACGGACACGAGGAGTACGACATGCCTGCTGTGACAGTCGAGAACATCTTGGCCCTGCCCCGCCTCGACGAGCCGGCAGCGTCGGCAGTCGACCGCCCGGTCAAGAGCATCACCACCGCACCGGTCGGATACGAAGGTGAAGGCTTCCCCGTTCACCGCGCCTTCGCCGGCATCGACCTCTCCGCCCTCGACCCCTTCATCCACATGGACCAGATGGGTGAGGTCAACTACGCACCCGGCGAACCCAAGGGCACACCGTGGCACCCCCACCGCGGCTTCGAAACCGTGACCTACATGATCGACGGCATCATGGAGCACCAGGACTCCAACGGCGGCGGCGGCATTATCGGCGGCGGCGACACCCAGTGGATGACGGCGGGTGGCGGCATCCTCCACATCGAAACTCCGCCGGAACACCTCGTCGTCAGTGGCGGCCTGTTCCACGGTGTCCAGCTGTGGGTCAACCTGCCTCGCGACAACAAGATGGCAGCGCCGCGGTACCAGGACATCACCGGTAACAAGGTGGCGCTGCTCTCCTCCCCCGACGGCGGAGCCTTGGTACGCGTCATCGCCGGAGACATCGCCGGCCACGCCGGACCCGGTTCGACGTACACACCCATCGCGCTCTCCCACACGACTGTGGCCCCGGGTGCGAGCCTGACACTTCCGTGGAATCCCGAGTTCAACGCGATCGTCTACGTCCTCGCCGGCGAAGGCACCGTCGGGGCCGAGCGTCGGCCCATTCGTGCCGGACAGACAGCTGTCTTCGGACGTGGTGACTCCATCACCGTCGCCGCTTCCGATCGCCAGGATTCACGGACCGAATCCCTCGAGGTCTTCATCCTCGGCGGCAAGCCGATCCGCGAACCCATCGCGATGGCCGGGCCGTTCGTCATGAACACCAAGTCCGAGGTCATGCAGGCCTTCGAGGACTTCCAGGCCGGACGCCTGGGATCCATCCCGGCGGCACACGAGACGCTGAACTGACATGTCGTCGGTAGTCGTCCAACGAGCTGACGAACGTGCGCATCTCAACTACGGCTGGCTCACGGCGCGTCACAGTTTCCCCTTCGCCGGAAACTTCGATCACGCCGCGTACGCGCACGGACTTCTGTTGGTGAACAACGACGACATCATCGAAGCCGACTACGGTTTCGACACTCATCAGCACCGCGACACCGAGATCGTGACGTGGGTGCTCAGCGGATCTCTGGTTCACCAGGATTCCGCTGGGCACTCCGGGGTCATCCATCGCGGACTCGCGCAGAGAATGAGCGCCGGTACCGGAATCCTGCACTCCGAGCGCAACGATCGCTTCCGGGCCGACGGCTCACGTGTCACCGAGCCCGTTCACCTCGTCCAGATGTGGATACCCCCGGACGAATCCGGAGTGACTCCGAGCTATCAGGAACTCGACATCAACTCCGAACTCGACGGCGGTGGCCTGATCACCCTGGCGTCGGGGATGCCCGCGCATCGCGACCACAGCGCGATCAGCTTGCACAACAAACATGCGGCACTGCATGTTGCTCGCCTCGAGACCGGTGGGTCGGTATCTCTCCCGGATGCGCCGTACGTGCACGGCTTCATCGCCGGTGGCACTGTCGACGTCGAGGGAGTCGGATTGCTCGGTCCGGGAGATTCGTTGCGACTCAAGGATACTGGCGGTCAACGAGTCGAGGGAATCGGCGATGCGGAGATACTCGTGTGGGAGATGCACGCGTCGACGAACTGACGACACCACCGAGTACGCCCAATGTTCGGACTACACAGCAGGTTCGTCGTAGGGTGGATGCCGGTAGTGGCGGATCCCGATTGTGGTGGATCCCGGTGGTACAGAAGGAGGAGCCATGGCATCTGGTCGAGCACAGGCCCCACGGACGACACCGCACATCGATGTGCACCGCTCCGGCGATCGCTTGAAATCCCGCGTCTCCTGGCTGGATTCGAAACATTCGTTCTCGTTCGGACAGCACTACGATCCGGACAACACTCATCACGGATTGCTGCTCGTCAACAACGACGACACCGTACTGGCGGGAACCGGTTTCGACACCCATCCGCACAAGGACATGGAAATCGTGACCTGGGTGCTTCGCGGTTCGCTCGTGCACCAGGATTCCATCGGCCACACCGGCGTCATCTATCCGGGACTCGCCCAGCGCATGAGCGCCGGTACCGGAATCATGCACAGTGAGAAGAACGATTCGTGGCGTATCGGCGGCGAACAGCATTCCGACCCCGTGCATTTCATCCAGATGTGGGTGGTACCGGACGAAGGTGGACTGACCCCCGGTTACGAACAGCTCGAGATCGACGACGAACTGCTGCGCGGCGGTCTGATCCCGGTTGCCTCCGGAATGGAGCGCTACAAGGATCATTCGGCGATTCGCATCAACAACAAGAACGCCGCCATGCATGTCGCACGCATTCTGCCCGGCACCTCCGTGAATCTTCCGGGCGCACGGTTCCTGCACGTCTTCGTCGCGCAGGGCACTGCCGAGATGGAGGGCGTCGGCACACTGTACGAGGGCGATGCTGTCCGGTTGAGCGATTCGGGTGGCCAGCAGCTGACCTCCGACGCCGGGGCCGAAGTCCTCGTCTGGGAGATGCATTCACGCATCGGTGGTTGAGACCCGGTCTCGGCAGGACTCGGCGCGCTGGAGATACTCGACGGATGAGCATCGACAACTCCGCCGCGCCCGTCAAGAAGCTTGACCCACTCAACACATTGATGGGTGTGCGCGCCGTTTCGGTCGAGCCCGGGGACCTGGCCTTCGCGCAGGCCGTCGGCGAGCGATTCCACGATCACCGTGGCAAGACCGTGCTCGGTTCCATCGGCGTCATGATCGACGGTGCCATGGGTGGCGCGGTGTACTCGGGACTGACCTCGGGCCATCAGTCCGTGCTCGCGCAGGTCACGGTCAGTGCGGGCGCCGACATCCCCGACGTCGCGGACGTCGGTGCCACCGGAACACTCGTGCATCTCGACGACGGCGTCGGACTCGCATCCGGGCAACTTCGCGACGAGAACGGCACCCTTCTGGCAGTGATGGCCGGTCGCGCCATGGTGGTCTCGCGTCCCCCCGTCGTGGGAATCGACGACTACGTGGAGGGCGAGCCGCTGCCCGTCCCGACGCCGGAGAAGACAAGCAACCTGAGCGGGTTGTCCGGGTCCGACGTCGTCGAAGGAATCCGCGACGGCAGACTCGAACGCGGTCCACTCGCCGGACTCCTCGATCTTGCTGTCGTCGACGTGACCCCGGGTTCCGTCGTCGGCGAGTTCACACCCGTGGACTGGATGGCCAACCCGTTGGGCGCCGTTCAGGGCGGTGTCCTCATCTCGGCAGTCGACGCCATCACTGGCCTGTCTGCCCAGACCCTGACCAGCGTCGACCAGGACTATCGCGTCCTCGACCACAAGATCGACTTCCTGCGCTCACCCGACATCGGCGGGCCGGTCTTGCGCGCCGAGGCCTCCGTGATTCGTGCCGGGCGCAGGCTCGCGCTGATCGAAACTCGCATCGTCGACGCCGGCGGACAGGTCTATGTGCGGGCCACTTCGAGCATTCAGATGCTCTCCCAGCAAGTTCACAGCGGATAACCAGTTCCGCACCAGGTCGCCCGTCCACCATTGAGACAACAGCCCACACAATGGAGGTACAGCGGCGTGAACAAAGACATCGAAGCGAGCAGGCTGCGCGTGAGCCGTCGACGGGCCCTCGCTCTCGGCGGAACCATCAGTCTCGGCGGGCTCATCGCAGCCTGTTCCGGTAACAGTGGCACCGCCACGACGACTTCGGCCGCGGCTGCATCGACGACAACCACTTCCGGCGCTTCCGCAGCGGCCACGTCCGGCGATGCCGTCACCGCACTTCTGGCCAAAGCACCGCAGTGCGTCATGAGCAAGGAAGAGACACAGGGCCCCTACTGGTTCGACGTCGACTCCATTCGCGGCGACATCCGCGAAGACCGTCCGGGCACCACACTGCAGGTGGCAATGCGCGTGCAGGACAACAGCCAGTGCAACGTCGACGGCAGCATCGGCGCGGTCTCCAACGCCGTAGTCGAGATCTGGCACTGCGACGCCGGCGGCGTGTACTCCGGCTTCGAATCCGGTTCGCTGAGCGCCAACGGCGGCGGCGGTGGCGGCGGAACTCCCCCGGCCGGCGGGATGGGTGAACCTCCGTCAGGTGCACCCGGAGGCGGAATGGGCGGCGGCATGGGAGGGTCCGGTGAGACCTCCGACGGTTCGTACAGCGTCGGCGACACCGAAGCCACCACCACCGACGACGGCACCTATCTGCGCGGGGCGCAGACCACCGATGCAAACGGCATCGCACACTTCACCACGATCTTCCCCGGCTGGTACATGGGCCGCACCACCCACATCCACGTCAAGGTTCACATCGACAAGAAGACGGTCCTCACGTCGCAGACCTTCTTCGACGAGACCCTTCTCGACGAGGTGTACTCGCAGTCCCCGTACAGCGAGCACACCGGTCGTGAGAACAACACGAACAACGCCAGTGACGGCATCTACGACGACACCGGCCTCATGACCGTCGAAAAGCAGTCGGACGGGTCCTACCTCGCCGTCATCAACCTGGGTATCGACGCCTGAGGTAGGAGCCCGGTCAGCTGCCGACGTATACCGCGAGGTGCTTTCCGGTGAGTGTGGAGCCGTCGGCGACGAGCTCCTCGGGAGTGCCCTCGAAGACGATCCGACCGCCGTCGTGACCGGCACCAGGGCCGAGGTCGATGATCCAGTCTGCGTGTGCCATCACCGCTTGGTGGTGCTCGATCACGATGACTGACTTACCGGAATCGACCAGTCGATCGAGCAGGCCGAGCAACTGCTCGACGTCGGCCAGGTGCAGTCCGGTGGTCGGCTCGTCGAGGACGTACACGCCGCCCTTCTCACCCAGGTGGGTTGCCAGCTTGATGCGCTGACGCTCACCGCCCGACAGCGTCGTCAATGGCTGGCCGATCGTGAGGTATCCGAGCCCCACGTCGACCAGTCGGACGAGGATCTTGTGCGCAGCGAGGGTCTTGGCCTCACCCTCGCCGAAGAACTCCTCGGCCTCGGCCACCGACATCGTGAGAACCTCGTTGATGTCCTTGCCACCGAATTTGTATTCGAGTACCTCGGCTTGGAAGCGCTTGCCCTCGCACTCCTCGCAGAGAGTGGCAACGCCGGCCATCATCGCCAGGTCGCTGTAGATGACGCCGTTGCCGTTGCACGTCGGGCAGGCACCCTCGGAGTTGGCACTGAACAGCGCCGGCTTCACGCCGTTGGCCTTCGCGAATGCCTTGCGGATCGGGTCGAGCAGCCCGGTGTACGTTGCCGGGTTGCTCCGGCGCGAGCCACGGATCGCACTCTGATCGACCGACACCACGTCTTCGCGTTTCGCGAGCGAGCCGTGGATCAGCGAACTCTTGCCCGACCCGGCGACACCGGTGACCACGACCAGGACGCCGAGCGGTACGTCGACGTCGACGTCCTGCAGGTTGTGTGCGTTCGCTCCACGAATCTCGATTGCCCCGGTGGACTCGCGAACGGTCTCCTTGATTGCGGCCCGGTCGTCGAAGTGACGGCCGGTGACGGTGTCGCTGGCACGCAAACCGTCGACGGTGCCCTCGAAGCAGACGTTTCCGCCGGCGCTACCCGCACCCGGACCGAGGTCGACGATGTGGTCGGCGATCACGATCGTCTCCGGCTTGTGCTCGACCACGAGCACGGTGTTGCCCTTGTCGCGCAGGCGCAGCAGTAGGTCGTTCATCCTCGCGATGTCGTGCGGATGCAGGCCGGTAGTGGGCTCGTCGAAAACATACGTGATGTCGGTGAGCGAGGAACCCAGGTGACGAATCATCTTGGTGCGCTGAGCTTCACCGCCGGAGAGGGTTCCCGACGGCCGATCGAGACTGAGGTAGCCGAGTCCGATCTCCACGAACGAGTCGAGCGTTTCACCGAGCGTCGTGAGCAACGGCGCGACCGAAGGCTCCTTCAGTCCGCTGACCCATTCCGCGAGATCGCTGATCTGCATCGAGCAGGCGTCGGCGATGTTGACGCCCTTGATCTTCGACGACCGCGCCCCCTCGCTCAGTCGCGTCCCGTCGCACTCGGGGCAGGTGGTGAACGTGATCGCCCGCTCGACGAAAGCCCGGATGTGGGGCTGCATCGCGTCGACGTCCTTGGCCAGGAACGACTTCTGAATCTGCGGAATCAGACCCGTGTACGTCAGGTTGATGCCTTCGACCTTGATCTTGGTCGGCTCTTTGTAGAGCAGATCGTTCAGTTCCTTCTTGGTGTACTTCTTGATCGGCTTGTCGGGATCGAAGAAACCGCAGCCGCGGTAGATCCGGCCGTACCAACCCTCCATGCTGTAGCCGGGGACCGTGATCGCACTCTCGTTGAGCGACTTGGTGTCGTCGTACAACGCGGTCAGATCGAAATCGTTGACCGCCGCTCGTCCCTCACACCGCGGACACATGCCGCCGGTGATCTTGAAGCTGCGACGCTCTTTCGTCTGACGTCCGCCGCGTTCCATCGTGACCGCGCCTGCTCCGGAGATCGAGGCCACGTTGAACGAAAACGCCTGAGGCGAACCGATGTGAGGCTTTCCGAGACGGCTGAACAGGATGCGGAGCATCGCGTTGGCGTCGGTGGCGGTTCCGACGGTCGAGCGCGGGTCGACTCCCATCCGCTGCTGATCGACGATGATCGCGGTGGTCAGGCCGTCGAGAACATCGACGTCCGGCCGCGCGAGCGTCGGCATGAATCCTTGAACGAAAGCGCTGTAGGTCTCGTTGATCATCCGCTGCGATTCCGCGGCGATCGTACTGAACACCAGCGAACTCTTCCCCGAACCGGAGACGCCGGTGAATACCGTCAGCCTCCGCTTCGGGATCTCGACACTGATGTCTTCGAGGTTGTTCACCCGCGCGCCTTGCACGCGGATCAAATCGTGGCTGTCTGCGGTGTGCAAGGCAGTCATCGTGTCTCCATCTGTCAGTCGATCGCCGACGGTCTCAGCGCAGTTGACGGGCTCAGCGCAGTTCTTGAATACGGATCAGGTTTCCCGCTGGGTCCCGGACGGCGCAATCGCGAACGCCGTACGGCTGCTCGGTCGGTTCCTGGACGACGTCGATGTCGCCGGCCTGAAGCCGCTCGAACGTGTCGTCCAGATCTTTGGTGGCCAGGAGAAGTCCGCCGTAAGTGCCCTTGGCCATCATCTCGATGATGGTGCGGCGCTCCTCGTCGGTGATTCCGGGATCGACGGCCGGCGGATGCAGCACGATGGAGGTGCCGGGCTGGCCGGGCGGCCCCACCGTGATCCAACGCATCCCGTCGTAGCCGACGTCGTTGCGAACCTCGAAGCCGAGCGTGTCGCGATAGAAGTTCAGGGCGGCTTCAGGGTCGTCCTGCGGAAGGAAACTCGAGTGAATGGTGATGTCCATGGCGATCACGTTAATTGCGGCTGCGCGGTCTGCGCTTCTCGATTCCTGATCGGTCTGGTGACTTGTTTGGACACGCAGGACGGCATTCCTGCCGTCGACTGCTCGGCCTCGCGCCGATAGACACTGGGCGGAACCCCCACCAATTCGGTGAACTTGCTGCTGAAAGTGCCGAGAGAGCTGCAACCGACCTCGAAGCAGACGTCCGTGACACTGAGATCTCCGCGCCGCAGTAACGCCATCGCTCGCTCGATTCGCCTGGTCATCAGGTAGGCGTACGGCGGTTCTCCGTATGCCTGACGGAATTGGCGACTGAGATGCCCCGCAGACATGTTCACTCCCCGCGCGAGCGCCTCCACGTCCAGAGGCCGCGCGTACTCCCGGTCGATACGGTCTCGCACACGTCGTAGTCGCGCGAGGTCCTGCAGGTGCGGATCTGCGGCAGGTCTGCTGGTCACGTATTCGATCGTGCCATGCCATACCGACGTTGCCCAGCACAAGAGATGAACTCGGCGTGGAGCGATCGCGCACACACCGAGCAGTTCGTCATGATCGTGTAAGGATGGAGAAATGACCACGGCTCATCGCTCAGGCATCGACCTCACCCACCTCGACGGCGACACACGGGCGCAGGACGATCTGTTCGTCCACGTCAACGGAAAATGGCTCGCCGAATACGAGATTCCGGCAGACCGCGCAGTCGACGGGGCCTTCCGGACGCTCTACGACAAGGCCGAAGAAGACGTACAGACCATCATCACTGAAGCCGCGGAGTCCAACTCGGCCGCCGGTACCGATGCACAGCGCATCGGCGACCTGTACTCGAGCTTCATGGACGCCGACGCCGTGGAGGCCGCAGGCCTCGGCCCCATCGACGACGAGCTCGACGCCGTCGCCGATGCGCCGGACCGGTCGTCGCTGGCCACCGTGATCGGACGCCACCAGCGCGTCGGCGTCGGCGGTGCCATCTCGCATTACGTCGACACCGATGCCAAGAACTCCGAGCGGTACCTGATCCACTTCAGCCAGTCGGGAATCAGCCTCCCCGACGAGTCGTACTACCGCGAGGACAACTACGCGGAGATCCGCGAGAAGTACGTCGCGCACATCGACAAGATGTTCACCCTCGCCGGCGTCGGCTACGACGCCCAGCGTGTGTTCGAGCTCGAGAAGAAGATCGCGGCCGGGCATTGGGACGTCGTCAAGCGTCGTGACGCAGATTTGAGTTACAACCTGGTGGGCTTCGAGGAACTGACCGAGCAGAACCCCGGTTTGGACTGGGCGGCATGGCTGTCCGGTCTCGGCGCCGATTCGGAGAAGTTCGCCGAGATCGTGGTCCGCCAGCCCGAATTCCTGCACACCTTCACCGCACTCTGGGCGTCGGAGTCACTGGACGACTGGAAGGCATGGGCGGCGTGGAAGGTGCTTCATGCCCGCTCCCCTTACCTGCATTCGGCCCTGGTCGACGAGACTTTCGCTTTCTACGGCACCACACTGTCCGGGACCGAAGAGAACCGTGAGCGCTGGAAGCGCGGGGTAAGCCTGGTCCAGGATCTGCTCGGCGAGGCAGTCGGCAAGCTCTACGTCGATCGACACTTCCCCGCAGAGGCGAAGACCCGCATGCTGGAACTGGTCGCAAACCTGCAGGAGGCGTACCGCCGCAACATCTCCGACCTCGAGTGGATGAGCCCGCAGACTCGTGAGGCTGCATTGGCCAAGCTCGAGAAGTTCACCCCGAAGATCGGTTACCCCGACAAGTGGCGCGACTACGCCGGACTCGAGATCTCGGCAACCGACCTGGTGGGCAACTACCGTCGCGGATACGCCGCCGAGTACGACCGTGACCTGGCCAAGCTGGGCGGCCCCGTCGACCGTGACGAGTGGTTCATGACACCGCAGACCGTCAACGCCTACTACAACCCGGGCATGAACGAAATCGTCTTCCCCGCAGCCATTCTCCAGCCGCCGTTCTTCGACGCGGCAGCCGACGACGCTGCCAACTACGGCGGCATCGGCGCCGTCATCGGCCACGAGATCGGTCACGGATTCGACGATCAGGGCGCCAAGTACGACGGCGACGGCAACATGGTCGACTGGTGGACCGACGAGGACCGCAGCGAATTCGGCAAGCGCACAAAGGCTCTCATCGAGCAGTACAACGAGTTCGAGCCCAAGGAACTGCCGGGCCACCACGTCAACGGCGAGTTCACGATCGGCGAGAACATCGGCGACCTCGGCGGGCTGTCGATCGCGATCGCGGCGTACAAGATCGCGACCGAAGGTACCGAACCTCCGGTCATCGACGGACTCACCGGCTTGCAGCGCGTGTTCTTCGGGTGGGCGCAGGTATGGCGCACGAAGGCCCGTGAGGCCGAAGCGCTTCGCCGTCTGGCCGTCGACCCGCACTCGCCGCCGGAGTTCCGGTGCAACGGCGTCGTCCGCAACCTCGACACGTTCCACGAGGAGTTCGACGTCAAGCCCGGTGACGCACTGTATTTGGAGCCGGAGAAGCGTGTGAAGATCTGGTAGCAGGGGCAAGCCCCTGTGCGCGCTTAGGGACCCCCTGGACTCCCTGAGCGCGCACGGGGCCGAAGGCCTACCGGGCGTACATGATCACCCCGACGCCGACCAGACAGATCAGCGCACCGGCGATGTCGAAACGATCCGGGCGGAATCCGTCCATCACCACCGCCCACAGCAGTGAACCTGCGACGAAGATCCCGCCGTACGCGGCGAGGATGCGCCCGAAGTTCGCATCGGGTTGCATGGTGGCCACCAGACCGTAGAGGCCGAGCGAGATGACGCCGAGCCCCACCCAGATCCATCCCTTGTGCTCGCGAATTCCCTGCCACACCAACCACGCGCCCCCGATTTCGAGCAGCGCGGCGAGTACGAACAGCAACAGCGAACGTGCGACGGTCATGCCGCACACAGTATCGCTACAGACGTACTCCGGTCTCCGCGGAAAAGAAGTACACCTCGCCGGCCTTGGGCAGCAGATGAAGCGACTCCCCCGGTGCCACCGACATCTTCCGGTCGACGCGAATGACGATTCGACCGGATCGGCTCTGCCACTGCGAATCCGGGGCACCCTTTGCATAGACGAACGATTCGGCTCCCAACTCTTCGAGCAGATCGGCATCCACGGCCAGCGAGCCCTTTCGCCACGCTCCCACCAGATCCCACGATTCCGGGCGCACTCCCACGACGACCCGCTCCCGCTCGGACGCCCCGGTGGGCAGCGGAATCCGCAGATCACCGAGCACTGCGACGGTTCCCTCGACCGGCGCTTCGATCAGGTTCATGCCGGGCGATCCGATGAAGGCGGCCACAAAGGTGTTGACGGGGTTGTCGTAGAGTTCGCGCGGCTTCGCCACCTGCTGCAAGCGACCGTCCAGCATCACCGCCACTCGGTCCCCCATCGTCATCGCTTCGACCTGATCGTGGGTGACGTAGACCGTCGTGGTGCCGAGTCGACGCTGTAGGGCGGCGATCTGCGACCGTGTGCTGACGCGCAGTTTGGCGTCCAGATTACTGAGTGGTTCGTCCATGCAGAACACCTTGGGATGGCGAACGATGGCTCTACCCATGGCAACTCGCTGACGTTGCCCGCCCGACAGCTTTGCCGGTTTCCGTCCGAGCAAGGGTTCGAGTTCGAGCATCCGCGCGGCCTCGAGTACCCGTTCCCGTCGCTCGGCCTTTCCCACTCCCGCGTTCTGGAGCGCAAAACCCATGTTCTGCTCGACGGTCATGTTCGGGTACAGCGCGTAACTCTGAAACACCATGGCGACGTCACGTGCTCGCGGAGCGAGGTGCGTGACGTCCGTGCCGCCGATCTCGATCCGGCCGTCCGACGCGGACTCGAGACCGGCGAGCATTCGCAGGCTGGTGGACTTACCGCAACCGGAAGGTCCTACGAGTACCAGGAACTCACCGTCGGCGATGTCGAGGTCGAGACGGTCGACTGCCGGTCGATCGGTTCCTTCGTAGCGGTGCGTGACTCCCGCGAATTGCACGTTGGCCATGAGTGTTCTCTCCTACTACTTCGGCAGCTTGGGGGTGATCTGCCGGTCGATGATCTGCTGCAACTGCGTGGCAACGCCGGCGAATGTCGATGCGACGTCGGCCTTCTGGAGAGCGATCTGCTCGAGTCCGGTGCCGATGATCTGATCCCCACCCGGGACGAACACGCGTGCGTAGTCCTGCGAGCGCGTACGCGAGAGCTGATCCACAGCGGTACGGGAGTTGGGGTTCGCGTCGAGGAACGCCTTCATGCTCGGCTCCGAGGTTGCCGACTTGCGGACCGGCATGTAGCCGACGTTCTGCGAGAAGTACGCCGTGTTCTCACCATTGGTGATGAAGTCGATGAACTTGAGCGCGTTCTTCTTACGCTGATCGGAGATCTTGGACGGGATGGCAAGCCCGGCACCGCCGGTGGGGCAACCGGGAGTTCCGTCCACTGCCGGGAGGAAAGCGGTGCCGAAGTCGAAGTTGGCAGTCTTCTTGATGCCGGACAGATCGCCCGTCGACGCGATGGTCGACGCCAGAATGCCGGTACCGAATTCGTTCGCGATGTCAGTGGAGACCGCGGCGTACTTCTTGTCATGAATCATGCTGGAGAGGAACTGCCCTGCGGCAATGGTCTTCTCGTTGTCGAGCTGCAGATTCCACTGGTCGGAGTACGAGCCGCCGAACGTCCAGATTGGGCCTTCGTAGGTCCAGCCGAGGTAATCCTTCGCGTTGCCCCACCCGTGTGCCAACTTGCCGTTGCCCACGACCTTCTGCAGCTCGGGTCCCCACTCGTCGAACTCCTGCCATGTCGCCGGCCCACGGTCGGGAAGACCTGCCTGCGACCAGACCGCCTTGTTGTAGTAGAACAACGGCGTCGACCGCGCGTAGGGAAGCGCATAGTGCTTGCCCTGGAACAGGTAGTCGGCGAGCAGTGAATCGACGTAGTCGGCCGAGTCGACCCCCACCTCGGAGAAGAGTCCGTCGAGCGGCTCGATTGCCCCGGCCAGTGCATAGTTGAACCACCAGACATCGGACAGCACAACCACATCGGGCACATCTCCACCGGAGAGGGCAGCGTTGAACTTCTGTGCCACCTCTTCGTAGTTCTTGCCGCCGTCCACCAAGTTGACCTTCAGGTCCGGGTACTTGGTCTGGAAGCGGTTGATCAGTTCCTTCTCCACGTCGGTGGACTTACCCGGGTGGTTCGACCAGAAGGTGATGGTGTTGGAATCACCCGACGCACCGGATGTTCCCGCAGCATCAGCGCTCGACCCGCCGGATCCCGCGCACGCGGTCAGTGCGGCTCCGGCGGCGATTGCACCGCCGAGGCTCAAGAATCCGCGCCTGTTCATGTTTGCCATTACTGCTCCTCGAGAAAGAAATGTGACGGGAAAGCTGTCAGCCCTTGACCGCACCGGAGGTGAGGCCCTTGATCATGTGTCTTTGCAGCAGAAGGAAAATCACCAGGATCGGTAGCATCGTCAGCACCGTTCCTGCCATGACCGGACCCCAGTTGGTAAGTCCGTCGTTGTTCTGCAGTTGGGTCAATCCGATCGGCAGCGGCGCTACCGAGGAATCGTCGGACATGAGGAACGGCCACAGGTACTCGTTCCATTCGTTGACCACCGTGATGATGCCGAACGCCACCATCGTGGGTCCGGAAACGGGGAGCACCACGCGCCAGAGCAACCGCCAGTGGCCGGCTCCGTCCATCCGCGCCGCCTCGACGATCTCCGAAGGGATCGAGAGGAAGTGGTTGCGCATGAGGAACGTACCGAAGGCTACACCCGCGAGCGGAACTATGATGCCCTGGAACGTGTTACGCCAGCCCCACTCTGCCACGAGCGCGTAATTCGAGATCACGGTGATCTGGTTCGGAACCATCAATGCGGCGATGATTCCGAGAAAGACGAAGTTCTTCCCCGGGAAGCGCAGGAAAACAAGCCCATAGGCGCTGAGAGTCCCCAGAACGAACTTCGCCGCCGACAGAATCGTCGTGATCACTATCGAGTTCCGCAAGAACATCCAGAACGGGACCGATGTGGTTGCTTCCGAATAGTTTTCGGGATGCAGCGACGACGGCCACCACGTTGCCGGCTGCGTGTAGATCTCCGGGCGCTCCTTGAACGAGGTCATCACGATCCAGTAGAGCGGCAGGACGATGATGACCAACGCGATCACCATTGCCGCATAGCCGAGGATCTTCACACCGACCTCACGCCGGTCCACGTTCTTGCGGTCCGGCCCCGGCCTAACGACGGAAGTCGGAGCAGCGCTTTTCTTTTCCTCTACCGCTGTCATTTCTCTTCTCCCCGATCCATGGCACGAACCTGGTAGACGGTGATGATCAGCAGGATCAGGAACATGATGGTGGCAACCGTCGCACCGTAGCCCGCCCGGAAGTTTCGGAACGTCTCGTTGTACACCTGGTAGACCATCGTCGTCGTCCCCGTACCCAGCGGGCCACCACGGGTCATGACGTTGATGATGTCGAAGACCTGGAGCGAGTTGAGCATGACGGTGATGGAGAGGAAGAACGTCGTCGGGCGCAACTGAGGTAGGAGAACCCGGCGGAACTTGGTCCACGGCTTGGCACCGTCGATTTCGGCGGCTTCGTTCAACTCTTGCCGAACTCCTTGCAGCGCAGCGAGATAGATGACAAACGTGTAGCCGAGGTTCTTCCACATGTATGTCACCGTCACCATGAACAGCGCCCAGTGGGGGTCCTGATAGAAGTCGGGCGATTGGAGTCCGACGCGGTGCAGGAGATCCTGGATCAGACCGAAGTTGGGGTCGAAGACGAACTGAAACGCGACACCGATCGCTGCACCGGAGATGACGAACGGAGCGAAGATGGCCGACCGGACCAGGTTTCGCCCGACGAGCTTGCGATCGAGCAGCATGGCCAACGCCAAACCGATGACCATCGAACCCACCACTGTGACCAATGTGAATACCACTGTGTTGGTGACGATCTGCCAGGTGTCGCTTCGTCCGAACCACTCGCGGTAATTGCTCAGCCCGATGAACGTCGCCTTCGGGTCCGCAATGTTCCAGTCGAAGAACGAAAGTCGGATGTTGTCCACCAGCGGGCGATAGGTGAACAAGATCAGCAACGCGAGATTGGGACCTACCAAGAGCGCGAACAGCGCGTAATCACGCCATGGTCTGCCCCACAGACCTGGCTTGCCTGAAGTGGGCAGCGTTCTTTCCGGACTCGATCTCACTGAGGCAGTCTGACCGCCCGCAACGAATGAATGGTGAACGTACAAGACACTCGAGCTGAACGCGACACGAAAAAGGCCCTGCGCGAATACTTCTCGCGCAGGGCCTTCCTCGTCGATGTCTAGCGGTTCCAGTCACCCAATCCGTCGGCGCCGCTGAGGACTCCACCTGCGGTGTTCTGCACGATCACCGGGTCGCCCTTGCCAGCGTTCTCGAAGAACCACTTGGCATCCTCGGTGCTGACATTGAGGCAGCCGTGGCTGACGTTGGTGAAACCCTGTTGCGCAACCGACCACGGAGCTGCATGGACGAAGATGCCACTGTAGGAAATTCGCGTCGCGTACTCGACGTAGGTGCGGTACCCCTCGGGAGAATCGATCGGAACGCCGTACGTGGACGAATCCATGTACATGTCGCGCAGCTGCTCGCCGACGATGTACGTGCCGTTCGGTGTTTCGTGGCCCGGCTTGCCGAACGACGTCGGCATGGTGCGCACGACCTCGCCGTTGCGGGTGACCGTGACCTGCTTGGTGTTGTCGTCCGCGACCGTGACGAGCGCATCACCGATGTTGAACGTGGAGTGCGAATCACCGGCGTCGACGGTCACGGAGATGTTCGCCGGCCAGAACTGTGTCGGCTTCCAACGGACCTGGCTGTCGTTGATCCAGTAGAAGCTGCCCTCGACCGGCGGATCGGTGGTCACGCGAATAGCGCGTTCGGCCGTCGCACGGTCGCCGACGGCCTCGTTGAATCGAATGATGATCGGCTGCGCGATACCGACGGTCTCACCCGCAGACGGATTGAGTGACGGAGCGGAGAAGTTGGGGACGCCGATGGGCGCCTGGATCGGCGTACCCGGGATGCCCGGAACCGGAATTGCCGGGTCGAGGTACGGAACGCCGGGGATCACGGGCAACGGAATGTCGGGTCCACCGGGAAAGAGCGGAACAGCCGCGGAGGGTCCGGCCAGAGCGAGGCCGGCGGCCACTGCTCCGACGATTGCCACGGCAACCCGTGACGTCCGACGACCCTGTTTGCTGCCCATGTCACTACCTTCGCTCGACTGACCACGTACTCACGTGGATCGTGCGCGGCCGGCATCGATACCCGCCTGGTACCGATGCCGATGCACCATTCGGACGCACCCGCTCGGAGCACACCTACACACCCGAGCACACCGAAGAGAGCAAACCGCACATTTCCATAGTCATTAACACACAAAAGCGGCAATCGAGCAATTCGGATGTTCGCCCAAACGTTGCTATCCCTCGCTCCGGGCAGCCGCCAACATGGATTCGATGGAGATGAGTTTGGTTCGCGGCCGTCCGGTTGCGGCACCGGATGCGCGTTCTGCCTTGTCGATACGCTGCCAACCTTGATAGTCCACCTGATCCGGCGACCGGTCTGCCAACAAAACCTGCAACTTGTCGGCATCCTCGGTCGGGGCGGCGAGGCGCCCACCAGCGAAGTCGTCGAAGATCATCGACACGGTCTCGGCGGAGCAGTACTTGTTGGTGCCGATCACGCCAGTCGGTCCGCGCTTGATCCAACCCGCGACGTAGACACCCGGGATCGGCGTGCCGGTCTCGGTGTCGATTACTCTGCCGTTCTCGTTGGGGATCACGCCGCGAGCGTCGTCGAAGGGCAAGTCGGCCATCGGTGTGCCGCGGTATCCGACCGACCGAAGCACCAGTGAAGTGTCGATCGTCTCCTCGGTCTCGGTAGGCCGGGCGGAGAGCTGACCGGTCGGCGTTGCCACCAATTCGTTTTTCACGATCCTCACCTGTGAGACTGCCCCGTCGCCGAGGACCTCGACGGGAGAGGTGAGGAACCGGAGAACGATCCGCTTGCGAGAAGGATCTGCGGTACGCGAAGCAAATTCCTGCGCCTGCTTGACCTTGAGCAGGACGGACGGCTCGGCGGCATCGCTGTCCACGAACGCCTGACTGGCCTCGTCGAGTTCGGCTTCGATCGGGTCGACGACTACGTCCACGTTCGCCATCTGTCCGAGCGCCAACAGTTCGGGATTGGTGTACGCGGCCTGCGCCGGCCCACGACGCCCGAGAATGACCACCTCACGAATCTTGCTGTTCCGCAGCGCTTCCAATGCGTGCTCGGCGAGGTCCGTCTTCGCAAGCTGGTCAGGGTCGGTCACCAGGATGCGTGCGACGTCGAGTGCGACGTTGCCGTTTCCGACGATCACCGCTCGCTCGCCGGACAGATCGAAAGTCCGATCGGCATATCCCGGGTGGCCGTTGTACCAGGCGACGAACTCGGTGGCGGCGTGACTTCCCGGCAGATCCTCGCCCGGGATCTCGAGCTTGCGATCCCCGGCAGCGCCCACCGCGTAGATCACTGCGTGGTGATGGTCCAAGAGTTCCGAATGCGAGATGTGGGTGCCCACCTCGACGTTGAAGTGGCAGCGCACAGTCTTCTTCGCGACGACGGCGCGGAACTGATCGGTGACCCCCTTGGTTCCGGGATGGTCTGGCGCCACGCCGGCGCGCACCAAACCGTATGGAGTGGGAAGTCGATCGAACATGTCGACCTCGACGCGAGGCTTGCCGGTCAGTTCCATCGCCGCGTAGCAGGCGGCCGGGCCGGAGCCGACGATCGCTACTTTCAGCGTTCCCAGTTCGGGATCGATCTTGGCCATCGTGATCGGCTCGGGCCAATCCGGGCCCATCGGATGCTTCTCGAAGTACGACGCGTTCATCTGCAGGTACGGCGCGTCGTCCTCGTCGAGTTCGTTGTCCGGGAAGATCGCCTCGACCGGGCATTCGTCCACACACGCACCACAATCGATGCAGGTGTCGGGATCGATGTAGAGCATTTCGGTGGTCGCGAACGGGGCTTCGTCCGGTGTCGGGTGAATGCAATTGACCGGACACACGTCAACACACGAGGCGTCGTTGCAGCACGGCTGCGTGATCACATACGCCATGACATTCCCCTATCCCTGAAACACGAAGCTCGAACTGGTTCCCAGACTATAACGTGTTCCAATTTGGCGCGAGAATCGTTTTCAGATCACCCCATTGCGCTTCAGCAGCCACACCGCCTGCACGGTGGCGTGACCGCGCCATTCCAACGCCGCGACGGGCGAATAGCTGTCGAAATCCACCGCCCAACCGCCGTCGCCATGTTGTCGCGCAGCGAGCGCAGACAGTTCGGACTCGATCACTGATGCGTCGAACAACGCGCGGGTCGGGCCGCCGGGAAGCGGTGAGAAATCGAGGGGCCGCATGAATTCGCCCTCGGCTCCCCCGTCCACGTGAACCAAGCCGTCAGCCGGGATACGCGAACCAAGAGTGCTCACCAACGACGACGCTTCGGGACTGTTCCGGTGAACCGCGTCGAGAAACTGCAAGGCAAAGGCCAGCTCGAGGGCGTGCAGAGAATCCGCTCCGTCGATCGCGTCGAGGCAATATCGAACGGCAGAGGCGAACCACGGATGTTCGGCGACGGCCTCGTCGAATTCGGCAACGCGAGCCGCTGCAGCACACACGATGCTGGTGATCTGCAACGACGGCGCCAACGGATCCGCATCCACCCAGAAGGGCGCACAACCGGCCGGGTCGGCGATCGGGAAGGCGAACGGCAAACCGCCGTCTGCCAGCGAATTGGTCTGCAACCAGTCGCACAGTTCGACCGCTCTGGGCGTCGGCGTTCCGATGTCGGCAAAGGCTTCGAAGGCGTGCAGCGCGCCGCCAGGTTGGCTCGATGCCGAGCGAAGATCCGGTTCGAGTCCCCAGCCGTACCCACCGTCCGGGTTGCGATAACTGTCCACAGCCGCCAATGCCGCGGTCCGGTCACCCTGTCCGAGAATCAAATTCAGTCGATGCCGATCGAGAGTTCTGGCATGTCCCGCCATGAACCCGACGGCCGCCCTGAGATCAACACTCATGAACGACGACTCAAGATTCGTCGCCGTCGAGCCGGAAGCCGACCTTCAACGTGACCTGGAAATGCGCCACGGCGCCGTTCTCGATGTGACCGCGAGTTTCCACCACCTCGAACCATTCGAGGTTGCGTACCGTCTCGTTCGCCCGGGCGATGGCGGTGCGAATTGCCGCGTCACTGCTCTCGGTGGACGAGCCGACGATCTCGGTCACCCGGTACACGTTGCTGCTCATGGCATTCCCTTCGTGTCAGATTCGACGAACCAACTCCTGCGCCTCGGCGCCGAGCCTCGCAAGGCGAAGATCACCGAGAGCTGTCACAGCACTACCCAACCTGTTGGTGGTGAAACCGAGCGAGAGTCCGCTGGACAGGTCCGCATACGCGCCTGAACCGCCGACTCCGTAGTGGCCTATCGCATTCCGCGGCTGCCGCCGCGCGGCAATGATCGGCGGGTGGTAACCGAGAGTCCAGTTGGGCCGCACCGCCAGCACGTAATCCCGATCGCGAGTCTGGATGGTCGACATCTGGTCGATGGTCGATTCCTTCAGGAACCGCTTCCCGTCGATCACGCCGCCGTTCGCGATGGCGCCGTACATCTTCGCGAGAGCACGCGCGCTGAACACTCCGTTCCAGCCCGGCATGACGGCGTCGTGGACAGCCGGGTTGCGCACCATGACGTCGAAACCGTCCGGCATCGCGGCCTCCGCGAGTCCGCGAGTCGGACCGACGTGTGAGAGCACGGTCGACGCGAAGGCCCAGTTCAAGCCGGCAGGGTTGATATGTGGGAACAGCTTCGCGATCCGTGGACGCTCGGTTTCGGGTACGCGGTACCAGAATTCGTCGACTCCGAGGGGCTTCGCTATCTCCGCTTGTACGACGTCGATGAACGGCTGACCGGACACCCTGGCCACAAGTTCGGCTACCAACCAGCCGTAGGTCACAGCGTGATAGCCGGGGCCTCGAAGCCGACGCGGATCCGGTTTCTCGGCAGCCAGGGCGGCAACGACCGCGTCGTAGTCCATCAGGTCGAGAGGATGCGGCATCAAGCCGCGAACTCGGTGAAGGCCCGCGCGATGTGACATCAGTTCACGGACGGTGATCTTGTCCTTGCCGGCCGCCGCGAATTCAGGCCAGTACCGAGCAACCGGGGCGTCGTAGTCGATCAACCCACGTTCGGCGAGTCGGTGAACGACGGTGCTGGCGACGCCTTTGCCGGTCGAGAACGACAGCGACACCGTGTCGTGGTCCCAGCGCCGATCACGATCGGCATTGCCGGCCCAGATGTCGAGAACTTTCTCGCCTCCCAGGTACACGACCAGCGCGCCGCCGCCTTGTTGCGGTTGGCGATACATCGCGAAAAAGCGGTCGGCCAAGGGAAGGAATCGCCGGTCCACGTACAGCTCGGTGCGCGAAGGCACCTCCACCCGGGCGAGCGAACCCCGTCGTGCACTGGGAGTCATCGCGTCCTCCGATCCCCGCTGATCAAGTTGTCCGGTCACCCGATCGGTGGCAGGAGCTTGACACCATTGTGACCACTGTCACGCAAGAGGCTCAGGGCCGGGGTGCCCTCACGGGGTGACCCACGTCGAAGTGCCGTCGCTGAAACATCCCTGACCTGTGGCGATATTGAAAACAAGGGTGGGACCACCTGAGCAGATCGCCCCGACGTCCGCGTCACCCACTGCCGCTCTGCCGCCAGGTCCGCTGAGCACGACGGCAAAGGGTGAGGAGTCGGTGCGACCGAGTGCGAGCGAACCCGGGCCGTACGCGACGGCGGCAAGTAACCCACCGCGCGACTCCGCCGCAGCAACGCCGCCGAAGAGGCCGAGGCCTGCCGACCTGCCGCCGTCTCGAGAATCCGCGACGCCGACGCCGTCGCCCTCGACGTGTGAAATCGCGTAACTGGAGGCATCTGCCACCGCTCGGCATGCGGATGACCCGTCGACGATCGTCTGATCTTGCCCGCGCGCCGAACAATCCAACGTCGCGGCTGACGCTGTTCCGCTACCGAGTGACAATCCGAAGGCGGCAAGAATCACGCCGCCCACCGCTAAGCTTGCTGCTCGCATTTTCCGGCGATCCATATCCAACCCCCACAGTGCATTCGACGTGACCGTACATTCGACGTCTGATCGAATTACCCGATATGTCCGCCTCTGACGCTACCCGTCTTTGTTCTTCCGATCGCGGTCCTTGCTCGGTTGAACACGTTTGGGTTCACCGGGCATTTTGGGATAGTTCGGCGGGTACGGCAGATCGCCCAGTCCCGCCGCCAGATCCTTCTCCCACATCTCCAACAGAACATCGAGGGCAAAGGCCTTGTCGTGCATGGCTTCCATCGGATCACCACGATCGGCGAGCAAGCCGGGAACCGTGGCGATGGTGCAGTCGTCTGGATGCACGTCGCGCAGTTCGTCCCAGGTCACCGGCGTCGACACAGTTGCGATCGGCGTCTTACGAGCGGAATACGCCGCCGCGATCGTCCGGTCACGGGCATTCTGATTGAAGTCGATGAAGATCCGTTCACCCCGCTCTTCCTTCCACCACGCGGTTGTGGCGCGATCGGCACTACGACGCTCGACTTCACGGGCGAGGGCGATACCCGCGTGGCGGACCTCGACAAAATCCCAGCGCGCCTCGAGCGGGATGTAGACGTGAAGGCCTCGGCCACCGGACGTCTTGGGAAATCCTTCCAATCCCAAATCGGCGAGCAGAGGGCGAAGGACCTCGTCCGCGATGGCAACGGCCTCGTCGAACCCGGTCCCCGGTTGCGGATCGAGATCGATGCGCAGTTCGTCCGGGTGGTCGGTGTCCGGGCACCGCACGGCCCAGGGATGAAACGTGACAGTCCCGAGATTGGCGGCCCACACGATGTTCGCAGCACTTCGCACTCGAAGGACGTCGGCCTTGCGACCCGACGGGAACGTGACCTCGCAGGATTCGACGTGCTCGGGCCGCTTTGCCGGCAGCCGCTTCTGGTAAACCTCTTCGCCCTCGATGCCGTCGGGGAATCGCTGAAGATGCGTGGGCCGATCTTGGAGCGCCCGCAACGCTGCACCCTGCAGCGCCACCGTTCGGTAGTACTCGACAAGATGCCGTTTGGTTCCGCCGTCCTCACCCAACTGCGGATAGTAGATCTTGTCCGGGCTCGACAATCGGACCGCGATCCCGTCGACGTCCAGTTCCTCTGCCGGGCTCGCCATCACTTACCGCCTGCAAGAACATCCGCGAAGTCGTATCGCACCGGAACCTCCAACTGATCGAATGTGCATTCGTCGGGCACCCTGTCCGGACGCCAGCGCAGGAATCGTGCAGCGTGCCGAAAGCGTTCCCCTTCCATCTGGTCGTACGCCACTTCGAGCACCCTCTCAGGACGAAGCGGAATCCAGGAGCGGTCTGCGGCCGATCTCCACCGGCTGGCCTCTCCCTCGGCTACAACGTCGTCCCCGAGGCGCAAAGGTTCGAGTTCGGCCAACAACTCGATCCGCCGCGCCGCGGTGAAAGCAGAAGCGCCACCGACCATCTTCAATTCGGAACCGTCGTACAGACCAAGAAGCATCGACCCGATACCTGGCTGACTCTTGTGGGGACGGTAGCCCAGCAGTACGACATCCGCGGTCCTGGCGTGTTTCACCTTGATCATCTCGCGCTTGTTCGGCAGGTACGGTCCCGCCAGCTTCTTGGCGACAACCCCGTCGAGACCCGCGCCTTCGAAGGTTTCGAACCAGGCCATTGCTTCGGCGCTGTCGGCCGTCGCTGCCGTGACGTGGCAACTCGGCCCGCCACCGACGCAATCGAGGAGCAACGCACGTCGAACCCCGAAGTCCTCGATCGAGACGTCGCGATCCCCGAGCGCCAGTAAATCGAACCCGACAAATTGCGCGGGCGTCTGTTCCGACAACAATGCGACGCGGCTCGCGGCGGGGTGAATCCGCTCGGAGAGCGCTTCCCAACTCAGGCGCGTCACACCGTCGATCTCACGGGGAACCACCAGTTCTCCGTCCACCACACATTTTTCGGGCAATTCAGACTTGACGGCTTCCACCGCCTCGGGAAAGTACCGCGCCAAGTCCTTTCCTCCTCGCGATCCGAGCACCACTTCGTCACCGTCACGAAAGATGATTGCTCGAAATCCGTCCCATTTCGGCTCGTACGACCACGTCGGGTCACCGGACTCGGGCTGAGGCGGCACAGTGGCCGCAGCCTTCGCGAGCATCGGGGCAAGCGGCGGCATCAGGGGTAGCTCCACCTACCCATACTGACAGTCCGGTTGGCAATTCGACTACCGATGTATTGGAATAGGTCCCGAACAATCCACGAACCAACAGAATTATCCAAGAATCAACAAAGGGGTCCTTATGTCCGGAATCGTCCGGCGACTTTGCACTGCGGTGATCGCAACTTCTGCAATCGCCGCCTTCACCGTCGGTTGCGGTTCCGACATCGAGCCGAAAGCCATTGCGGAATCATCTTCCTCGGTTGCCGATTCGACCACTACCTCCGCGGCCCCGACCACCTCGAAGATCACCGGCCAGGAGGGCTCGGACGACGGCGGCGACGTCGACATCGACGTGTCGATCGGTGATTGCGTCAAGCTCGGAGGCACCACGACGGCCGCAGAAATCGACAACGCGGACTGCGGTAGCAAGGATTCGAACTACAAGGTGGTCGCCAAGGTTCCCACCTCTGATCTGTGTGCCTCCGACGTCGACTCGTACTACTACGAGACCCTCGCGGGTGACGAGCAGGGCGCTGTCTGTCTCGACGTCGACTGGGTAGTCGGCGGATGCATGGACCTCGGCAGCGGAATGGATGAGCCCGCCCGCATCGAATGCTCGGATACCAGCGGCACCAACGTCGTCGAGGTCGTCGAAATCCTGCAGAACTCCACGTCGATCGACGAATGCGGTTCGGGGGCAGACTCGGGATTCGAGCACCCGGAACGTAAGTTCACGGTCTGCGTCGCAACGCTCTGATTCGAGCGCCCTCCCGAAAAACACCTGTGCGCCTTGCCAACCGATCTCGGTTGGCAAGGCGCACAGCGCTTTCTACAGCCGGCGCTTTCTACAGCCAGCCCCGACGCTTGAAGATCGTGTAGAGACTTCCACAGGTCAGGAACATCATCGAGAGCGCAAACGGATAGCCCAAGTGCCAGTGCAGTTCCGGCATGTCGTCGAAGTTCATCCCGTACACGGTTCCGATGAGCGTCGGCGCGAAGAGAATTGCCGCCCACGCCGAGACCTTCTTGATCTCCTCGTTCTGCGCGTAGCTTGCCTGCGTCAGATTGCGCATCTCCTCGTTCTGGTTCTGCGACACCAGAGTTGCGTTCACCGTGAGGATGTTTCCGAGCAACTGACGAAAGCCGTCGGCCCGCTCCACCACAGTCGTCGCATGGTCGGTGACGTCGCGCAGGTATCGCTGGAGTTCCTCGTCCGTGTGGTACTTGTCGAACCCTGCCGACAACCCACGCAGCATTCCCAGCAGCGGACGCGTCGCCCGCTGGAATTCGATCACCTCACGGGTCAGTTCGTAGATGCGACGCGAAACTCCGGGATCGCCACTGAATACTTCGGTTTCGATCTCGTCGATGTCGTTCTGCAGGCCGGCCACCACCGGCGCGTACCCGTCGACGACCGCGTCGAGAATGGCATAGAGAACGGCCTCGGTACCCAACCGCAACAGGTCAGGATCGTTCTCCATGCGAGTCCGCACCGCCGACAGATCCGGCGATTCACTGTGACGGACGGTCAGAATGAAGTTCGGACCACAGAAGATGTGCAACTCGCCGAATTCGACCCGCTCGGTCTCGTCGCGGTACCGCGCAGCACGCAGGACCACGAACAGTGTCTTGCCGTAGCGCTCGAGCTTGGGGCGCTGGTGCGCGACGATCGCATCCTCGACCGCCAGTTCGTGGAGGTCGAAATGTTGTGCAGCGGCATACAACTGGGCGTCGTCGGGCCGGTACATGCCGATCCACGCCATCGACTGCGAATCCGGAAGGCATGACAGTGCTTCCGCCAGCGTGGACGGTGACGCTATCCGCTCGCCGTCGCGGTACACGCCGCTGTTGACGACGGTCGATTCGACGGGCGCCACCGCCTCGGGCGGGGCCGCCTTGACGACGGTGCGTGCGGCACGCGAGTGTCCGGGATGTGAGTCACCGAGCCCCGCGGAACGACGCGGCAGTACCGAACGTGAACGACGAAATTCGCGCATGCTGAACAGCTTTCGAGGGAAGAGTGAACGACGACGCTTGCTTCACAGCAAAGCCGAAGCCGATGAACACACGATGAAGCTGCAGCAAAATACCGGATCAACCCGGGCGGCTACAGCTTCAGTTGGTACTCGGAGGTTGGCCACGCATTACAGCCACACCTCCTCTTCCCTGAATTCCTACGCAAGTCCGCGCACGACGCCAACATGCTACCCCGACTGTCAGAGCACGACAAACCGAACGACAAGCCGCAGGACAGCACGAACCGGTCGGAGGAAACCCGCTCGACGAATGCAGCTTTCAGTCAGTTCGCAGCGCGCAATCCGCCGATCAACAGTTCGACGATCTGGTCCGCCAACGACTCTGTCTCCGCCAACGTCTGCCCTTCACGCCTTCGGTACCAGAGGTCGATGCCGTTGAGACTGCTGAGGAGTACTTTTGCCGCCATCCGTGGTGAGCCCACGCGAATGGAACCATCCGCGACGCCTTCGGTCATCACGTCGACGAACAGATTCTCGTAGTCGAGTCGCAGCGAATTCAGCTCCACGAGGACTTGCTGTTGCCTCGGCTTGAGCGCGGAGTTCATCTGGCCCCGGACACCTTGGTGGATCGTGTGGTGGTACCCGAGATGCGTCATGAGATTGACCAGGTGGGCGTGCGACATCGCTTCGAGACGCGCGAGGCCGCTTTCTGCCCCGCCCATCCGAGACTCGACCTCAGCGCGGAGCAGGCTCATCCCGCGTTCGTATATTGCCAGGTAGATGTCGAACTTGGAACGAAAGTGGTAGTAGACAAGACCTTTGGTGGCGCCGATTCGATCGGCCAGTAAATCTACAGTCGTGGCCGCGTAACCGTCTTCGGCAAAGGCGTCGGCGGCGCTGGTGATGATCGCGGATCGCACGACCGGAAGATCACTACTCATTCGACTTCCACTCCCATTCACACTGCCTGCCGGCCCTTGACTGTTTCCACGCCATCGCATAGTAATACTGAGTAGTATCCCAGATCAGAGAGGTTTTCCAATGTCGTTGGATTTTTCCGGCAAGGTAGCGATCATCACGGGCGCAGGCGGCGGACTCGGCCGTTCACACGCATTGGCCCTCGCCGCACGCGGCGCACGCGTCGTCGTCAACGACATGGGTGGCTCGGTCAACGGCAGTGGCGGCGCTGATACCGCAGCCGCCAAGGTAGTGGCGGAAATCGTCGAGCTGGGCGGCGAGGCCATCGCGGACCACTGCGACATCACTGACGTCGACGCCGTTGCCGCCATGGTCGCGACGGCCGTGGACAAGTGGGGCCGCGTGGACATCCTGATCAACAACGCCGGAATCCTGCGCGACAAGTCGTTCATCAAGGCCGAGCTCGACGACTTCCGCAAAGTCATCGACGTGCATCTGATGGGTTCCGTCATCTGTTCCAAGGCAGTCTGGCCGCACATGGTCGAACAGAACTACGGACGCATCCTCATGACTACGTCGGCATCGGGAATTTACGGCAACTTCGGCCAGGCGAACTACGGCGCCGCGAAGTCCGGCGTCGTCGGCCTCATGAACGTTCTCGCCATCGAGGGCGAACGCAAGGGCATCCGCGTCAACTCGCTGGCCCCGACCGCCGCGACCCGCATGACCGAAGACCTCCTCGACGAGAAGACTCTCGCTCTGCTTGCACCCGAATCGATTTCACCCGGCGCACTGTTCATGGTCTCCGATGACGCACCGACGAAGACCATCCTCAGCGCCGGCGCCGGCGTCTTCGCGATCGCTCGCATGGAAGAGTCGCAGGGCGTCTACATCCCCGAAAGCGCACTCTCCCCCGAGGTCGTCGCCGAACGGTGGTCCGAGATCAGTGACATGACCGATTCCGTCCAGGTGCCCGCGGCGTTCGATCAGACCCGCCGGTTCGTCGAGAAGGCCGTGGCGGAGCAGCCCAGCAACTGAGCAGAGCAACCAGACAACTGATCGACCCCGCTCCCCCTAAGGTGTGGTGGTGACCACACCTACGGGAGTATCGATCGTCGACATCGTCGACAGACTGGGAATGACGTTCCTCAGCGGTGGCGACACCGTCGACGGCGCCCGCACTGTCAGCCGCGTGACCCTGCACGAAGGGTCCGAAGCTACCCAGGACAGTGCGGGCGCCGTCGTACTCGGCGCAGGTCTCGCAGGTTCGGCCGATATCGCAACGGCGGTAAGAGAATACGGCTCGGCAGGTGCGGTAGCGCTGATCGTCAAAGAGCCCCTGGACTTCGACGGCCTCGTCGAGAAGGCGGTGGCCGACACCGACGTCGCACTCCTCGGAATGGTCAAGGATGCAAGCTGGCTGCAAAGCGCGTCGTTGATCAACGAGATCCTCGAATCCGGCAACAACGGGGACCGCACGTCGGCCGCCGACGCCGACCTGTTCGATCTTGCCAACTCGATCGCTCAGGTATTGAACGGCCCGGTCACCATCGAGAATCAGTCGAGCCGGATCCTCGCGTTCTCGGCGGATCAAGCCTTCGGCGACGAGGCACGTAAGCAGAGTGTCCTCGGACATCAAGTGCCGCAGCACTATTCCGATCGGCTCAGGTCAATGGGGTATTTCAACAAGATCTACGGCTCTACCCTGCCGGTATTTCTACCGGGTATCGGGCCGGGCATCAGGCCCCGCGTCGGCATGCGAATACATGCGGCATCGCAGATCCTCGGTTCGATCTGGGTGATCCTGGACGAGGAGCCGAACGAATTGCAGGTCAAAACGCTCGTCGAGGCGGCGGGCGTAGCCGCGATGAGTTTACTTCGCGCCAAGCTGGCAGCCGATTCCGCACGACGGCTGAGGTTGGGCGAGGTGATCACGTTACTGAGTGGCGGCACTTCAGCCAAGGAAGCGGCCGAGCGACTGGGCTACGGCCGCTCGAAGGCAAACGTACTTGCGGCCGGCTTCCGTAGCGGCGCCGGTGCATCGTTGGAGGCCGAAGCCGATGTCGATCAACTGGCCCTGACACTCAATACCTATCTCGACCAAGTATTTCCGCTGTCGGTGGCGGCAGCGATCGGCGGCACCGTCTACGCCGTCATCCCACACACCCGGCATCAGACCGACGACGACTACGTGCGTCGGATCGCGTCGGAGTTTGCAGACCGTTCCCGTTCGGAAAAGTCGGTGGTCATCGGAATCGGTGCGACAGTGGCCGACGTGATGACGCTGGAGAAGTCACGCGACGAAGCCGACCGAGCGCTTCGCGTTCTGAGGTCGACGTGGAATTCTTCGGGCCGGACCGTCGCGCGCGCCGACGACGTGCAGATCAATTCCCTACTTCTGCGCCTCTCCGACGCCCTGGCGGACGAGAACGAGACCGCATCGGGTCCGCTCGCGGTACTGCGTGAGTACGACCGCAGTCACGACATCAACCTTGTCGACACGCTCCGCGCCTGGCTCGACACGTTCGGCGACATTCCGGCTGCTGCGTCCTTGGTTCACATCCACGTCAACACGTTCCGGTACCGCCTCAAGAAGCTTGCCGGGATTGCCGGCATCGATCTCGATGATCCGGAAACTCGATTCAGCCTGATGCTCCAGCTTCGTCTCTTCCATCCGACAATGTTGTAGCGATCTACCAAGTCTCACGAAACATTCGTAAATCCGGACGATGTTCTCGTTCTTTTGTTGGGTGAAGATTCAAGCAATCGTCTTTTGCTCCTGACCCGACAGACCTCGCGTCACTCGGGCGGGACCACACCTTCCGGAGGCACCATGAAACAACGGTCCTACGCACTACTGGCTGCGGCAACTGGCACCGTTCTTGCCCTGACCGCGTGCTCAACGGGTGGCTCATCGGGTTCGGGTGGGGGTGAACCCGTCACGGACGGCACCTTCAAATTGGCTCTCGTGGCCGACCCCGGCGCTCTGAATCCGCTGATGACCGCCGCTTCGCCGGCGCACCAACTGGCGCGTCTGAGCTACGACTATCTGCTCCATCCGGATCCCGATACCGGCGTAACCAAGCCGTGGCTCGCCGAGAAATGGGAAGAGACAACCACTTCCGCGTCCTTCACCATTCGCGACGGCGTCACCTGTAACGACGGATCCGCTCTGACTGCCCAGACCGTCGCCGACAACGTCAATTTCATCACCAACGCAGCAAACAAATCCGCTCTCCGCGGGGTGTACGCACCGGCAACTGCAACTGCCACCGCCGACCCGGCGACCCGGACCGTAACGGTCACAACTCCGGAACCCTCTCCGTTCCTGCTTCTCAACCTGGCGCGAATACCGATCATGTGCGAGGCCGGGTTGAAGGATCCGACGGCGGCAAACAAGACGACCTTCGGGTCGGGCATGTTCCAGATGACCGAGGCAGTCGCCAACGATCATTACTCCTACGTTCGGCGCGACGGATACAACTGGGGACCGGACGGCACTACCTCCGACACTGCCGGTGTACCCAAGAATGTCGTCGCATCCATCATCACGAACAACAGCACAGCGGCCAACCAGGTGTTGTCCGGTGATCTGAATGCCGCTGCCGTCTCCGGCCCCGATCAGGACCGCATGAACGCCGCGAACTTGGATACCGTCAAGCAGCCTGCTCCAGCGGGCGAGATGTTCTTCAACCACAGTCCCGGCAATCCGACGAGCGATCCTGCCGTACGCAAGGCGCTGGTCCAGGCTCTCAATCTCGACGACCTCGCCGAGATCTTCACCGCCGGCCGCGGAACCCGATCGACCACGATGGTGTCCATCGAACCGCGGGCCTGCATCTACGACTCTGTCGCCGGAAACCTACCGGACTTCGATACCAGTGCGGCCGCAGCAACTCTCGAGTCTGCGGGCTGGAAGGTCGGCGCGGACGGTAAACGCAGCAAGGACGGCACACCGCTCCGAATTCGGATGGTCTACGAGACGTTCGGCGACGCGACCGATGCTGCCGCCGACGTCGCAGTCAACGCGTGGAACGACCTGGGCGCCACCGTTGAACTCACCAGTGGAGACTCGAACAAGATTCTCGATGTCGCACTCAGCGGCAAGGACAACACGGCGTGGGATGTCGCGTGGGAGCCGATCAACGTCGCGCTGCCCAGCATGCTGGTCCCCTTCCTCTCCGGTCCGGTGCCCGCTGCGGGAATGAACTTTGCGTCGATCTCCAACCCGGCCTACGACGCAGCCGTCACCAAGGCTTCCGGGCTGACGGGCGAGGACGCTTGTGCCGCTTGGGCAGACGCTGAGTCCGAGATCATCAAAGCAAACTCGGCGGTACCTTTTGCCGACAAGATCACGACTCTCTACTTCAACAATGCGGGTCTTGCATTCGGCCGCAATTTCATCGGTTCGGCCCTGCGCCTGTACCAGTAGACCGCCGGTAGCGACCGGGGAAATCGTCGTGTTTCGCCGGTCGCTGTCGGTATACGGACAGGTATTCACTGATCCTGACGGTTTTCGTGGGAGCGGACGAAAATCGACCCGATTTTCGTGAGGATCGACAGAGATGCGCGTCACGTCATGCGCCAAGATTTAGCAGTCAACACTCAACCGCGCCCTCACGTTTTTCGCTCGGGCCCCTGCTCCATCACGGAGGCACCATGAAACACCGCTTCTATCCAACACTTGCGGCAGCCGCAGGGCTCACGCTTGTGTTGTCTGCTTGTGGCTCGGGAGGCACGTCCTCGGGCGCCAGTGGCGGTGAACCGGCCACCGACGGGACCTTCCGTTTCGCCCTGCAGGCCGATCCGGGTGCACTCAACCCGATCATGTCGGCCGCCTCGGCGACCGCCGAGTTGTCGCGTTTGGCGTACGACTACCTGATCTACCAGGATCCCGATACCAGTGAAGTCGGACCGTGGTTGGCGGAGAAGTGGGAGGAGACCCCGACCTCGGCGTCCTTCACCATCCGTGACGGGGTGAC
The DNA here is from genome assembly GCF_024436645.1 of Rhodococcus sp. T9N. Classification (NCBI taxonomy): domain Bacteria; kingdom Bacillati; phylum Actinomycetota; class Actinomycetes; order Mycobacteriales; family Nocardiaceae; genus Rhodococcus; species Rhodococcus sp. T9N. The sequence goes on along the minus strand of NZ_JAMSKS010000012.1, from coordinate 37,611 downwards.
CTGTACCGACGGATCGACGCTGACACCGCAGACCGTCGCGGACAACATCAACTTCGTGGCCAACCCGGACAACGGTTCACAGTTGCGCGGGTCCTCCGTGCCGACCGGCGCCACTGCGACTGCCGATCCGGCAACGCGCAGTGTCACGGTGACCACTCCGGCGCCGAGCCCGTTCCTTCTTCTCAACGTCGGTCGCCTGCCGATCCTGTGCGAGGCCGGATTGAAAGATCCGACAGCGTCGAACAAGAAGTCGCTCGGCACCGGCATGTTCGAAGTCACCGAAGTTGCCGCCAACGACCACTACACGTTCCAGCGTCGCGAGGGCTACAACTGGGGCCCCGACGGCACGACCTCCGACACCCCGGGCGTCCCCAAGACGGTCGTCGCCGCCATGTCGCCGAACGTGAGCACCGCCGCAAATCAGCTGCTCTCGGGTGAACTCAACGCAGCTCCGATCGCCGGTCCGGACAAGGACCGCGTCGCGGCAGCCAATCTGGACTCCGTCGGTCGGCCTCTGCCGGCAGGCCAGATGTACTTCAACCAGATCGCGAGTAATCCCACCAGCGATCCCGCAGTGCGCAAGGCCCTGATCCAAGCGGTCGATCTCGACGACCTCACTCAGGTCATCACCGCCGGACACGGGGTCCGGGCAACCAGCCTCGTCGCCGTCGAACCGCGCGCCTGCGTTTACGACTCTGTCGCAGGCAACATTCCGGACTTCGACCTCACTGCCGCCAAGGCAACACTGGACGGCGCTGGTTGGACCGCCGGCGCTGACGGCAAGCGAAGCAAGGATGGCAAGCCGCTCAATCTCCGCCTCGTGTACGACGGCACCGACGATCCGCGCAACGCGGCGGCCGAACTTGCTCAGTCGGCGTGGTCCGAACTCGGCGCAAACGTCGAGGTGACCGGGGGCGACTCGAACAAGATCATCGACGTCATTCTGAGCGGCAAGGACAACTCTGCCTGGGACATCGCCTGGGTCCAGGTCAACTCCTCGCTGCCCAGCACCTTCACTGCGTACTTTGCCGGGCCGGTTCCCGCAGCAGGCAAGAACTTCGGATCGGTCAGCAACCCCGCCTACGAAGCAGCAGCCACCAAGGCTTCCGGTCTGACCGGTAGCGACGCTTGTGACGCCTGGGCCGACGCCGAGTCGGAGCTCACCAAGACGATCGCGGCCGTGCCCTTCGCAGACTCCGTCATGAACGTGTACTTCAACAAGGCCGGACTCTCATTCGGCAAGTCGCTCAACGGTTCTGCGCTGCGTCTCTACCAGTAGGCCGTCCGCCCACTCTGAAATATCTTCCCGCCCCAGCATCCCGCCCTCCGGAAAGACAGCCCATGAGTCAAACTATTGAAGCCGCGAAACCAGAAGCGGCGCCTCAGGCTCGAGCAAAGTGGCTCGAGTCCGACAGCTGGCCCGCATATCTTCTGCGTCGTTTCGGCACCTTCGTGATTTCACTCTGGGCGCTGGTGACTGCGGCGTTCCTGATGCTCCAACTGATTCCGGGAGACCCGGTTCGGTTGGCACTGGGAATGAACGCACCGGTCGAACTGGTCGAGACAACGAGGTCTCAGCTCGGTTACGACCTTCCCTTGTGGCAGCAGTACTTCCGATTCGTCGGCGGGTTGCTGAGCGGGAATCCCGGTGACTCGATCACCTTGAGGACTCCGGTCTTCGAGGTGATCGCGTCCCGCCTACCGGCAACACTCGAACTGGCTGTACTCACAGTCGTCACGGTGCTGCTAGTGGGCATTCCGATCGGCCTCATCTTCGCTGCACTGACCCGCAACGGTCGACGACGCGGAGTCGAGATCGGTTACACCGCAACGTCGGGCACCATCGCCGTGATCCCCGAGTTCATGTTCGGTACGGCGCTGGTCTACCTCTTTGCCGTCACGTTCCCTGTTCTGCCCGTCGCCGGCCGAGGTGGACCGGAAAGCTACATCCTCCCGGTCGCGGCCATGTCGATCGGTGCCATCGCCTCGATGTCGCGCATCGTCCGTGCAGAGGCGCTCGGCGTGTTGGACATGGACTACATCCGTACGGCGCGCGCCAAGCGAATGCCCGTGGCACGAATCTACTTCCGTCATGCAATGCCCAACCTCATGACGTCGACGCTGACGCTCGCCGGACTCCTCCTGGGTGGTCTGATTGCCGGCACCGTGCTCATCGAGAGCATCTTCGCCTGGCCCGGCATGGGCATGGCGCTGGTCAAGTCCATCACCGAGAAGGACTACCCGCTCGCCCAGACACTGGTCGTGATCTACGGCGCCATCGTCCTTCTCATCAATTTCATCGTCGACGTGGTGCTCGCTCTCATCGACCCACGATCCACAATTCGGGAGAACTGAGTTGAGCACCTCACCTACGGCCCCCACTGCGGCCCCCAAGACGCCCCCGCGACGACACTGGATCGTCGGAACGTTCCGCACCCCATTGGGAATCCTGGCCCTCACCTTCCTGACCGCTCTGATCGCCCTCGTCATCTTCGGACCGATGATCTGGGGTGACGCCGCTGTCGCAGCCAACCCGAAGGCACTCTCTCAGGGACCTAGTTCCGAGCACATCTTCGGCACCGACGCCGGCGGGCGTGACGTCTTCGCCCGCACGATGACCGCCGCGAGACTGTCGGTGCTCATGGCTCTCGGAGCCGTCGCACTCGGTGTCACAATTGGCCTGATACTCGGTACGCTCCCGACGCTCGCTCCCCGCTGGGTCGGACGAATGGTCGTGGCATTCCTCAACTTCGCCATCGCATTCCCCGGACTGCTCCTCGCGATCTTCCTGTTGGTCGTTCTCGGACAGGGTGCTGGCAGCGCGGTGATCGCCATCGGTCTCGCCCTGGCCTCGCCGTTCGCGAGGTTGACGTACGCACTGGCTTCGTCGGTCAACGGACGCGACTTCATCGACGCAGCGCGCATCCTCGGGGTTACCAAGCCGGGGCTGCTGTTCCGCCACATTCTCCCCAATATCCGTGAACCACTCATCGTCAATGCCAGCATCGCTGTCGGCAGCGGCCTCGTGGTCTTCGCCGGACTCTCGTTCCTCGGCTTGGGCATTCAGCCGCCTGCATTCGACTGGGGCCGGATGCTCAACGAAGGTCTGTCGAAGATCTTCGTCAACCCGGCCACCGCACTCGCCCCCGGCATCGCCGTCGTGCTCGCCGGCTTGACCTTCACGCTGCTCGGCGAGGCCATTGCTCGCGGCGCGGGAGTTCGCAGCCCGATCAGCAGTCGCCTGCCGAAGTGGAAGCCGATCAACCGGAAAACTGCCCAGGCCGATTCGGCGCCCACCGACGAAGACGCGGTACTGACCGTCCGCAACATGTCCGTCGCAGTCCCCGCGGGTGACGACTGGCGTCGCCCCGTCGACAACATCAGTTTTACAGTTCACCGCGGCGAAACCGTGGGCATCGTCGGTGAATCCGGATCCGGAAAGTCACTGAGTTGCATGGCAATCGCGCAGCTGACCGACCACCCCACCGTGGTCGACGCCGGGCTCATCGAGTTCGACGGCACCGTGCTGATGAAGGACGGCAAGCGGCCGGACGACGCGGCTTCGCGCAAGGTTGCCCGCCAACTCGGCACACGTATGGCGATGGTGTTCCAGGATCCGATGTCGTCCATGAATCCGTCTCTCAAGGTCGGATATCAGGTCGCCGAGATCGGTTGGCTCCACGAAGGTATGAGCAAGGCCGACGCGAAGAAGGCGGCAGTCGAGCGACTGAACGCCGTCAAGATCCCCGACGCGCCCAGGCGTGCGAAGCAGTACCCCCACGAGTTCTCCGGCGGTATGCGTCAGCGCGCGATGATCGCCATGGGTCTGATGGGTAAGCCCGCTCTGATCATCGCGGACGAACCCACCACTGCGCTCGACGTGACCGTTCAGCGTGAGGTCCTCGGGCTGCTCCACGAGGTTCGCGAAGAAACCGGCGCCGCAATCCTTCTCATCTCGCACGACATGGCCGTCATCACCGGCATGTGCACCCGTGTCCTCGTCATGTTTGCCGGCGAAATCGTCGAAGACATCGCAGTCGACGATCTGATTGCCGGCCGTGCAAAGCATCCGTACACCCGCGCGCTGATCGCCGCGGTCCCCACCATGAGCACCGATCGCGACAAGCCGCTTGCCACCGTCGACGAAGCCTGGCAGGTGGAGAGCCTCGACGCCGAGGAGAGCACCGCCGACATCGAGTTGGAAGAACTGTTGGCTGTTGCAGAGGAGATCCGATGAGCAGACTCGAATTCCGTGACGTCAACGTCCACCTCGGTAGCGGTTCGAAAAAATTCCACGCCGTCAAGAACATCAATCTCGACATCCCCTCCGGATCGGTGGTCGGTCTCGTCGGTGAATCGGGTTCCGGAAAGTCGACACTGGCGCGAGCAACTGTCGGCCTGGCCGAGCCCAGTTCCGGCCAGATCCTTCTCGACGGTGTGGACGTCGCTCACGCCCGCGGCGCGACGGCTCGTCTGCGCCACCGGATCCAGATGGTCTTCCAAGATCCGTACTCGTGCCTCGACCCGCGAATGACCATCGGCCAGTCACTCGCCGAGGCGCTGCGGTCCACCGAGCGTCGTGACAAAGCTCGGCGCAGCCGCGGCGACCGCGCTGCCGAGGTCGCTCGACTCCTCACCACCGTCCAACTGCCGGTGGAGAAGGCGCACGAATACCCATCGTCGTTGTCGGGTGGTCAGCGCCAACGCGTTGCCCTCGCGCGGGCTTTGGCAGCCGCACCGGCAGTTCTGCTTGCCGACGAAATCACCTCCGCTCTGGACGTGTCCGTGCAGGGCGCGGTTCTGAATCTGTTGGTGGATCTGCAGAAGCAGCTTGGTCTGACGGTTCTGTTCGTCAGTCACAACCTGGCGGTGATCCGCTACGTCTGTGACCACGTCGCAGTCATGCTCGGCGGCGAGATCGTCGAGCACGGGCCGGTTCTCGACGTGATCGATTCGCCCAAGGAGCCGTACACGGCAAAGCTGTTGTCCGCGATCCCGACATTCGGGGAGCCGATGTTCCAATGACAACGCCAACCACTCTCGACTCTCCCGCAGCCGTAGCCCGTGCCGAAGAACGTCGTTCGGCGAGAATCCAGGATTACGCGTCCGTGGTTACACCGACCAGCATCGCCGTATCGGCGTCGGGACGCATTGCATACGTACGTACCGAATCGAATCCGGCTGCGGATACCAACGAGCACTCGATCTGGTTGGCTTCCCCGCAACTACAGCTCACCGCGGGACCTGCCGACACCTCGCCGGCTTGGCATCCCGTTTCGACGCTGTTGGTCTTCGTTCGGCCGGATTCCTCGGGCACACCACAACTGTGGAAGGTCGACGCCACCGGGGGTCCGGCAACACAGCTGACCACCACGGCGCAGCTCCCGCTCGGCGCGGGGGCACCGGTGTTCTCTCCTGACGGCGCTCGGATCGCCTTCAGCGCCCCCGTCGACCGCACTGCCGCCGGATCGTCATGCCTCTTGGTGGCGAAGCGCCTCAACTACAAGGTCGACGGATCCGGTGTCCGGGGCAGCGTTCGGGCGCACTTGTTCGAGTTCGATCTGGCCGCCGGCTCGCTTCGGCAGCTGACGGACGGCGATTGGGACGCTTCGCATCCCGCGTACAGTCCCGACGGCACCGAACTGGCTTTCACCGCGGCGATGGACGGCGACGCCGATCTGACGCGGGCGAGTTCCGCCTGGACCGTATCGCTGACTGATCTCGCCTCCACTCCGCGGATGTTGGGGCACGCACGCGGCATCGCAGGACCACTTGCATGGACACCTGCCGGCGACGCGGTCGTAGCCGTCGGTTGGCACACACCGATCATTCACAACAACGAACTTCTTGTCCTGCACCGCGACCAGCGAGTGGAAGACCGCAGCCTGACGTCCGGACTCGACCGAAACGTCATGCCGGGCGGAACCGGTTATCCCGGTGGCGCACCGAGTTTCACCGCCGACGGCGACATCGTCTTCTGCATCCGCAACCACGGCTCCACCGAACTGCACAAGGTCGATTTCGGATCAGGCTCCGTCTCACCACTTCTCACCGGCGAGCAGACAGTGGTCTCAGGCCTTGCCCTGACGTCCGGGCGAGCCGTCGTCGCGCTGGCAACGGCGACATCCTTCGGCGAGGTCGCCGTCATCGACCTCGAGACTCGTGCAGTCGAAACCGTCACCGAATTGAACACGGAACTGACAACTTCCGTCGCGTTTCCAGTCGCCTCCGAGCGTTGGTTCGACATCAGCGACGGCACCCGTGTTCAGGGTTGGATCCTGCGCGACCCGAACGTCACGGGCGCCGGTCCGCTGGTTCTGGACGTCCACGGCGGACCACACAATGCCTGGACCGGAACGCCGACCGTGATGCACGCATACCACGCGGAACTGGTCGCGCTGGGATTCACGGTCTTGATGATCAATCCGCGCGGAAGTGACGGCTACGGAAACGACTTCTTCGACGGTGTGCGGGACGGCTGGGGTGAGGCGGATCGTGCCGACCTGCTCGAACCGGTCGAAACCCTTGTCGCCGAGGGGATGGCCGATCCGAAGCAACTGGTACTCACGGGCTACAGCTACGGCGGATTCATGACGTGCGCCCTGACGTCCGTCACCGATCGGTTTGCCGTCGCAGTCGCCGGTGGTCTCGTTTGCGACATCGCGAACACAGCCGGCCCCTCGGACGAGGGCATCTTGCTGCAGACGGTCGAATTCGACCCGCAGTCATCTCGGGTACGGGAACTTTCGCCGCTGGGGCGAGTCTCCCAGGTGACGACACCGACGCTGATCCTTCACGGCGGCAGCGACGTCCGTTGCCCGGTCAACCAGGCCGAACAGTGGTTCGGTGGACTGCGTTTGGCCGGCACCCCGACCGAGTTGGTGGTTTTCCCGGACGCGTCACATGCCTTCGTGTTGACGGGTCGGCCGTCCCACCGACTGGAGTACAGCACTCGTCTCGTCGACTGGATCGAACGGCACCTCTCCCCCAAGCCCGCACTGACCACGGTCGATCCCGACTACTGGCAGTACCGACTCGACACCCTGAGTGCGAAGTACGGGGTACCCGGCGCCTCGCTGGGAATTCTGACCACAACCCGCAGCGGATTCGACCGCACCGTGATCACGTCCGGTGTCGTCAGTACCCGCACCGGCGTCGCGGCTACGCCCGACACGCTGTTCCAGATGGGTTCGATCAGCAAGGTCTGGACGGCCACCCTGATCATGCAGCTCGTCGAAGAAGGATTGCTGGATCTCGACTCACCTGTCCGGAACATCCTGCCGGACTTCGCAGTTGCCGACGCGGTAGCCACCGAAACGGTCACGACTCGCCACCTGTTGACTCACACCAGTGGCATCGACGGTGACGTTTTCATCGACGGCGGGCGCGGCGACGACTGCGTCGAGCGATACGTCGCATCACTGAAATCAACGGTGCAGCTCTTCGCCCCCGGCACCGATTGGTCGTACTGCAACACCGGCTTCGTGATCGCCGGACGAATCATCGAGGTTCTCCGAGGTAAGAGTTGGGACGCGGTTCTGCGCGAGCGGATCATCGAACCGCTCGGCCTGACCAAAACCACGACCCTGCCTGAGGAGACGGCACTGCACCGCGCTGCAGTCGGGCACGTCGGCGGTGCCGACGACCTCGAGCAGACACCACAGTTCCTCATCCCCCGCTCGATGGGCCCCGCCGGCCTCATCAACAGCACGGCCGAAGATCTACTCCTGTTCGCTCAGGACTCGATGCGCGAGGACCCGGTTCTCCTTCGGCGTTCCACTCATCTGGCGATGCTCGAGGAGCGCCGCCAGATCGGTGACGTGTCGTCAGCGGACATCATGGGAACCACGTGGCTGCTGCACAATTGGGGCGGTGTACTGGCTCATGGCCACAATGGCGGAACTCTCGGCCAGCAGTCGTTCTTGCGAGTGGTGCCGTCGTGCGGTCTAGCCGTGGTCCTGATGGCCAACGGTGGAGCAATGGACGCTCTCTCCGGCGATCTTCTGGCTGAAGTAATCGGTTCCATAGGCGGCGTCAGTGTGACACCGGCATTCTCGCCTGGTGACCCCCACACCCGCGTCACGTCCTCACCTGAAGAACTCGATGCGCTGTGCGGCCTGTACCGCGATGCCGCAGCCGATTTCGTCTTGGAAAGGACCGGCGGTTCCCTGACCGCCCGCCGCACCGATCACATCGACCCTTCGGTCACCGCCGAAAGCGCAGAGTCCGTCTCTCTCAGCCTGATCGAAGTTCACCCTGGAGTGTTCGGGACCCGACTCCCTCAATCAGCAGGTTGGATCCGGATCACTTTCTCCGACAACGGGAGTACACAATTGCTACACGTCGGAAGCCGCGCGTATCCGCGAGTGAACAACCGATGACCATTCTCCGCGATCTGGCCGAGCGCCAACTTCCTCAGATCCTCGAGGACGCCATCGCGCTCATCGAAGTCGAGTCGCCGTCACACGATCTCGAAGCTGTTGCCCGCAGCGCGAAGTGGACGTCAGATCTTGTCCACGAACGACTCGGCGTGACACCGGAGTCGATAGTGACGGAAGGCCGAACCCATCTGGTGACCCGTTTCGGCAGCTCACCGACGCGGTTGATGCTGCTCGGTCATCATGACACCGTGTGGCCGATCGGCACCCTGACACGCCTGCCCGCAGCCGTCACCGACGGAGCGCTCCGAGGTCCGGGCGGACTCGACATGAAACTTGGTGTCGTTCAGGCAATCCACGCCCTCGCTATCGTCCGGGAGCTGCACGGCGACGATGCACTCGACGGAATCACACTCCTCGTGACCGGTGACGAAGAAATCGGTTCACCCACGTCGCGGTCCCTCATCGAGGAACTTGCGGCAGGCGCGGTACTGGTTCTCGAGGCCGGCGGTGACGGTGGCGAACTGAAGACTGTCCGCAAGGGGGTGTCGCTGTATCGGATCCATGTTGCCGGTCGCGCCGCCCACGCCGGGCTGGAGCCGGAAAAAGGCATCAACGCTGCAGTAGAACTGGCTCGTCTCGTGATCGCGATCAACGACTTGTCCTCGCCGGCACAGGCAACCACCGTCACCCCGACTGTCATTTCAGCCGGAACCACAACCAACACCGTTCCGGCAGAAGCCTTCGTCGACGTGGACGTGCGCGCAACCAGCGCCGCCGAGCAGGAGCGCGTCGATGCGAATATCCGAGCCCTGCAGGCAATCCACCCCGAAGCCGTAGTCACGGTCTCGGGTGGTGTCAACCGTCCACCTCTCGAAGCGACGATGTCCGCACCGTTACTGGCGTTGGCGGAACGCGTTGCGCTCGAGCATGATCTGACTCCGCTCGTCGGCCTCGCCGTCGGCGGAGCCTCGGACGGAAACTTCACTGCCGGTATCGGTATCCCCACCCTCGACGGCCTCGGTGGCGTCGGCGGCGGTGCACACGCCGAGACCGAGCATGCGCTCGTGTCCGCAATCGCTCCGAGGACGGCGTTGGTTGCGGGCCTTATTCGTTCGATCACGTCTGAAGGGGGCCCTCGTGTCGAAAAGCAAAGCGGTTGAGTTTCGAGAACTGGTCGATACCCGCGAAATAGCCGATCTATCCGCCGTTTTCGACGAGATCTGGGCTACCAGTCCCGGACCGGCTCATTTCGGCACTGCGATGTTGGTTGCGCTTCACCACGGTGGTCACTACGTGGTGGGAGCCTTTTCCGAAGGCGAAATGATCGGTGGTTGCGTCGGATTCTTCGTCGAGCCTCTCGGCGAGGTTCTGCACTCACACATCGCCGGAGTACTACCGGGACACGCAGGCAAGGGAATCGGCCGCGCCCTCAAGCATCATCAGCGAGACTGGTGCATCGAGCGCGGCGTCAGGACGATCCGGTGGACCTTCGATCCACTGGTCGCACGAAATGCCTATTTCAACATTCAACGTCTCGGAGCCGAACCGGCCGAATACAACCCGGATTTCTACGGGTCGATGGCAGACGGAATCAACGCAGGCGACGCCAGCGATCGTATGCTCGTCAGTTGGGACCTCGACGTCGATGGATCTCCGAGTTCTACTGTGGCCGTGAATGATACATTCAAGGTGCTTCAACCCACCGAAGACGGTACGCCTCGAATGCTCCCGATCCCACCCGACTGCGTCGATATCGCAGTCGGAATACCCAGAGACATCGAGCATCTGAGAACAGTCGACCGCGCCTCTGCCTTTGCCTGGCGACACGCGCTTCGCGAGTACCTCGAACCCCTGATCGCCTCGAAGGAATGGCAATCGACCGGCTTCGACCCCAGCGGCTATTACATGTTCACGAAAATCTGCGAGACAACCGGAGAAGAGCAAGTCCATGCACATTGAGTCCGTCGAATTGCGCGAACTGCGCATCCCTCTCGTCTCCCCCTTCACCACGTCATTCAGCACCCAGCTCGAGCGCAACACCCTCGTCCTGAAAGTGAGCGGCACCACCGACGGCCCCAACGGTCCGGTGGAGACCGTCGGCTGGGGCGAGTGCGGCTCGCTCAGCGATCCGTACTACAACTCCGAATACACCGCTGGTGCGCGGGCGATGCTTCGCGAGTATCTCGTTCCGACGCTGCGTAAGTCGCAGTCGGATCAGCCGCTCTCGGCCGAGACGGTCGGCAGCGTACTTCACCACGTCGTGGGTCACCAGATGTCGAAGTCGGCTATCGAAATGGCAATCCTCGATGCTGAATTGCGCGCTCGTGGACAGTCTTTCGCTCGGTACCTCGGTGCCACTCGCACTCGGGTGCCCTCGGGAGTGTCCGTCGGCATCCAGGACAGCATTCCGCAGCTACTCGAAACCGTCGGTAATTATCTCTCGCAGGGTTACGTGCGAATCAAACTGAAGATCAAGCCGGGCTGGGACATCGCTCCCGTCGCTGCGGTGCGCAAGGAGTTCGGCTACGACGTTCCTCTGCAGGTCGACGCGAATGCCGCGTACACCCTCGTCGACGCGCAGTTGCTGCGCCGCCTGGACGAATTCGCACTGCTCCTCATCGAACAGCCGCTGGCCGAGGACGATTTGGTGCAGCACGCCAAACTTGCCCAGTCCCTCTCCACTCCGATCTGCCTCGACGAGTCGGTCGAGTCGGCCAAGGATGCGGCGGATGCCATCACGCTCGGTGCCGCTTCGGTCATCAACATCAAGCCGAGCCGTGTCGGTGGATATCTGGAAGCCAAGCGCATCCACGATCTCGCCTCGGCGCACGGTATTGCGGTGTGGTGCGGCGGAATGCTCGAGACCGGAATCGGCCGCGCCGCCAACGCAGCCCTCGCGGCGCTGGACGGATTCACGCTGCCCGGCGACATCTCGGCGTCAGATCGCTTCTACAAGGAAGACATCACCGAACCTTTTGTCATCGAGGACGGCCACATCGCCGTGCCGCAGGGACCGGGCTTCGGTGTGACTCCGCGCGAAGACGTCATGGATCGCTTCACGGTCGGAACCGAGATTCTGTAGGTCCGTCACACAGTCACGCAGCAGCCACCTCCACCTTAACCCCGGAGGTGGCTGTTCGTCGTTTGTGTCGGTAGGGGGGTGCATAGTGATTCGGACATGACGTTCTGCACCGAAAGGCCCCCGATGAGTAGCTGGTCCGATCGCCCGATCTGCGCGTTCGACCTCGAGACCACGGGGCGGGATCCGTCGACCGCTCGTATCGTCAGTGCCTGCGTCGCGGTGATCGACGGTTCGAGTGTCGAAACACGCACGTGGCTACTCGATCCCGGCGTCGACATCCCCGCCGGTGCCTCGGCTGTTCACGGCATCAGCACCGAGTTCGCGGCGCAACACGGCCAGGATTATTCCGAGGGCTACGAAGAGATTCGCGAGGCTCTGCACAATTCCTGGGCGCGCGATCACGCCGTCGTGGCGTTCAATGCCTCCTATGATCTGACGGTCATGCATGCCGAGGGTCTGCGCATCGGCAAGCCTGCATTCGTTCCGGGGTTGGTGATCGATCCGTACGTGATCGATCGGGCGATGGATACGTTGCGCAAGGGCAAGCGAACGCTTGCGGCCGTGTGCGAGCACTACGGAATTTCATTGGAGTCGGCGCACGAAGCCGAGGCCGATGCCAAAGCTGCGGCAGCGTTGGCCCGCGAGTTGGCCGTGCGGTTCCCCGACATCCTGGGGCTCGATCTCATGGTCGATCAAGCCGATTGGCACGCAGAGCGGCAACGCGATTTCGCCGAGTACCTTCTCGGCCAAGGGCGGGACGTGGCAGATGTGAACGGCCAGTGGCCGATTCGCATCATCGCCTGACGTCCTCCCCGGCTCGGACGACCGCGCGCTACGCCGGGACCGGCGGCCACACCGGCGCAATGGACCACGGACGGGCTGTTTCGAGCTGCGACGCAACCTGAATCAGCAGATCTTCACGGCCGAACGCGCCGACCAACTGCACGCCGATCGGAACGCCGGCCGAGTCATGACCCATCGGCAAGGAAATCGCCGGCTGACCTGAACTGTTGAACGGACTGGTCAAGCCGCTGTACCCGGCCGAATGCTCCCAGATCGACATAGGATTCGCCGTATCGAGCAGACCGAGCGGAGCTGCCGGCCGAGCCATCGTCGGAGTCAGCAACAGGTCGTGATCGACGAAGAACGCACCGATCACCTGGGCGGCCCGCTCGAGTTCCTGCAATGCCTTGACGACGTTCGTCGCACTTTCGGACTTCGCGCGGTCGTAGATCATCCGCGCCATCGGCTCGAGGTCGTCGTCGCGGATCGCGCGGTTCAGGGCGTCGAGTCGTTCGTCGACCTCGATCGTCATCGGAATGCCCATCAACACCGACAGCCCGGCAGTGAGCGCATCGAGCGGAAAGTTCGGGGCACTCTCGGTGACATCGTGACCGAGTTCTTCGAGCAGGCCGGCAACACCGGTCGCGACGGCCGAGCACTCCGGGTCCACCGGTGTGCCGTCAGGAAGAGCGTTACTCAGACCGATCCGCAACCGTCCGGGATCGGCACCCACTTCCTCGATGTACGGCCGCTTCGGCGCCAGGATCACGTAAGGATCGCCCACTGTCGGCCCGGCGGACAGATCGAGAAGCAGCGCAGTGTCGCGGACACTTCGGGTGAGCGCGTGATGAACACTCATCGGCGACGAGACGAGCGTGCGCGCCGGTGCCGTCGGAGTACGTCCTCGGCTCGGCTTGAGGCCTACCAGGCCGCAGGCCGATGCGGGAATACGGATCGATCCACCACCGTCGCTGGCATGCCCGCCTGGCACGATCCCGACGGCAACAGCTACAGCCGTGCCACCCGAAGATCCGCCGGGCGAACGATCAAGGGCGTAAGGGTTACGGGTGGGTCCGAACAGCGCAGGTTCGGTACTCGCGTTCTTGCCGAACTCCGGGGTGTTCGTCTTGCCGATGACAACCAGACCAGCCTGGCGGTAGCGCTCGACGAGCGTCGAATCTCTTTCTGCCACAGCGTCGGCGAACAATCGAGATCCATTGGTGCTCGGCAATCCTGCGACGTCCATGCCGAGGTCTTTGATCACGAACGGGACGCCCTGCAGTGGACCATCCGGCAGGCCGCCTGATACCTCGTTGCGCGCTTCCTCTCGGCGCTCACTGATCACCGCGTTGACTGCCGGGTTGCGCTCGTCGAGCCTGTCCAGACTGAACTCGAGGACTTCCTTGGCGGAGACGTCGCCGCTCTTGATCGCTTCGGCCAGGCCGGTCATGTCGTTGTTGTCGAACAAATCCTGCATCGATGCCCTCATCACTCGTGTCGAACTCTGCCGATAGTGAGGTCCGTCATATCAACCGGAGTGGCGACGCAGTTCCGAAATTCCGCTTGGCGGGACCGATCAGAGAATCAAGCCCTCACAGAATCAAACCTTGCCGCCGCGCTTCCACGACCGCTTCGTGACGACTGCGGACGTCGAGTTTTCCCATCAGATTCCTCATGTACGTCTTGATCGTTTCGACGCTCAGGGACAACCTCTCGGCGATCTCGGCATTGCGCAGTCCGAGAGCGACGTACCCCATCACCTCCCGCTCGCGTGGCGACAGGACAACGGTGTTCGCGACTGGAGTGTTCGCGGAAGGTTTCGGCGACGCCAACGCCCGCAACTTTGCCTCGACCGCGAGGACCTGCGCGCTGAGAGCCATGTCCTCGAGGTTCGCCGCGATCTCGCCGAGCGCCAGGACGCTCTCGGTCAACCCTTCGGATATCTGGGCATCGCGGTTCGAACCATGTTCCACCGCAGCGGTATCGAGCATCGCCACCCGACGATCCACTTCGTCGCGAATCTCGAATTCTCGGGCCAACGCGTACGACGATCGCATCATCGTCTCTGCGATCACGTCGCCGATCGGCAGGTTGGCACGCAGTCCTCCGTAGATCGCTCCGCGAGTAACCCCGCGTACGACGATCGGGACTGCCATCAAGGATTCGATCGCTTCGGTGCCCACTTCGTAGTCGTAGTCGTGAGTGATGTGCGACGAGTTCGCGTAGTCCTGGACCGCGCCCGGTCGTTGTTCTGCGATCGCCCGACCGCCGAGTCCGCATTCGGCGTCGATCCGCAGGTTTCGCAGGATGTTGCTGCGCGTGCCGACGTGACCGGTGATGGTCAGCGACCGGTCGCTGACGCAGCCGCCGAACAGAACCGGCAACTCGGTTTTGGGGTGCAGCCGACGCAGTTCGGCGCGCAACGCGTCGTCGTCGCTCGGTCTCAGTACCCTGCTCACTCTCACCTCCACGTACCCAATTCAGAGGGTAGCGGCACCTTTGGCTGGGCAATAGCGTGCATCCAGGCCATTTGTAGTGCCGATCACACTTATCGTGACACCAACCGTGCCACGTCGCCTTCGGAGGAACCGTGTCTGTCCCGACAGCTGTTGCAGCCAACAACACCCCGCTCAGTCCGCTGCGCTTTCTCGAGCGCAGCGCCGCGGTGTTCCCCGAGCGCACCGCCGTCGTTCACGGCGACCGGACCTACTCGTACCGAGAGTTCGGTGACGAGGTCGCGGCTCTGGCCCGCGTCCTGCGTGAACGCATTCAGCCCGGTGACCGCGTTGCATACCTGGCGCCGAACGTACCCGAGATGCTGTTCGCGCATTTTGCCGTCCCCCTCGCCGGCGGGGTCCTGATCGCCCTGAACTCACGCCTCGCCGGTCCCGAACTCGAATACATTCTCGATCACTCGGGAACCACGATCCTGTTCGTGGACTCCGAATTCGTCGGTTCGGTCACCTCGTCCAAGGCAAACGTGGGGAGCCTGCGTGAGATCGTCGAGATCCCGGACTCCACCGTCCCCTATCCGGACGTTCCCACCGGAATCGTCACCGGGCAGTACGCCGATCTGATTGCCGAAGGCGAAGGTCTCTCCGATCAGCCACTGCACTGGGGCGTCGACGACGAGCAGCAGTGCATCGCCATCAACTACACCTCGGGTACCACCGGAAAACCCAAGGGCGTCATGTACTCCCACCGCGGGGCGTACCTGAACTCGCTCGGCGAGACATTCCACAACGGCTTCGACGGAGCGACGAAGTATCTGTGGACACTGCCGATGTTCCACTGCAACGGGTGGTGCACGCCGTGGGCCGTCACTCAGGCCGCGGGCACACACATCTGCCTGCGCGCGGTCCGCGCCGATGCGATCTGGGACGCCATCGACAATCTGGGCGTGACACATCTGTGCGGCGCTCCTACCGTCTGCTCCACCATCGCCGACGCAGACCAGGCCCACAAGGTCGACGCCTTGCGCATCACCACCGCCGGCGCTCCCCCGTCACCGACGATCATCGGAAAACTCGAAGACATCGGTGTCACCGTGGTTCACGTCTACGGCCTCACCGAGGTGTACGGCCCCTACACGATCTGCGAATACCAGGAAGCCTGGGACGACAAGCCGCAGTCCGAGCGCGCCGCACTTCTCTCGCGTCAGGGAGTCGGCATGGTGCAGGCCGAAAATGCTCGCGTTGTCGATGCCGAGATGAACGACGTCCCCGCCGACGGCCAGACCATGGGTGAGATCGTGCTCCGCGGCAACAACGTGATGCTCGGGTACTACCGCGACGAGGCCGCGACAGCCGAAGCATTTGCCGGTGGTTGGTTCCATTCCGGCGACCTCGGCGTCATGCATCCCGACGGATACATCCAGCTCAAGGACCGCGCGAAGGACATCATCATCTCAGGCGGCGAGAACATCTCCACCGTCGAGGTCGAGCAGGCAATCATGAGTCACCCCGCGGTGATCGACGTGGCAGTCGTCGGCGTTCCGGACGAGAAGTGGGGCGAGCGCCCGAAGGCATTCGTGGTGCTGGGCAAGGGATTACAGGCATCCGCCGAAGACATCGTCGAGCACACCCGCACTTTGCTGGCCGGGTACAAGGTTCCCCGCGACATCGTCTTCCCGCTCGACCTTCCTCGCACCCCCACCGGCAAGGTTCTCAAGTTCCAGCTACGCGCCGACAACTGACGCCGACGAAACCTGGATACTTGCATCCATGACCGAGCGCTCCGATGTACCCGGAACTGACCCCGCACAGTTTCGGGTACACGTCGCGTCTCAAGCGATCCGGTTGTTCTCGGAGAACGGGTACGAAGCCACCACCGTCGAGCAGATCGCCGCTGCCGCCGGTGTGTCGCGTCGGACGTTCTTCCGGCAGTTCCGCTCCAAGGAAGACGTGATCTTCGCCGATCACGAGTCCCTCCTCGAACACGTCGCAGAGTTCCTCGCGTCCGATTCCGCCGACCCCTGGGCGTCCGTGTGCGAGGCCGCGGGACTGGTGTTCGATTTCTTCCGCAGGAACCGAGACCTGTCGATGCGGCGATACCGCGTCGTACAGCATGTTCCGGCTCTTCGCGACCGCGAACTCGTCACCGGATTCCGCTACGAGCGCCTCTTCGTCGACTACCTGCGCAGCGCTGTGCCCCGCGAACCTGTCCTCGAGGTTGTCGGTTTTGCCGCAGCTGTCACCGCGTGCCACAACTACCTCTTGCGAAGCATGATCAAAGGCGACGAGGACGCCACAGCTGATGCACTAAGTCAGGCATTGCTCGACGTTCGGCGGACGTACGGCGTGGCACCCGGGTCCAAGACCAGCACGCCAGAATCGAAGTCCGTGCTGGTAGTAGCCTTTGCCCCGGGCACGTCCGCTGATGAGATCAGCAGAAAAATCCACGAACAACTCGGCTGACACTGCTCGTGCACCGAAACTTCACACACCCATCCCTTGACCTGGCACTCAGTGCCGTGTTTGACTGGGGTCATGGGCACCGGTCTGTCCGCGAATCTCGCTGGTAACGCCGGAGCCGCACCGACCGCCTTCAAGCCACCTTCACCAAGGAGCGTTCCCATGGCAGGAAACCCGGATTTCAATCTCTTCGCACTGAACGAAGAGCACGACGAACTGCGGGCTGCTATCCGCGGACTCTCCGAGAAGGAAATCGCGCCGTACGCCAAGGACGTCGACGAGAACGCACGTTTCCCCGAGGAAGCGCTCACCGCTCTCAACGCGTCCGGCTTCAACGCCATCCACGTTCCCGAGGCTTACGACGGCCAGGGCGCCGATTCCGTCGCCACCTGCATCGTCATCGAGGAAGTCGCCCGCGTCTGTGGATCCTCCTCGCTGATCCCCGCTGTGAACAAGCTCGGCACCATGGGCCTGATCCTCAAGGGTTCCGAAGAGCTCAAGTCCAAGGTGCTCCCGGACCTCGTGAACGGCGGAATGGCGTCGTACGCACTGTCCGAGCGTGAAGCCGGATCCGACGCCGCTTCGATGCGTACCCGCGCAAAGGCTGACGGCGACGACTGGATCCTCAACGGCTCCAAGTGCTGGATCACCAACGGCGGCAAGTCCACCTGGTACACCGTCATGGCTGTCACCGATCCCGACAAGGGCGCAAACGGCATCTCCTCTTTCATGGTCCACAAGGACGACGAGGGCTTTGTCGTCGGACCGAAGGAAAAGAAGCTCGGCATCAAGGGCTCCCCCACCGCTGAGCTGTACTTCGAGAACTGCCGCATCCCCGGCGACCGCATCATCGGCGAACCGGGCACCGGCTTCAAGACGGCACTCGAGACCCTCGACCACACGCGTCCCACCATCGGTGCTCAGGCTGTCGGCCTGGCCCAGGGCGCACTCGACGCGGCGCTGGCGTACACCAAGGATCGCAAGCAGTTCGGCAAGTCCATCAGCGACTTCCAGGCTGTTCAGTTCATGCTCGCGGACATGGCGATGAAGGTCGAAGCCGCACGTCTGATGGTTTACACCTCCGCAGCACGCGCCGAGCGTGGCGAGAAGAACCTCGGCTTCATCTCCGCTGCGGCGAAGTGCTTCGCTTCGGACGTTGCCATGGAGGTCACCACCGACGCCGTGCAGCTGTTCGGTGGCGCCGGCTACACCACCGACTTCCCGGTCGAGCGCATGATGCGCGACGCCAAGATCACGCAGATCTACGAAGGCACCAACCAGATTCAGCGCGTCGTGATGTCGCGTGCGCTGTTGAAGTAAGGCACTTCGCGCCCCTGTGCGCCTTTCTGGTAGTTCTGACTACCGGAACGGCGCACAGGGGCTTGCCCCTAATTTTTGAGGAGAATTGTGGAACTCGTAGGCGTAATCGGCGGCGGCACCATGGGTGCCGGCATTGCCGAAGTTTGTGCAAAAGCCGGTAGCTCGGTACTGGTGCTCGAAACCAAAGAAGAATTTGCCGCCGCTGCTCGCGAACGGATCGCCAAGTCGATCAACCGCGGCGTCGCCAAGGGCAAGATCACCCAGGAAGACGCCGACGCCGCGATCGCACGCGTCCGCGTCACCTTGGACATGGAAGAGTTCGCCGATCGCGATCTGGTGATCGAAGCTGCTCCCGAGATCGAAGCTCTCAAGTACGAGATCTTCGGCAAGCTCGACAAGATCGTCAAGCCTGCAGGCATTCTGGCGACCAACACGTCGTCGATCCCCGTCATCAAGATCGCCAAGGCCACCTCGCGCCCCGGCCAGGTTGTCGGCGTTCACTTCTTCAACCCCGTGCCGGTCATGCCGCTCGTGGAGATCGTGGTCAGCCTGACGACGTCCGAAGAGACCGTTCTCGCCGTCACCGACTACGCCAAGAACACCTTGCGCAAGAAGACGGTTCGCGCGGGCGACCGTTCGGGCTTCATCGTCAACGCTCTGCTCATCCCGTACCTGTGCCAGGCTGTCCGGATGCTCGAATCCGGCTACGCCACAGCAGAAGACATCGACGAGGCCATGAAGGGCGGCTGCGGCTACCCGATGGGCCCGCTGACGCTGCTCGACACCGTCGGTCTCGACATCGCTCTCGCAGCAGCGGAGTCGCTGTACGCGGAATTCGCAGAACCGCACTACGCTCCGCCGGCGCTGCTTCGCCGCATGGTCGACGCCGGTCGCCTCGGCAAGAAGACCGGTCGCGGCTTCTACGAATACGCCTGAGTCCGACCGCTTCACTCTTCCGGCCCCTCACCTGTTGCAGGTGAGGGGCCGGAGTTGTTTTCGGGCAGATCTAGCCGAATCCATTGACAAATTCGCGCGGCGCAGCAAAAGTCATCATGTGACAACAACCGTTGTCACATGAGCGCAGGCGGAGGGTCAACCAGATGAGCAGCGATCCGGACACCGATACTCGTCGACCTAAGCCCCAGGCGCGACCAGAGCCCCGGGAACTACGAGCCGATCCGATCGGCCCCGGTTCCCTGACGTGGACACACTTCGGCGACGTTCGCGGTCTGCTGTATCTCGGACGCGCAGGCACGCTGCAGAACATGCACCCCGCGGTAAGTGGAGCGCTGCAAGATCATTCGAACTTCTTCGACAATCCGCTTGACCGCCTGTTCCGCTCACTTCCTCCCATCTACGGGGTCGTGTACGACCGGACCGAAGAGGGCACAGGCACGCTCGTTCGCAACTTCCACACCGATCTCAAAGGAACAGACGAAACCGGCGGGCGCTACCACGCCCTCGCTCCTGACACTTTCTGGTGGACTCACGTCACGTTCTTCGAGGTGATACTCGATTTCAACGAACGATTTGCATACAAGAAGTTCACACCGGAGCAGAAGGACCAGCTTGTCCGTGAGGCCGTAACCTGGTGGCGTTGTTACGGTCTCACCGATCGACCGGCTTTCGACGACTACGCGAGTTTTCGCACGTACTGGGAAGACATGCTCGACAACCACCTGATCAACACCCACACCACAAAATGGTCGACGCGCATCGCCGAGCACGACATCGCACCGGCTCCGAAGGTTCCGACGTGGCTGTGGCGTCTGACCTCACGCCCCACGATGGCCGTGGCGAACTGGATCGGCAAGGCACTGATGCCGGAGAAGGCGCGCGAAACTCTCGGATGGGAATGGACGCCGCGCGACGAACGAATGTACTTCTGGTTCGCCCGCTTCCTGACATTGACAGATCGATTCTGGCATCTGCTGCCGCTACAACTGCGGTACGCGCCGCGCGCCTACTCGGGCATCCGCGCGCAGGGTCTGTGAGCACTCGTCGGTAGGCTGGAGTGCGTGCCAGCTCATCTCCCTTCCGACGCGATCAGTGTTCGTGTGGACAGCTGGACGTGGGCGGTTCGGCTGTTCAAGACACGCTCGCAGGCGGCGACCGCCTGCCGATCGGGACACGTTCGGGTCAACGGAACGTCGGCAAAGGCAGCTCAGCAGGTGAAAGCCGGCGACGAGGTGCGGGTGCGTGTATCCGGCATCGAGCGCATCGTCGTCGTGGTCAAGCCGATCACGAAGCGAGTCAGCGCCGTGCTGGCCGCCGATTGCCTGCAGGACAATTCGCCGCCCCCACCACCGCCCGAACTGATCGCGTCCATTCCGCGACGTGATCGTGGCGCCGGCAGACCGACCAAACGCGAGCGACGCGACCTCGAGAAGCTGCGCGGCCTCGAGCCGTAATCACTACCTCGAAACAGGCTGACGCAGAACCGTCTTCAGTTTCTCGGGCGGCGTCCGGCGAGCGTCGCTGAGGTAGATCTCGTGATGATCGCCGTTGAAGCTCAGGCCGTTCGACGGGATGAACGTGTTGTGCAGCCGGTCCAGGGTGGGAGCTTCGTCGTCGTACGAGCCGACGTGAAGAATCTGGACGGACAGACCTTCCTCCAACTCGAGAAACCTGACCTTGTCGAGAGCGGCAATCTCCTTCTTGGCCCGCACTGCCTTGGCCCGGACTGCGTCAATCGACGCAGACAGTTCCGTCTCCGTGATCCACTCCGGTTGCGAGATCATCATCGTCCAATCCCACGACGACTTGTCCCGCGTCACGAACACCTCGGGGTCATCTGCCCGCCACAACCCTTCCAGCGGGCCCACGACGAAGTCGCGATCCAGTTCCTTCTTGCTCGCGAATTTGGTCGCGTAGGACACCGAATACAGCGCTTCGAGCGCCTCGGAGTACTCGGTGGCAGTGTTGGGATCACCGTGACCGTCGACGGCGAAGTAGCCGAAGCGCGGGACGGTCACGAGGGCAAAATCGCGGCGCCCGGGGGAATAGAGATCCTTGTATGCCTTCTTGACGTCGTACTTCTCCATGCGCCACCCACCTGATCACTGGCCGAGTTTCAACGTTCGGAAACCTATCCGAGAACACCGACATTCCGATAGCGGACCACCGTCCCCTTGTTAATAGACCAGTGGACCTTTACTCTGGACGGGGTGACTACACCCCAGGCGACCGACGTCGCTCGAGTTCCGCGCCGCAGACCGTTGCGGATCGTTGCCATATCCGCGATTGTCGCGTCGATCTTGGCTCTGTTGTTCGTGTACCCGTGGTGGAGCTTGTTCGTCCGGCCGGACTGGCCGACAGCGGTGGCAGTTTTCGGCACCGTTCTATTTGCCGCCCTCCTGATCACCCTGCCTGCCACCATGATGCTCAGCCACGGACACACTGACCGCGATCCAGTTCGCCTGGTCGGCGACGCCCTCCTCGGAATCATCTGGGTCGTGTTCGTGTGGACCCTGCTCGGTGAAGTCCTGAGGCTCGGATTGCTCGTCGGCGGCGTGGATGACCCGCTTCGATCGAGAATCGTCGCCGTTGCGGCACTGATCACCTCGGCCGTTCTGCTGATCTGGGGCTATCGGGAAGCCATGAGACTGCCACGGATCAAGCACGTCGACGTCACCATCCCTCGCCTCGGAGCGGGAATGGACAAGCTTCGAGTAGTCGCAATTACCGACACCCATTTCGGCCCGATCAATCGCGAGAAGTGGTCCGAGCGCGTGATCGCGGCAGTCAACGAACTCGACGCCGACATCGTGGCCCACGTCGGCGACATTGCCGACGGAACAGTGGAGCAGCGCCTCGGCCAAGCCACCCCACTCGCGTCGGTGGAAGCCAGACTCGCTCGTGTCTACGTCACCGGGAATCACGAGTACTTCCACGAGGCTCAGGAGTGGCTCGACTACATGACCTCGATCGGCTGGGATGCCCTGCACAACCGGCACCTCGTCGTCACCAAGGGCGGCGACAACCTGGTCATCGCCGGAGTCGACGACGCCACCGCTCTGGGATCGAAGCTCGACGGTCACGGCGCGAACTTCGATATGGCCCTTGCCGGCACCGACCCCGATTTGCCGATCCTGATGCTCGCCCATCAACCGAAGCAGGTAACTCAGTCCGCTTCCGCGGGAGTGGATCTGCAGCTCGCCGGTCATACCCACGGCGGACAGATCTGGCCGTTCAACCTTCTGGTCAAACTCGATCAACCGTCGGTGCACGGGCTCACCCGTCACGGCGACCGCACGCAGTTGTACACAAGCCGCGGAACCGGGTTCTGGGGTCCACCATTCCGCGTGTTCGCACCGAGCGAGATCACCGTCCTGACGCTGCACAGCGCCTGAACGGGCTCAGCTCGTTCGGGTTGCCGCTCGCGCCGACAGCCCGACGAGCTGATTGATCAGACCTTCACGTAGGCCGGTTGCGAACATGTCGGCAGCAGGGGGCGCCTGCATCTCGTTCAGTACGACGACCATGGATTCGGCAGGCTCGGCAGTCGGCCACAAGCCTGCAACAATCACCAGGGTTACCTTGGCGAATTGAGCCGCGTCGCCCTCCGAGAGGTGAGGCAATTGCGAATGAATCAGCGACGCAAACCTTCCCGAGTTGACCGTCGCCCGCCTCTTGAAGTCACGGGCGAAGTCGACGGAGATGTTTCTTTCGAGGACACCGGCCATGACGCTCATCAACTCACACAGTAAACGCTGTGCGACAAGCGATTCCGCAACCGTCGATGCCACATGGATTTCAGTGGCGAACGGTGACTCGTCACCGGCCGGAGTCAACGACTCGGACAACCCGTCCAGCCACGCAACCCAGTTCTCGTCGAGCACTTCGAGAAAGATGGCTTCGCGACTGTCGAAGTAGCGAAGCACGTTCGACTTCGCGAGGCCGACGCTCTCACTGAGCTCACGCAGACTGATGTCTGCGACTGGCTTGGACCCGAGCATCGCGCGAGCTGCGTCGAGAATCGCGCACCGACGTGCTTCGATCTGCTCGGGCCTGCGCGCGCGCTGGAATCCATGGGTCGCCACCATCACGCAAGATTATCAGACCATCGTTCTATTGTTTGCTGTACTGCGGGTCAATTGTCCGAAGGTGCATGCTGCGCCACGACTCCCCTCGACGCCAGTTCGCGACGCAGCGAATCGGTATCGACGGACGCGAGATCGACTCGGTGCGTGCGGGTGGCCAAGGCTCGGACTTCCTCGGACAGGTCCGCCACCTTGCTACGCGTCGCGGCCTGGGATGCCTCGTCCTGTTCCGCCACGCGCTCGACCAACCAGGAAGCGAGTGTGGCAGTCACGATGCCCAGCAACGCAATTCCGCCGATCATCAATGCTCCGGCGATCATGCGCCCGGTCGTGGTAACGGGCGCCATGTCTCCGTAACCGACGGTCGTGACCGTCTCCATCGCCCACCACAATGCCGTTCCGTACGACGTGATGGCAGCGCCCTGCGCGTGACGCTCGGCATCGAGCATGGCCAGCGCCGCGACACCGATCAGCAAGGCCGTGGCACCAGTGGCGTAAATAACCACCCGTCCACGCAAGCTTTGCCCGCTCGAGCGGTGAACTATCGCAAGCAGTGTGACCAACCGAAGTAGGCGCAGCGGACGCAGCATGGGCAACACCACCATCGCCAAGTCCAAGAGATGCCTGACGAACCAGCGACCGCGGGCAGGTGCCAACCACAGGCGAACTGCGTAGTCGACGGCAAAAACGACCCACGCAGCCCACATCGTCCATTCGGTCAGACGATGTGGAAGGCCCGTCGGTTGCGCCAGCACTTGGTACGCGTACGCCACCAAGAACAGGCAGGCCGCAGCGGTCAACGGGATGTCGATGGCTAGCTGCCATTTCTCCAACGTCCACGCAGCGCGGCGGTGCGCCGACTTCGTCGATTCGTTCATCCGAGAAGTCTGACACCACCGCTACCTAGTGCCCGGCAGAACCGACTCAGATCCGAGTGTGCGTCAAGATGTTGAGCGCCATGGGAACTGCCTCGATCGTGATGGGCAACGGCCCCACCCGATCGCCGTCCGCGTAGGCGATGATGCCCTCGGAGACCAACCGCACCTTCTTCGACCGATACGTCTGCACCGCATCCAAGGAGACGTGAGTTCCCTTGTACACCCGCGGAAACAGGCGCACCAGACGCAACCTCGAACCGTGCCCGACGACGGTCAGATCCAGCAACCCATCAGACTTCGACGCGCCCGGAGTGATGAGCATGCCGCCACCGTACGAGCGGCCGTTGCCGACAGCCACGAGCGTCGCGTCCACCGTGATGACCTCGTCGTCGAGTTCGATCCGGTACGGCAGCGGCTTCATCTTCGCCAACTCGGCGAGCATCGCCAAGTTGTAGCGCATCGGTCCCTTGGGCCACGACATCCGATTGGCCCGTTCACTGACCAGCGAATCGAATCCGCTCGCGATGATCGTTCCCGACCAGACGACGGAACCGTCGGCCAGCGTGATCTTCGCCAGGTCGGACTGCTGCACGACGCCGTCGGCGATCACATCGGCGGCTGCCTCGGGATCGCCTGTGGGAATGCCGAACTCACGGGCGTGATCGTTACCGGTGCCCGCCGGGATGAGCCCGATAGGAGTATCGGTCAACGCGGCAGCCTGCAATCCGATGCTGATGGCACCGTCACCGCCGACCACCACCAGCGCGTCGGTACCCTCCTCGATCGCACGACGGGCCAATTTCTTGGCGTCGTCGGCGTCGGTTCCGATGATCTCGGTGACGGCAACTCCCCGAGCGCGCAGTCGCGCAACACCTTTGCGTCCTGCCGCAGGCGCGTGACCATGTCCCGCCATCGGATTGATCAGGACGGTAACCTTCTCGATCTGACTGCGGGTTTCGGTCACGGAATCAGCTTTCCAGGATTGAGGATGCCGGCAGGGTCCACTGCATTCTTCACTGCGCGAAGGATGTTCGCGCCCAGTTCACCGATCTCGTCCTTCATCCATGGGCGGTGATCGGCGCCGACAGCGTGGTGATGGGTGATCGTGCCACCGGCGGCGATGATCGCATCGCCAGCGGCAGTTTTCGCCTTGTGCCACTGAGCGATCGGATCCTCGGTCTGCGCGCTGACCACGGTGAAGTACAGCGAAGCACCGGTCTTGTAGGTGTGCGAAATGTGGCACATCACGAGCGGCTGAGTCCCCTGCTCGACGAGAGCCTTGGTCAGCGCCTCGGTGACCGAGGAGCGCAGGTTCGCGAGGTTACCCCAGGTGGTTGCCGTCTCGAGGGTTTCACACAGCGCACCGACATCGAGGAGAGCGTCACGCAGATACGGTGCATCGAATCGCCCGTGTTCCCAGCTGTTTCCGGGCTCCTCGCCGAGCGATGTGCCGCCGTGAGCGGTGAGAATTGCTCGGGCCTCCGCCATCCGTTCAGCGGTGTGCGAAGCGGTGCCCTCGTAGGTAGTGATGCCGAGGCAACCACCGGTGAAGGCGTTCTCGCCGATCTTGTCGGTGGTCGCCAAATTCACGCCACTCTCGGCCTCGTCGGACAACCGCAGCACGGTCGGAGCCGATCCTTCCTGGACAAGCTCACGCAATGCAGCTGCGCCGGTGGCGAAGTCGGGGAAGCTCCACCCTTCGCGCACGGTGGTCTCGGGCAGACGGTGAACCCGCACACGCACGTGCGTGATGACGCCGAAGGTGCCCTCGGAGCCGACAAAAAGCTCACCCAGATCGGGGCCTGCAGCGGATGCCGGCGCACGCCCGGTCTCGATCACTCCACTCGGGGTGACAACGGTGAGGCCCTGAACCATGTCCTCGAAGCGCCCGTATCCAGCCGACGCCTGCCCCGAAGACCGGGTGGCGGCAAACCCGCCCAGAGTGGCGAACAGGAAGCTCTGCGGGAAGTGCCCGACCGAGAAACCGTGCTCACGCAGAAGCTCCTCGGCCCGTGGGCCGGTAGTTCCGCCGCCGAACGTCGCAATGCCCGATTCCTCGTCCAACCCGACGAGCTGATCGAACCTGCGCAGATCGAGAGATAGAACTGCGTCGAACCCGTCACGAATGGGATCGAGCCCGCCGACGACGCTGGTGCCGCCGCCGAATGGGACCACTGCGATCCGGTTGGCAGAGCAGTATCGGAGAACCTGCTCGACCTCTGCGTCTGTCCCTGGAGTGACGACTGCGTCCGGTGCGTCCTGCGGCTCGACGCTACGACGGCGAAGCAGATCCGGGGTGCTCTTGCCACCGGCCCGAAGGATTCGATCGGAATCCTTGGTACTGACGTACTCGGCCCCGACCAGCCCGGACAGCGCTTCGACATGCGACTGGGCCATAGCGGACGGAGCCACCTGGACGTCTTCGATGGCGAGACGCGATCGAGTCGGTGCGGAGACACCGAGAAATCCGGTCAACAATGATGTGACTGCGTCCGACAGTTCACGCTTCTTGGCCGGATCGCCCCAGGCGTCCCACTGCATCGGCGGTTGCAAGGCAGACTTTTCGGTGCTCATAGACACTAGTGTTACATATTTGTGTGATGTGTAAACATCCCGGTGGATCAATCCATCCATCAACCCATCGTCTTGGAACCGTCGATGGCTTCGCGAAGCATGTCCGCGTGGCCCGCATGCTGGGCCGTCTCGGCGATGATGTGCAGCAATGCGCGCCGCGCTGACCAGCGAGCTCCCGCTTCGAACCACGGCGCCGACGGCAGTGGATGCGAGATGTCGAGGCTGTCCAGCGAGGCCACCAACTCGTCGGTCCTGGCCGCGATCCCCTCGTACTCGGAAACGATGCCTGCCAAGGTTTCACCCTCGACCATGGCGAATTCGTTCGCTCGTTCCTGTTGCATCTCTTCCGACCACTGGGTCGGGTCGAAGTCCCCACCAAGTCCGGCCGGCCCTTCCAGAATGAAGTCGACCCATCCCTTTTCCGCCTGACCCACATGCTTGATCAATCCGCCGAGGCACAGTTCACTCACGGTCGGCCTCGAAGCGGCCTGCTCGTCGGTGAGGTCCTTGACGGTGAAGAGAAGGAATTCACGATGCCGACGCAGGCTCTGGAGGAGATCCGCGCGCTCGCCGGTGACGGTGGTGATCGGTGCGTTCATGATGTTTCCTTCGCTCGTGGGTTCGTGCCCTGTGCGAACTACGTTAGAAGTTATTGCGGACAGAAACGGTCCTCATTAGAAAACGATCAAGAAAAAACTCCCGGCACCCACCGATGAAGGTGAGTGCCGGGAGTTCGAGCGAGCTAGACGAGATCAGACTGTGCGAGCCAAACGATCGGCCAGCAGGCGCGTGAAGTGCGCCGGATCGCTCAGTTCACCGCCCTCGGCAAGCAACGCCATGCCGTAGAGCAACTGAGCCGTCTCCGTCAGGTTCTCTGCATTGTCATTGGCGGCCTGCGCCTCCCGCAGACCCGAGACAAGCGGATGCTCCGGGTTGAGCTCGAGAATGCGCTTGCTGTGTGGAACAGGCTGACCCGAAGCCTTGTACATCTTCTCGAGCGTCGGAGACATGCTGAACGCGTCGCCGACGATGCAGGCAGCCGACGTGGTCAGGCGCGTCGAGAGACGCGTTTCCTTGATGTCGTCGGACAGGGTTTCGGTCAGCCACGTCAGCAGCGCGCCGAATTCCTTTTCCTTCTCTTCGCGCTCGGCTTCGGCCGCCTTCTTCTCGTCCTCGGTGTCCAAGTCGACCTCGCCCTTGGCGATCGACTGGAAGGTCTTGCCGTCGAAGTCCGAGACTGCGTCGACCCACATCTCGTCCACGGGGTCGGTGAGTACGAGAACCTCGAGGCCCTTGGCCTTGAAAGCCTCCATGTGCGGGGAGCTTTCGATGAGG
The DNA here is from genome assembly GCF_024436645.1 of Rhodococcus sp. T9N. NCBI lineage: Bacteria > Bacillati > Actinomycetota > Actinomycetes > Mycobacteriales > Nocardiaceae > Rhodococcus > Rhodococcus sp. T9N. The sequence goes on along the minus strand of NZ_JAMSKS010000012.1, from coordinate 9,303 downwards.
TGACGAGATTCGCCGGTCATGAAGTAGATCTGTTCCTGACCGTCCTTCATACGCTCCACGTACTCGGCGAGAGTGGTCACGCCCTCTTCGCTGTTGGTCGAGGCGAAGGACGAGATGTCGAGCAGCGTCTTGCGGTTGTCGGCATCGGCCATCAGGCCTTCCTTGAGCGCGCGTCCGAACTCGGTCCAGAAGGTCGAGTACTTCTCGGGCTCGTTCGCCTTCATGTCCTTGATGGTCGAGAGGACCTTCTTGGTCAGACGACGACGGATGGCAGCGATCTGCCGGTCCTGCTGCAGAATTTCACGAGAGACGTTGAGCGAGAGGTCTTGTGCGTCGACCACGCCCTTGACGAAGCGCAGGTAATCGGGCACCAACTCTTCGCAGTCGTCCATGATGAAGACGCGCTTGACGTAGAGGTGGATGCCGGCCTTGCGCTCACGCATGAACAGATCGAACGGTGCCGTCGACGGAATGAACAGCAGCGCTTGGTATTCGAAAGTACCTTCGGCCTTCATCGGGATGACCTCGAGAGGCTCGTCCCAGGCGTGGCTGACGTGCTTGTAGAACTCCTTGTACTCCTCCTCGGACACCTCGTCCTTGGAGCGAGTCCACAGCGCCTTCATCGAGTTGATCGTCTCGGTCTCGATGGTGACCTCGGGCTCCTCGCCCTCGGCCGGCGTCGACGTACGAGCGACATCCATGCGGATGGGCCACGCGATGAAGTCGGAGTACTTCTTGACCAGTTCCTTGATCTTCCATTCCGACGTGTAGTCGTGCAGGCCGTTCTCGGAATCCTCGGGCATCAGGTGCAGGGTCACGGAGCTACCCTGCGGTGCCTCGTTCACATGCTCGAGCGTGTACGTGCCTTCGCCGGTCGATTCCCAGCGCGTCGCGTGATCTTCACCGGCGCGGCGGGTCAGCAGCGTGACCTTGTCCGCGACCATGAACGTGGAGTAGAAGCCGATGCCGAACTGACCGATCAGTTCTTCGGATGCCGCTGCATCCTTGGCTTCCTTGAGCTTACGACGGACCTCGGCGGTGCCGGACTTGGCGAGCGTGCCGATCAGGTCGACGACCTCGTCACGCGACATGCCGATGCCGTTGTCGCGGATGGTCAGGGTGCGTGCTGCCTTGTCGATGTCGATCTCGATATGCAGATCGGAGACGTCGACGTTGAGGTCTTTGTCCTGGTAAGACTCGAGGCGGAGCTTGTCCAGCGCGTCCGAAGCGTTGGAGATCAACTCACGAAGGAAGCTGTCCTTGTTCGTATAGATTGAATGAACCATCAGATCCAGCAGCTGACGTGTTTCTGCTTGGAACTCGAGCTGCTCGGTATGCGCGGTCACTTCGATCCCTTTCTCTTCTCGGACTGATCACAGGAATTTTACTTGACCGCGAATACCGCGGGTCGGCCCCCGCACAGACAAGGGAGGCCACGCGACCTGCGCGTGACCTCCCGTTATCTTCACCACCGATCTACTCGGTGACGTTCACCATCGAATAGTTCGAGACGCCGGCGGCCAGCACCCTGAGGTGATCGTCAGATGCGCCCAAAGTGTGTTCGATGGCCACCAGCCGCGAGACGTAGTGCCCGACCGGATACTCGGCTGTCATACCGATACCACCGTGCATCTGAATTGCTTCCTGACCGATCTGATGCGCGGCGCGACCGACAGACAGCTTCGCTCGCGACGCGATGGTCGGATCGATCACTCCGTCGGCGATGGCCATGGTGGCGTACAGACTCATGCTGCTCGCCAGTTCGAGCGCCACGTACATGTCGGCCGCACGATGAGTCAGCGTCTGGAACTTCGCGAGCGGAACACCGAACTGCTTGCGCTGCTTCAGGTATTCCGTCGTCAGTCGCAGAGCTTCGGTCATGATCCCGATCGCCTCGGCGCACAGAGCTGCCTGCGCCCGAACCTCTGCTTCGACGATCGCCTCCGTGACATCGCCGCCCTCACCAAGCTGTTCGGCCGCGGCATCGGTGAACGTGAACTGCGCACCGCGACGGCCGTCGTGAGTTGCGTATTTGCTCCATGAGACACCCGCGCTTTCCGCATCTACCAGAAAGAGCCCGGTGCCCCCGTCTGGAAGTGCGGCGCTGACGATCACGACGTGCGCGCTGTCGCCCTGCAGGACCGGGTTCTTGACGCCGGTGATAGTCCACCCCGATCCCGATCCCGACTGCGACGCCGTGGTCGTGACGGTGGCGACCGGCCAGCGCGTGCCGGGTTCCGTATGCGCGAAGGCCGACAGAGTGGTCCCGTCGCTGAGCGCCGGCAGGAGCCGCGCCCGCTGATCTGCCGAACCGACAGCCGCGATCAAACCGCCGGGGATCAGAACACCACCCAAGTACGGCTCGGGTGCAAGCGCACGGCCCAGTTCGGTCATCACGACCATGGTCTCGACCGGTCCAGCGCCCATTCCGCCGTCAGCCTCCGCGAACGGCAGGCCGAGCAGCCCGAGCTCCGCGAACTGCTTCCACACCGCGGCATTCCATCCCTCGTCAGTAGCCGAGGTGGCGTTGCGCTTCTCCGCGTCGTAGCTGCGGTTGAGCAATTCACGCGTCGTGTCGCGAAGCATCGTCTGCTCGTCGTCGAGTTCGAAATTCATGTCAGATGCTCACAATCCGAGAATCGAGGAGGCAATGATGGAGCGCTGCACCTCACTTGATCCGCTGTAGATGGAAACCTTCCGGTAGTTCAGGTAGCGCGGCGCCGCTTGCTGCGCCCACTCCGGCGAGTCGATCTCGACCGTATTCACCGGCAACGAGTCCGGACCCGCAACATCCATCAGCAATTCCGTTGCTGCCTGCTGCAATTCGGAGCCGCGGAGCTTGAGCAGCGAGGACGCCGGGTTCGGCTTGCCGTCTGCCGAACTCGCCACAACTCGCAGTTGAGTCAGATCCAGCGCAAGCAAATCGTTTTCCAACTCAGCCAACCGAGCCGCGAACAACGGATCATCGAGGAGGGTGCCGGTTCCAACGCGAACTTCCCGCGCCTTCTCTTTTGCCGTGGCGACAAGAGTTTTGGAGAACCCGACCCGCGTGACGCCCGTGCGTTCGTTGCCGAGCAGGAACTTGGCGTAGTCCCAGCCTTTGTTCTCTTCGCCGACAAGATTCTCCGCAGGGACGCGGACGTTGTCGAAGAACACCTCGTTGACCTCGACGCTGCCGTCGATCAGTTTGATGGGGCGAACCGTGATGCCGGGAGTTGCCAGATCGATGAGCAAGAACGAAATTCCGGCCTGCCGCTTCTGAGCACTGGCATCTGTACGAACCAGACAGAAGATCCACTCGGCGTGCTGCGCGAGAGTAGTCCACGTCTTCTGACCATTGACGATGTAGTCTGCGCCGTCACGAACAGCGGCTGTCTTGAGTGAAGCGAGATCCGAACCGGCTTCGGGTTCCGAAAAACCTTGGCACCACCAGATATCGGCGTTAGCCGTCGCCGGGAGAAACTGCTCCTTCTGCTCCTGCGAGCCGAAGGCCGCGATGACGGGCCCAACCATGCTCACGTTGAACGGCAACGGGTTGGGTACCGACGCCAACTGCATTTCCTCGGAATAGATGTGGCGCTGTACCGGAGTCCAGTCCTTGCCACCCCATTCGATCGGCCAGTGCGGAACCGCCAGTCCGTGTGCGTTCAGAATCTGCTGGCCCGCAACGATGTCTTCACGCGTCAGCTTTCCGAATCCCGCTGCACGCGCACGAAGTTCGGGCGAGAATTCGGTGGTGAAGAACTTTCGCATCTCCTCGCGGAACGCAACTTCCTCAGTGGTCAGTTCGAGATTCATGTGGAGTCTGCTTTCTTCTTGCAGGATTTCAGAACAAGATTCGCGCGACGGTCTGCGCAACGACGGCAGGTTTGCCCACGCCTTCGATCTCGACGGTGTTGGTGATCTGACTCTGTAGTGAACCGTTCGGCAATTCTTCGATTGCGGAGAGCACTGCGGTATTTCGAACCTTGGCCCCGACTGGCACCGGACTCGGGAATCGAACCTTGTCGGACCCGTAGTTGATGACCATTTTCGCGCCGTCGATGCGATACACGGACTTCGACAGAAGCGGCAGGAGTGAGAGCGTCAGATACCCGTGCGCAATTGGTCCACCGAAAGGTGATTCGCGCCTGGCTCTTTCGTCGTCGACATGAATCCACTGATGGTCACCGGTCGCGTCGGCAAATTGATGGACCATCTCGCGGGTGACCTCGACCCACTCGCTCGAGCCCAGCGTTTCACCGACCGCCCCCAGGAGATCGGACTTGTTCTCGAACACCCGTGTCATCTGATCCTCCACGTTCCCGAACACTGTTAGGTTAATTGGATAATAAACTCACAGTGTAAGGTTGTCCAGTACTTTCACACGAAAGGGTGTGCGATGGCGCGACCGCGGATTCCACTACTGAGCAAGCCGATCATCAGGGACACCGCCCTGAAATTGGTCGACGAGCACGGTTTGACCGACTTCTCGATGCGCAAACTCGCCACCGTTCTCGGCGTGCAAGCACCATCGCTGTACAGCCATTACGCCAACAAGGACGAGCTACTCGACGACGTCGCGAACGTCATCATGGAGTCCGTCGACGTGAGCGGCTTCGACTCTGACGATTGGCGCGGTGCGCTTCGCACGTGGGCGCGGTCCTACCACGCTGCCCTGGGCAAGCATCCCAATATCGTTCCCTACTTGGCCTACGGTCCGAGCGTCAGGCCCATCGCCCTTGACCGCGCCAACGCCATCCACGGCGGACTGGTGCGCGCCGGATGGCCGCAGCGCACGGCAACGCTGATCGGCGCTTCCGTCAAGTACGTGGTCATGGGCGCTGCGACAGCGACGTTCTCCGGCGGATTCGTGGACGATCCGGCGATCTACGCCGAGCGTTACCCGCACCTCACGCGAGCACATCTGTTGCGCGAGCGTGCTACGGAAATCGATGGTGCCAGTTTCGAACTCGCGCTGGAATCCCTGCTGGACGGGCTGGAAGCCAAATACGCACTGCTGCAGAGAACTACAGAGCAACCTCCTCGAAACTGAGGGTTGTTACCGTCGATCAAGCGTGCCGAGCATCGCGACGAAGGCCGCCTGACGATCCCCCAGAGCGGCGAAGAATTCCCGGTCCGAAGATTCCACCGCGCGGTTCACCCTGCCGGCCAAGGCCGCACCCACCGGCGTGACGGCAAGCGAGCGAGCACGAGCATCGGTCGGATGTGGACGTCGTTCGACAAACCCCTTGGATTCGAGGGTCCGAATCACCTGTGACGTCATCATCGCGTCGGTGCGCGCGTACTCGGCAAGACCGCGTTGAGTTATCGGCGTCTCTGCATCCAGCCAGGTCAGTGCGGCGAGCAGAACGAACTGCACGTGGGTCAGGTCGAAAGGTCGCAGCGCCGCGCGAATCGAGGCTTGCCAAGCATTGGTGACACGCCACAACATCAGACCGGGACTCTCGTCCGCGTCCTCGAAGTCGGTTTCCAGTTTCTTCGCCACAGCGCCAGTGTGTCAGCTCGTCGTCGAACGCAGAACCACGACGTCGTTGTCATCCAACGGAATCAAGCCACGCCGGAGTTGATACCCCCAATTCGGTGCCGAGGTCAGCGCCAATCGACTCCGGACTGCGTCGAGAGGAACGGGGTTGAACTGTTCGTACCGAACTCGCCGCCGAAACGGCTTGAAACACCCCTCGTCCGCCTGCCAGATCTCACCCTCTTCGATCACACCGAGAGCTGTGAACTCGCGCAACGGATCTCGGTCGCCCATGGACTCGACCGGCGAATAATAGACCAGCACGTCACCTGCTTTCATCCGTACCAAACCAGCTCTCTTTCCGTGCCCGATCTGTGCGATACCGAGATCCACTGCGCGACGCACATGTTCGGCAGAGACAACCCCTAACCAGGCATTCATCGCCGGCCCCCTGGCGAACCGAAAGCACATTCATTCATGCATTTAGTATGCGCGCTTATTATCTTTCACGCAACAGATCCACTCTTGAACGTGTTCAACTCCAGGGCGTACGCTGCACTTGAACATGTTCAAAGAAGGAGTGTCGATGGGTAGTCGCGGGATCGAGACCAGGGAAAAGCTGGTGGAAACAGCATTGCGGCTCTTCCGCGACGAAGGCTTCGCAGCGACGACCATGCGCAAGATCGCAAATGAGGCAGAGGTCTCGCTCGGGAACGCCTACTACTACTTCGCCAGTAAGGACGAACTGGTTCACGAGCTGTATCTCGTCATCCAACGCGATCACCGCGCGCGGGCGCTTCCACTCCTTCGCGAAGGTGGGTCACTGACAGAAAATCTCACGATTGTTCTGCACACCGGACTCGATGTCATGGGGCCCTATCACGGCTTCGGCAGCACGTTTCTGCACGTTGCCCTGCCCACCACATCACAGTCCAGCCCGTTCTCGGCCGAGTCGACCGATGCGAGATCGATGGCCGTCGAATTGATGCGCGAAGCACTGGCGGCGTCGAAGCAGAAGACGCCGTCGTCATTGGAGACCCAGCTCCCAACACTCTTGTGGCTCAGCTATCTGGGCGTGACGCTGCACTGGGTCACCGACGCGTCTCCGGGGCAAACTCGTACCCGATCCCTCGTCGACGGCCTGGTACCGATCATCGCGAAAGCGCTCACCCTCGCCCGGCTGCCAGTGGCACGAGGTCTGGTCGGCGATGTCGCCGCCCTGATGACAAAAGTCGCTTCTGCAGAGGGGAACACAAAACCATGAAGACCGTTGTTGTCTGTGGTGCGTCGGGTTACGTAGGCCAACACCTTCTTCGAACGCTCGAATCCAACGGGGTCGACGTTCGGACGATCGGCCGGGGAGGAACGAGCGATGCCACGTGGTCCGACGAGCACGGCGTCGCCGATGTACTCAGCGGCACGGATCTGCTCGTCAACCTCGCCGGCCGCTCCGTGAGCTGCCGCTACAACAAGCGCAATGCCGACGACATCTTCTCCTCCCGAGTGGAAACGACTGCACTGTTGGGTCGTGCGCTGACCCGCACGCCGCAGCCACCCTCACTCTGGGCGAATGCCAGTACCGGCACGATCTACCGAGACGCACGAGATCGACCGATGGACGAGAAGAACGGAGAGCTGGGAAAGGGATTCTCCGTAGCGGTCGCGCGAGCGTGGGAACACGAATTGTTCTCAGCCCCAACGCCTGTTCGCAAAGTGGCACTTCGGATGTCGATCGTCCTCGGAGCCGGCGGTGGGGCGATCAATCCGTTCGTCAACCTCGCCCGAATGGGCTTCGGCGGACGAATGGGCGACGGCCGACAGATGTTCAGCTGGATTCACATCGCCGACGTCATTCGCGCGATCATCCACGTCTACGAGAATCCGGAGATCTCAGGCCCGGTCAATATCGCATCCCCGTATCCGGTAACCAACACCGACATGATGCGGATGGTACGAGCGAAACTTGGCCGACAATATGGGTTTCCGACGCCGGGCTGGATGCTCGAGTTCGGCGCACGAATCATCCGCACCGAGGCTGAACTGGTAACGAAGAGTCGCTGGGTTTCACCAGGGGTGCTCGCGGACAGCGGCTTCCAGTATCAATTTCCGACGTTGGAGTCTGCGCTGAACCAGATCGCTCAAGAGACCCCGCGAGGGTTGCTTCCGGTTTCACTCGGCTGAAGTTCGGCTGCGATCGCAACCGCTCGCACGATATCCTGCTCGAGCAGATAGTGATTCAGTGCAATCGCAGCCTTTGATCCGGCAGCGGCGGCGGTGATCAACTGCGCCGGAGAATCCGACACATTCCCCGCGGCCCAGGCTCCAGGCACACTTGTGCTGCCTGCAGGATCAGTTACCACCCAACCATTTTCGTCGGCTTCACACCCCAGGTCAGTCAACAGATCGCCTCGCGGAACAAACCGTGGGCCGACAAACACTACGCTTCGCGGAATTACCTGACCGGAGGCCAGTTCGACGCCGTCCAATCGACCATCGCCAACCGACACGCCAGCCACATCGCCTTCGACAATGCGAATCCCCCTGGCAATCAGCCGCTCCCGTTCGGCTCCCGTCAGCTCGATACGGTTGGGAAAGAAGACGACATCCTCCGACCATTGACGCAGCAACGACGCCTGATGAATGGTGAACGGCCTATTGCCACCACCGAGCACACCGATCGGGGAATCTCGAACCTCGTACCCGTGACAGTAGGGACAATGCAGAACGTCGACGCCCCAGCGATCCTGCAGCCCAGCGATGTTCGGCAGCTCGTCACGTAACCCAGTAGCAACCAGAACAGTCCGTGCCTCCAGCGACGCAGTCGCGTCGGTTTGCACAAGAAACCCACCGTCGTCCGTGCGCTCGATTCGGATTGCGGTGCCAGTCGTCATTTCGCTGCCGTACTCGAGAACCTCCTTGCGGCCGGCCGCAAGTAATTGCGTAGGACTCTCACCATCCCGCGTCAGGTACCCGTGCAGGTGCTCGGAGACACCATTGCGCGGGTTACCTGCATCGACGATCATCACTCGCCGCCGAGCCCGAGCCAGAACAAGCGCGGCACTCAACCCCGCCGCACCGCCACCGACAATCACCACGTCGAACCTCATGTGCTCCCCCAGTCCGCAGATCGTCCCACCCGAGACGGTGGGCTATTCTGGCAATCTAGCAAATTTGTTTACCGGTTAACAAAGTTGAGGAATCGTGAACGAACCAACACTCCGCTCCCGTACCTGCAACCTCTGGGCCGAAAACAATCCCGACCTCGACACCTCGCCCATGGAAGTAGTCGCGCAACTCAAACGGATTACGGCGCTTCTCGAACTAGCAGTCGAACCGGTATACCAAACCGCGGATCTCACCGTGTCGGAAGTGGAACTGCTTGTGCCACTGCGATACGCCGAGGAACCGGTCACCGCGATTCGTCTCGCCGAACGCCTCGGTATGTCTCGGGCCGGGGTCAGCAAGGCACTCGCGCGACTCGAGAAGCGAGGACTCGTCTCCCGCACAAGCAATCCCGAAGACAGGCGATCTGCACTGATCACGATGACGGTCCAGGGAAACGCTGTCGTCGACGACGTCTTTCCTCGCGAACTCGCCGCTCACGGTGAATTGTTCACCCAACTCGGCCGGGACCGGGGGAAGGTCCTTGCCGCACTCGAGCGACTGGCAGTATCCATGGAAAGTGGGCTCGATCGGATGAGCGATGCCCGTTCGCGTACCTGAGTCGCCCAATTCCTGTATCGAACTGACGTCGGCGCACTAGATATCGACGGCGGGGCGTGCGATGAGTGAGCTGGCTTCCTGGGAAGCGTCGCCGCCCTCGGTCAGATGACGCTGCG